>CALMOE010000020.1 GCA_937871715.1 uncultured Geobacter sp. | reverse complement strand
GGGCATGAGGGGTTGAAGGGGGTGGTGCAGGGACCGCTGGCCGCGGTTGTCTTCAACCTCGGTTACCTGCCGGCCGGAGATCGCGCCCTGACCACCAGGGGGGAGACCACCCTTGTCGCCCTGCAGCAGGCGGCCGACCTGCTGGCCACGGGTGGAATCCTGCTGATCGCCGTCTACACCGGCCACGACGGTGGGGCCGAGTGGGGCGAGGTGCGGGCGTGGGCCGAAGGCCTGCACCCCCACGGTTTCAACGTCTGGCAGGCCAGGCAGCTGAACCGCTCCGATGCGGCGCCGTTCGTGGTCCTGGTGGAGAAGGGTTAGCTCCTTGTCGCTCCTTTTCCTTTTCTCCCTTCGACAGGGGTGGTAAAATTAGAAAAAAGGAAATTGGTGGTTTCGGCTCTGCTGAACCGTGAACAGAGCTTTACTTGGGGAAGTATGCAGCATGGAGAAGGAGGAGAGATTATGGACAGAAAATTATTAACCGCAATCTTTGCCGGTTGCCTCTCCCTCCCCCTTGCCGGTCAGTCAGAGGGGGGAGGATCCGGACGCGAGGCGCCGGTTATGGCCGCGGACAGCGTCGACGCCATTTCAGGGCGCTATATCGTAGTCTTCAGCCAGGGGAGCGAAGGCCATGATGTTGACGGGGCAGCCTATGCCGCCGAGCGGGCCGGCGGCAAGATCCACTACAGATATAGCCATGCCCTGAGGGGGTTCGCCGCAAGTCTCCCCGAGGCGGCACTGCAGGGGGTGAGGCACAACCCGAACGTGGAGTTCATTGAGGTTGACCAGAGGGTTTCCCTTGGGATAGAAACCGCGCAAAGCGTTTCCACCTGGAACCTGGACCGGATAGACCAGCGCCAGCTGCCGCTGGATGGTTTCTTCGGCTTTACGAGCACCGGGACGGGGGTTACCGCATATATCATCGACACCGGCATCCGCCCCACCCACAGCGAGTTCACCGGCCGCGCCTCGGTAGGTTATGATGCGGTGGGTGATGGCCGCAGCGGCATCGACTGCAACGGTCACGGCACCCATGTGAGCGGCACGGTCGGCGGCTTCAACTTCGGGGTGGCGAAAAACGTCAGCCTGGTGGCCGTGCGAGTCCTTAACTGCAGCGGATCCGGCACCATCTCCGGGGTCGTTGCCGGGGTTGACTGGGTCACCGGTCACAAGGCTGCTCCTGCCGTGGCGAACATGAGCCTGGGTGGAGGGGCGTCCACCGCCCTTGACAATGCGGTCAAGGCATCGATCGCCGGCGGGGTAACCTATGCGATCGCCGCCGGAAACAGCAACAGGGATGCCTGCAAGTTCTCGCCGGCCAGGGTACCGCAGGCCGTGACGGTAGGTGCCACCACCTCCAGCGACTCCCGAGCCTCCTACTCCAACTACGGCCCGTGCCTGGACCTGTTCGCTCCGGGATCGGCGGTGACCTCCGCCTGGAACAGCAGCGATACGGCAACCAACACCATCAGCGGCACATCAATGGCAACACCCAATGTGACCGGAGTTGCGGCGCTCTACCTGCAGCTTAACCCGGCAGCAACTCCCGCAGATGTGGCTGCTGCCATTACCGCCAAGGCAACCCCAGGGGTGGTGAAGAGTACCGGGCGCAACTCCCCCAACCTCCTGCTCTTCACCGACTATTGACAGGCCGGGAAGATGATGAAAATAAGGGGGCCGCTTACACTTGACGATGAGCGGCCCCCTTTTTATGTTGGCAGGGATGGGAGATGGTTTTGTCTATGCTGTCGGGCGACCGCTGTTACCCCAGCCTGATGAGGAATGCGCCGGCCAGGATGAGGGCCGCGGAGGCGAGCCTGACTCTGCCGAAGGATTCGCCGAGGAAGATCACGCCGATGAGAACCCCCACCAGAATGCTCACCTGTCGCACCGGCACGGCGTAGCTCATTGGGGCGAGCTTCAGGCCATAGCGGAAGGTGAGGAAGGAGGCCATCATGATCGGTCCGCTCAAGAGGATTTTCCTCCAGTTCTCCCGCCACTCGGCGGCGACTTGCCCCCGGTAGCGAGTACGGAGTAGGTTGGCGGTCATGAGGAGGAGCATGACTATGACCATCATCCAGGTGAAGTAAAGTGGCGAGTAGCGCTGCACCCCGGCCTTGTCCAGCATGGCTCCGAAGGAGTAGACGAACCCTGCGGCCAGGGCGGCCCGCACCGAGCCGTCCTTCAGGTTGCGGAAGGGCCGGAGTATCTCCCCCAGGCCGAGGCGCTGCATCTGAACCGTATAGGCACCGAGCACCACCAGGGCGATGCCGCTCACCCCTATGGGGGTCAGTCGCTCACCGATGAGTAGCCCGCCCCAGATTGGGACATAGACCATGGAGGTCTGGCAGAGGGGGTAGGTGAGGGACAGGTCGCCGGAGCGGTAGGCCCTGCCGGTGAGGAGATGGTAGAGGACGAAGCAGGCCCCGCCGCCGGCGCAGATGAGGATGATCTGCCGGTCTGGAACCGGTATAGGCCCGGGGATGAAGGGGAGGCAGAGGGTGAAGAGGAGCCCGGAGCTGACGAACATCCACCAGATGAAGACCGTCTTCTGCCTGCTCTGCTTGACCAGGAGGTTCCAGAGGGCGTGCATGACTGAGGAGGTGATTATGAGGAAAAAGGCGAGGTTGCTCATGGGGGGAGTATAGCGGAGTGGAAAAATTTTAGCGAGAGTAAAATTTAGAACGCCAGTTCGAAGGCGTCCCTGATATGCTCGATGCGGTAGGTGACATCCGATTCCAGGACGATGGCGATGACGTCGAAGCGGGCCGGGGAGTCGGGCTGGCGGTGCTTGAGGAGCCAGGTGAGGGCGGCCTTGCTGATCTGTCTTTGCTTGAAGGGGGTGAGGGCCAGCTGGGGGACGCCGTACTCCATGGTGCGGCGGGTCTTCACCTCGACGAAGACCGTCGTCGCGCCGTCCCTGGCGACGATGTCCACCTCCCCCCCCTTGCAGCGGAAGTTCCGCTCCACCACCCGGATGCCGTGCTTCTCCAGCCAGGAGGCGGCCAGCTCCTCCCCACGGGAGCCGAGGCCGCTGTTGGCGTGGCCTTTCCCGGCCTTAGGCATCCGGCTACTTCCCCCAGTCGCGGGAGTAGCGGAAATCCCGGTCGATGGTCCGGTTGGAGACCTTGGCGATGATCGGGAGTCTTCGTTTGAAGTGTGAGTTCTTGATCTTCCCCTGCACATTGGCGATGAAGTCGTCGGCAAATCCCTCTTTGATCAGCTCCTCCGTCGTCATGCGCAGGTCAACCATGCAGTACATCAGCTCATCCACCTCCCGGTAGGTGAAACCCAGCTCCTGCTCGTCGGTCTGGCCGGCCCAGAGGTCGGCGGAGGGCTTCTTCTCGATCACCTCCCTAGGGACCCCCATCTCCTCGGAGAGTTGCCAGACCTGGCTCTTGTAGAGGTCGCCGATGGGGTTTAGGGCGCTGGCCATGTCGCCGTAGAGGGTGCCGTATCCCAGGAGGAGCTCTGTCTTGTTGCTCGTACCCAGGACCAGTGCGCCGTGGAGGGCCGAGTGGTCGAAGAGGATGGTCATCCTCTCCCTCGCCATCTTGTTGCCGCGGCGCATGTTGTCGGCATCGGGGAAGCTTTCGAAGTAGGCGTCCACCATGGGGGTTATGGGGACGACCGTGAAGTTGATGCCGCATGCCTGGGCGACGATGCGCGCGTGGGCCTCGCTCTCCGGGTTGCTGCTCTTGTAGGGCATGCAGACGGCGTGGACGTTCTCCGGCCCCAGGGCCTCGGCGGCGATGAAGGCCACCAGGGCGGAGTCGATCCCGCCGGATAGCCCGAGCACCCCTCTTTTCAGGCCGGTCTTGAGAATCTCTTCCCGGACGAAATCCACGACTATCCTGCGCAGCAGCCGGGTATTGACTGATAGACGGCTCATCGCTGTCCCCCTTCCGCGTCGATCCTCTGCAGCTCCCGCAGGGTCAGGGGGAGGTTCTCGTCCCGCATCAGCGGTGAGAAGATCCTCTCCCGCCTCAATTCCCCCTCCTGTATGGCGGCAACCACGAAGTCTTCTTCCAGCAGCTTTGCCCTGGCCGTGGCCACACCGGAAGGGGAGACAGCTTCCGAACCACCCCAGAAGTTGATCCCGTCCTCGAATCCGACCCGGTTGCAGTAGATTACCCGGGCGTTGAGGAAGGTGGCGGTGGTGGCGGTCAGCCGCTGCCAGGCTATGCTGGAGCCGAGGCTCTCGCTCTCCGAAAGCCCCCTGCCGGGGCTGCTGGAGAGGCAGAGGAGGGTGGTGGCGCCGTCCATGGCCAGTATGTAAGGTGCGGAGAGATGCCAGAAATCCTCGCAGATGAGCATCCCCATCCGCCCGAAGCGGCTGTCGAAGGCACGGAAACGCTCCCCGCGGGCCAGGTAGCGCTGCTCATCGAACAGACCGTAGGTGGGTAGGTAGACCTTGCGGTGCAGGTGGCGGATCTCGCCGCCATCCAGGAATATGGCGCTGTTGAAGAAACGGTAGTCGCTGGTTGCCTCGACGAAACCGACGGCAATGGCGATGCGGCTGGAGAGTTTCTTCAGCCGGGCTATTTCCGGGGAGTCGAGGCGCAGGGCGATGTCGGGTACCAGGTCTTTGAGGAAGTAGCCGGTAAGGGCCAGTTCGGGGAAGAGGATCAGGTCGGCCTTCTCCCGTATGCCCCTCTCTATGGCTGCCTCCACCAGGGCGAGGTTGTCCCGAAGGCAGCCTAGTTTCGGCTTGATCTGTGCCAGTGCGATGTTGAAGTCCATGGGGGCTCCTGCGCGGGGATTTCCCGCAAAGTTAGCATAGTGACTGCGGCAATGCAATTGGCGCTTGAAAATCTTGCGCCCCCTCTTGCAGGGTGCTAATCTCCCAGCCATGACGAAGGATCTGCTGCCATATCTCTGCATCCTCCCCTCCTGCCTCTTCGGGGTCCTCACTCTATGGTGCGCGGCACGCTTCTTTCGCCAGGCTCCGCCAAGGGGGGATTTCTTTCCGCCGGTGACGATCATCAAGCCGGTGAAGGGGCTCGATCCGGATGCCTTTGAAAACTTCGCCTCTTTCTGCAGCCAGGAGTACCCCGAGTTCCAGATCATCTTCGCCCTTGCCTCCCCCGATGATCCTGTCATTCCAATCATAAAGCGGCTGCAGGCCCAGTTCCACGACAACCCACCCGAGCTGGTGATAGATGGAACCACCCACGGGGCCAACGGCAAGGTGGGAAACCTGATCAATGCCTTCCCCTGCGCACGGCATGACATAATCGTCATTGCCGATAGCGATGTCAGGGTCGGGCCGGGCTACCTGCGGGCAACAGTTGCCCCCTTTGCCGACCCGAAGGTTGGGCTGGTGACTAACCTCTACCGTAGTGCCGGGGGGAGTGGGGGGGCAAATGTAATTGAGGCCCTCGGTTTCTCAACGGAGATGATCCCCAACGTACTGGCGGCCCGCGGGCTTGAGGGGCTCAGCTTCGCCCTCGGTGCTTCCATGGCCTGCCGGCGGGAGGCGCTGCTGCAGATCGGCGGATTCCATACCCTTGCTGGTTTTCTTGCCGATGACTACCAGCTTGGCAATCGTATTGCCAGGGCGGGGTGGAGGCTGGAGCTCTCGTCAGAGATCGTCATCTGCCACTCTCGCGGGGAGAGCCTTCGCCAGGTTCTTTCCCGACAGCTCCGCTGGTGCCGGACCATGCGAGTCTCCCGCCCCGGTGGTTATCTTGTCTCCGGTATCACCCAGCCATGCTGGGGGGGGCTTGTCGCCCTGGCGTCCTCCGGAGGGGGGGCCGACGTGGCGACTGCCATCACCCTCCTCCTCCTTGCCCGTGGGTTGGTTGCCCTGATGTTCAGCCGTTGCCACGTCCGGGACGGGCTGCTCCCCGGTTATCTCTGGCTGCTGCCGCTGCGTGATTTACTCTACTCCCTCTGCTGGGCGCTTTCGTTCCTCGGTCGCCGGATCCGCTGGCGTGGCGAACTGTTCGACCTGCAACCGGGGGGGATGATCGTGCGGGTTGATTGAGGCTGGCAGCATCTTGTACGGTTATGGCATTGTGAATGACAGAATACGGCAGGTGGTTTCCATCCTCCGAATCGGGGAGATTGGAACCCCTAATCTAGCATACAGGTGACCTTGAGTTATGAGAATCGAATGCCCGGAGTGTAGTCTGACTGGAAATATTGATGAGGCGGCAATCCCGGCCACCGGCACTGCCCTTAACTGCCCCCGCTGCAAGGCCCGCTTCGTTGTCGAGCGCCCCCAGGGGGGGGAGGGTGTGGCCATGCTTGACAGCTGCCCATCGTGCCAGTACGCGACCTTTTCCGAGGAGAAGTTCTCCGTCTGCCCGAAGTGCGGCCTGGTGGTGGCGGACTACATTCACCGGCGTGTGGTTGGTGCTAGCAGCCGGAAGGCCGAGGCACCTGCAGATACGCCGCCAATGACGCCAGAGGAGCGGCGCCGCGACGAGGAGTCCCGCAGGAAGTACGGTATGGAGGCGCCGGAAGTGGAGGTGCCAATCACTCTCCTCGGGGCTTCTGGAGCGCCATTCTCCCTGCGGGTCACCGGCTGGCTTTCCATAGCGGTTGCCTTTGTCCTGGCCGTTTTTGGTGTCAGCAGGTACATGGAGTACCTGGCAAAAGTGAAAGAAGCGGAGGCCATCCTCCTCTCCGGGGAACAGGCGCTGACAGGCTTCTCGCTTTTCTGGCGGTTTGGCCTGACCCCACTGCTCATGATAGTCTACGGGGCAGTTATTGTCTTTGTAGCCAACCGGTTCCTCTGTCTGCAGGCCAGGGCCATCGGCTGGCTTGAAACCTGCGGCTGGGCAGGCATGGCCATCGGCGCCCTGACTGAGCTCGTGGATCTGGCGGCCTGGTGGGCCAGGGCTTCGGAAAGCGCCTCCATCGGCTATTATGCAACCGGCTTTTTCGGGGGGGGGCTGATGGCGCTTCTCTGGATGGCCCCGCCGTACGTGTTGGTGGAGTATCTGCGCAGCGAGCAGTTCGATCGTCTCAAGGGGCATTTCACATGAGCTCGGATCACCCCCTTTTTTATTGACAATACGCACGGCTGATTACTATCATTCACAGGTTTTTACAGATATCTATGGAGGGGTTATGGGGAAGGCACACAAAATCGCGGTTCTACCGGGTGACGGGATCGGGCCTGAGGTCATGTCCGAGGCGCTGCGCGTTCTGGATGCAGTGGAAGCGAAGTACGACGTGAAGTTTGAACGGACCCACGCCAATGTGGGTGGCGCCGGCATAGACAACGAGGGGAAGGCGCTCCCCCAGACCACCATCGATACCTGCAAAGCTTCTGACGCGATACTCTTCGGCTCCGTTGGCGGTCCCAAGTGGGAGTCTTTGCCGCCGGACGAACAGCCGGAGCGGGGGGCGCTCCTGCCGCTGCGCAAGATCTTCGGACTCTACGCCAACCTTCGCCCGGCCATCATCTTCCCTTCCCTGACCGGCGCATCGAGCCTCAAGGAGGAGGTGATCAGCGGAGGCTTCAACGTACTGGTCATCCGCGAGCTGACCGGCGGCATCTACTTCGCCCAGCCCAAGGGTATCGAGGGTGAGGGGCGTGAGCGGGTCGGCTTCGACACCATGCGCTACTCCGTGCCGGAGATCGAGCGGATCACCCACGTGGCCTTCCAGGCTGCCCGCAAGCGGGGGAAGAAGGTCTGTTCCATCGACAAGGCCAACGTCCTTTCATCATCCGTCCTCTGGCGCGAGGTGGTGATCGGTATTGCCAAGGAGTATCCGGATGTTGAGCTGACCCATATGTACGTGGACAACGCCGCCATGCAGCTGGTTCGTTGGCCCAAGCAGTTTGACGTCATCCTTTGCGAGAACATGTTCGGCGACATCCTCTCCGATGAGGCGGCCATGCTGACCGGCTCCCTGGGGATGCTCCCCTCCGCATCCCTGGCAGAGGGGACCTTCGGCATGTACGAGCCCTCTGGCGGTTCGGCGCCTGACATCGCCGGCCAGGGGATCGCCAACCCCATTGCCCAGATCCTCTCCATGGGGATGATGCTCAAGTTCTCCTTCGGCATGGTTGAGGCGGCCGACGCCATCGATAACGCCGTGGCCAAGGTTCTTGACCAGGGGTACAGGACCAGGGACATCTACCAGCAGAAGGACGGCGAGAAGCTGGTCAATACGAAAGAGATGGGCGACGCCATAATCGCGGCGCTGTAGGCAACGCCACATTTGAGCGCTACCGGCGTTACCGCGTCGTCGGCTTCCTCGACGTACCTTTCGGTACGCCTGCGGAGCCTCCGCCCCGGCGCCTTGGTATCATCTCAAATCTGGCGCTGCTGGTTTGCATGGTTTATTGATTCACACTAAATATAGTAAAGGAGCATGACTATGAAAGTCGGCATCGTCGGTTGGCGCGGTATGGTCGGTTCGGTCCTCATGCAGCGTATGCAGGAGGAGAATGATTTTAGCCTCGGTTTCGAGCCGGTGTTCTTCACCACTTCCCAGGCCGGGCAGCCGGCCCCCATGGGGGGCGGTACCCTGAAGCGGGCCGATGACATCGAGGAGTTGAAGAAGCTCGATATCATCATCACCTGCCAGGGGGGGGACTACACCAAGGCTGTTCACCCGGAGCTGCGCAAGCAGGGGTGGAACGGCTACTGGATCGACGCCGCCTCGACCCTGCGCATGGAGGATAACGCGGTCATCATCCTCGATCCGGTGAACCGGGGTGTCATTGACAGCGCCCTGGCCAACGGCCAAAAGGACTTCATCGGCGGTAACTGCACCGTCAGCCTGATGCTCATGGCCTTGGGCGGCCTGTTCCGCGCCGGGCTGGTGGAGTGGCTCTCCTCCATGACCTACCAGGCCGCCTCCGGCGCCGGCGCCCCCAACATGAGGGAGCTACTGGTGCAGAAGGGGGTTCTCCATGCTTCGGTTGCCCACCTGCTCAAGGACCCCTCCTCGGCCATTCTGGACATCGACCGGGAGGTGACCGCTACCCTGCGCGGCGAAGCTCTCCCCAAGAAGGAGTTCGGCTATGCCCTGGCTGGCAATGTCCTCCCCTGGATCGACCGCGAGGTCGAGGATGGCCAGAGCCGCGAGGAGTGGAAGGGGTTTGCAGAGACCAACAAGATCCTCGGCACCGCCAATCCTATCCCCGTTGACGGCATCTGCGTCCGGGTAGGTGCCATGCGCTGCCACAGCCAGGCCCTGACCATCAAGCTTAACAAGGATCTCCCCCTGGCCGACATCGAGCAGCTGATTGCGCATGACAACCAGTGGGTCAAGCTGGTCCCCAACACCAAGGCTGACACTCTCTCCCAGCTGACTCCGGCCGCGGTTTCGGGTACCCTGACCGTTCCCATCGGCAGGGTACGCAAGATGAAGATGGGACCCGAGTATATCCAGGCGTTCACCTGCGGCGACCAGCTTCTCTGGGGTGCGGCGGAGCCGCTGAGGAGAATGCTCCGCATCCTCTTGGAGAAGTAGGGGGGAACGCGACTTCCGGACAATATCTGCGCAAGCCTTCGGGGGTGCGCGTGCGGCGTAGCGCGGCTACGCCTCCGTATCCCGCCTCGGCAGCCTTGATCTTGTCTCGAAATCCGCGTTCTCGGCAGTGCTTAGAAAGCGCCTCTCCGGGGCGCTTTCGTTTTGCAGGCAAGCGAGATATGCGCCAGATCAAGCTGATAGTCGAATACGACGGCACCAACTATGCGGGGTGGCAGCTGCAGCCGAACGGCACCTCCATCCAGCAGGTTATGGAGGCTGCCCTGGCAAGGCTCCTTGGGGAGGAGGTGCGCCTCTACTCCTCCGGCCGGACCGACGCCGGTGTCCATGCCAGGGGGATGGTCGCCTGCTTTCGCACGTCTCGGGATCTCCCCATGAGCGCCTATGCGGACGGGCTGAACAGCCACCTCCCCCTGGATATAGCCGTGCGCCATGCCGAGGAGGTATCCATTGACTTCAGCCCCCGTTACCACGCCAGGGGGAAGCATTACCGCTACACCATCCTGCTTGCCCAGCGCCGTTCGCCCCTTGCAAGGCTTTATGCCTGGCATTCCCGCGGAGATCTGGATCTTGAGAGGATGCGTATCGCCGCCGGCCATTTCGTCGGCACCCATGACTTCGCAGCATTCCGTACCAGCGGTTGCTCGGCGGAGAGGACTGTTCGCCGTATCGATGACCTGAACATCAGCCGCCAGGGGGAGCTTGTTGTCATAGATGTCTATGGCTCAGGTTTTCTGCGCAACATGGTGAGGATCATGACAGGCACGCTGGCGGCAGTTGGCCAGGGGAGGATGGCGCCCGACCATGTGGCCGCCTGTCTGGCGGACCCGACCCTCCGGCCGGGGCCAACTGCTCCGGCTCACGGCCTCTGCCTGGTGGAAGTCTATTATTGATGCGGGCTTGAGATTTTGCTTGACAGAGTCCCGCATATGATTTAATTTACGAACTTTCCGTGAAACAGGGTATATCATCCAGATAGTTGTGAGGTTGCAATGAAGACGACACAGGTAGCTAAAGAGGGCGAGTTCACCAGGGACTGGTACCTCGTTGATGTAGAAGACAAGGTTCTTGGCCGTGTGGCCACGGAGATTGCCTCCATTTTGCGCGGCAAGAAGAAGCCGATTTACACCCCCAGTGTTGACACCGGTGATTTCGTCATCGTGGTCAATGCTGAGAAAATCGCACTTACCGGCAACAAGCTGGCCGACAAGACCTACTACAGCCACTCCGGTTTCCCCGGCGGCATTAAGGCGATCACTGCCGGCAAGCTGCTGGAGAAGGATGCCGAGGAGCTGATCAGGAAGGCTGTCAAGGGGATGCTCCCCAAGAACAAGCTTGCACGCCACATGTTGAGCAAGCTGAAGATCTACACCGGTTCCGAGCATCCGCACAAGGCTCAGATGCCGAAGAAACTCGAAATCTAAACCACGATAATAGAGACCAGGAGATAGGGAAATGGCAGCAACCAAGTATTACGGTACAGGCAAGAGAAAGTCTTCCATTGCTCGCGTATGGCTTACCCCGGGTAGCGGCGTAATCACCGTCAATAGCAAGAACATCGACGACTACTTCGGCCGCGAGACCTCCAAGATGATCATCCGTCAGCCGCTGGAGCTGACCGAGAACGTGGGTAAGTTCGATATCTACGTTACGGTGCGCGGTGGTGGCGACTCCGGTCAGGCAGGTGCCATAAAGCATGGCATCACCAAGGCTCTTCTCGAAGTTGATGCCGCCTACCGTGCGCCCCTCAAGCAGGCCGGGTTCATCACCCGCGACTCCCGCGTCAAGGAGCGTAAGAAGTACGGCAAGGCTGCCGCCCGGAAGAGCTTCCAGTTCTCCAAGCGTTAACAGACCTGCACAGTTCTGTCGCATCACAGGGGGAATCCGTTCGGGTTCCCCCTTTTTCTTGTGTCATCAACAGATGTAGCTGTCCAGCCTCGCCGCAGCTGTAGTTTGGAGCCGGCTTGCTGCTGAAAGGAGCATATATGCTGAAAGTTGCCGTCGTCGGTGCCAGCGGTTATACGGGGGTCGAACTGATCCGCCTGCTGCACGCCCACCCGGAAGCAGCCGTTACCTGCGTCACCTCGGAGCAGAGCGCTGGCAAGCGACTCTCCGATGTTTTCCCGAGCGCTCGTAGCCGCTGCGATATGCTTCTGGAGAATCTTGAGCCTGTACGGGTTGCAGAGAAGGCGGACCTGATCTTCACCGCACTGCCACACAAGGCGGCAATGGAGGTCGTGCCGACCTTCCTCTCCCTGGGGAAGCAGGTAGTCGACCTCTCTGCAGACTATCGTCTGCACGATGCCGATGTCTACGGCAAGTGGTACGAGCCGCACATGAATCCGGAGCTGCTACCACGGGCTGTGTACGGCCTGCCGGAGATACGCAGGGAGGAGATAGCCGCTGCTGACCTGGTTGCCAATCCGGGGTGCTATCCGACCAGTATCATCCTTGCCCTGGCCCCCCTCCTGAAAAGGGGGGTGATAGATCCGTCCTCGATCATCGCCGACAGCAAGTCCGGTGTGTCCGGTGCGGGGAGGAGTGCAAAGGTGGACAATCTTTACTGCGAGGTTAACGATGGTTTCAAGGCATACGGTGTCGGCGGGGTGCATCGTCACATCCCGGAAATCGAGCAGGAGCTCACCCTCCTTGCCGGGCGCGGTGTGACCGTGACTTTCACCCCTCACCTTGTCCCGATGAACAGGGGGATACTCTCCACCATCTATTGCCACCCCACCAGCACTCTGACTCCGGAGCAACTGCTGGATATGTACAATGACGATTATGACGGAGAGGCTTTCGTGCGGGTGCTGCCGAAGGGGGTGTTCCCCTCAACGGCTTTTGTACGGGGGAGCAACTTTTGCGACATCGGGGTGACCATTGATCCGCGTAGCGGCCGGATAGTGATCGTCTCGGCAATAGATAATCTGGTGAAGGGGGCTTCCGGGCAGGCGGTGCAGAACATGAACATCCTGGCAGGCCTGCCGGAAAACATGGGTTTGGAGTTGATACCGATCTATCCTTGATTGGCCAAGAAAAAAGGCGCTTCGCGGGAAGCGCCTTTTTTCTTGGCCGGATGCTGATCTTAGCGTGGAGGGCGGACAGCAGCCTGCTCAAAGCCGGCAAAAACCTTGGCGCCCAGCATGAACTCGGACCAGAACTCCTTCCACTGGGACTGCTCCTGTTCCCCGGCCGCAGCCGGTTTGAGTTCGGCAAGGAATATGGTGAGGGATGCACCGGCTATCAGCAGTATGCCGGAGAGAACGAAGGATTTGTTCAGACCGCCAGGCTGGGCGTTGAGCATTTCCGACACCTTCCCCATAACGAAGCCGCCGACCCCCCAGGCTGTAAAGAGTATGCCGTAGTTCAGGCCATAGTTCTTTACCCCCCAGTAGTCTTTGGAGAAGGATGGGAAGAGGGCCAGGTTGGCACCGTAGTTGAAACCGATAAAGGTGGCGAGAATCACAAGCAGGGTGGCGCTTCCCGAGGAGACCACAGGGATGGCGGCGAACATCAGGGCAGCCTGGAAGGCAAGCATTATAAAGAGGGTGGCACGCCGGCCGATCTTGTCGGACATGACACCTGCTACTATCCGCCCTCCGGCGTTACCCAGGGCCATGATGGCCACGGCAACGAAAGCCATGCTCCCCATGCTTTTCTTGGCCAGTCCTGCAACGCTGCCTATGACCATCAGCCCCGCGCCGGCACCGATGAAGTAGGTCAGCCAGAGAACGTAGAACTTGTAGTTGCGCAGCATTTCGCTGGCGTTGGCATTGGTCGTCGGCTTGGCGGCGTTAAGCTTCGCCACCGGCCCCGGATCGCTAGGTTCCGCCGGGACATAGTCTGCCGGAGGGTTGACCACGAAGAAGGAGAGACCGCAGACTATCACGGTGAAGGCGACGGCGAAGAAGAGCATGGATTTCTGGATGCCGAAATTGGCCAGCAGCCATGAAGAGAGCGGGGCGATGTAGACCGGGGCGAGGCCGAACCCGGCGACGACGATGCCGGCGATCAGGCCGGTCTTGGATGGGGAGAACCATTTCAGAGCCGGAGGTGTTGCCGCAGAGTAGCCAAAGCCGAACCCCGCACCAGCCAGGATGCCGAAGCCGATTACCCAGGCAAGGTAGCTGTTGCTGAGCGAGAGGAGAGTGAATCCGCCCCCCACCAGGATACCGCCTATAAGAGCGGTCTTTGCCGGGCCTATCTTGTCCTGGCATTTGCCGGCAAGGATCATGGCAAAGGCGAAGGTGAGGCAGCAAACGGCGTATGGGTCGTTGATCGAGGCCGGATCCCACTGGAAGGCATCAGCTCCACCCTTTTCTATGGATGCCTTGATTGCCCCCTTGAAGATACTCCAGGCGTAGAGTACGCCAAGGGCAAGATTGATGGTGGTTGCGGCGGCGACAACCCGCCACCCCCTGTTCTCTCTGGTTGACATCGGATCTCCCTCCTCATGGGCGAATGGTTACGGTGTTTGTGCTGTATACACAAGTTCCGTGCCAGCATTTCTTTCTTGGCCAATATTATTATTTGTCATGATATCAGTTGGTTATGGGTGTGAGGCTGTGGTGGTGGGCGCAGTCTTCCTGGTCACGTATTTGCAGATTTGCAAATCACTCTAGTGTTATTTGCTTGTTTTAGGCCCAAACCGCTAAAATCAAGGGGTAAAACGCCATTCGCAATTTTGCGATGCTTTGCATCACTGCAAAAAGGGCGGGCGAATGACGTTATCAACCTCGTCTATTGCCAGGGAATATGCTTCAAATAATTTAGAACCTTGTTTTTTTGGGGTTAACAACGGCGCTTTTTTCTGCTAATAGGACTTCTTGTACGCGAACAATCCCGGAGACGCCATGAGATCAATACTCCTGCTGCTATCCCTGTTGATAACAACATTAGCCCACGGAGAGCTCTATAGATGGCGTGATGGTTCGGGAGTTACCCATTATGCAAGCAGCATGGATGATGTCCCCGCCAGATATAGAGGCAGGGCGAAACCTTTGAATTACGGTCCTGAGCAGAAAGGTGACGGGGCAAGAACCATGGTGGAGCCTAAGGTGGGCGGGGGGCTGCCTGCGTCCGTCCAGCTACCCCCCAGCGTTGTCATGGGTCAGCAAGCTCCTGATTCGGGTAAGAAAGCGACTCGCAAGCCGAGGAGGATGGGAAGATCGTCAGTTGCGGGAGAGGGGAAGGATTAGGTTTTCACGCGTTTATCACCACTGCCATTTGTGCAGCGGGGTATTTACCTAGAGGTGAGAGGATGAAAAAAAGAGTTTTGGTCGTTGACGACAGCGAGATTGTTTTGCAAAAGGCGAGTGAGGCGCTCATAAATGGCGGATTTACGGTGCAGACGGCCATGAGCGCCCTTGAAGTCGATAGCTATGTTCTCGGTGAGGAGAAGCCTGATCTTGTCATCATGGATGTCATGATGCCGGAAATGGATGGTGACAAGAAAGCCAGGCTGATGAAGGGGGATGAGGCTACCAGGTTGATACCTGTACTGCTACTCTCTTCCAAGAGCGAAGATGAACTCGGTTCCCTGGTAAGGGAATCCGGTTGCGACGGGTTTATCCGCAAGCCTTTCACTGACGAGCAGATCGTTGCACGGGTAGCAGAGGCTCTCGGTGAGTGCTGACAGCCCCTGCTGCCCAGCGGATTATTGTTACACTTGGCTCATTCCCCTATGGGACCGAGTTCTCCGGCGTCCTTGAGAATTGCCATAAGGGCAGAGAGGATTATGGCAACCCCCTCGGTTCTTCCACCTAGAGTTTCCGGAGAGATCGCGCTCAGCGCTTCGGCTGATACGGGGTATTCAGCCGCGTTCTTGATGGCGTTGTAATCCGCTACCTGGGGGATGAATGTGTCGGCAAGATTGGCAGCCCGCTTCTTCAGGGGAGGGGATATGGTTCCATTGGCGAGGGCCTCTTCAATTTCTGCCAGGAACTCGTCGAAAAGGCTGATTGAACCGAACATGCCGATTAGCGACGGTGTGAAGTTTGCCACGGTAGTACCGCTTTTCCTGTTCAATTCCCTGAAGGCGGCAATCAGAGCTGCTGCTTTCTCCATAGAACTACTCCTTTTCATTAATATGTCCATCCGTTTCAGCGAAAAAATAATATCAGATAATGTAGACCCTGTATAGGGAAAGGCCTCATGTCCGAGGACGCAATGTCGGCGGGATGCATTGATGGCCGGCAACTCCGGCAGGGGAGTGAGATCTCTTGTCTGTTAATGCCGACAGTTGAAAGGGGGCTCAATCTTCACCGCAAGCCGTTTCTGCAGCCTCCATGGATATCAACTTATGCACTATCCCCTCTCGCTTGAGTTCGCATCGATAATCCTTGTCATGCCGATCGAGCAGGCTCTTCAGGAACTCAAGGTTGTGCTCAATGGCTTCCTGGTATAGATCCCGATCTATCTGCCAGCGCACTCTGAAGTGGGAGCGCATGCAATTTCTTACATTGGAGAGATCGTCGGCCAGTCTCTTCTCCATCAGGGTGTAGAAGCCGATGGTGCTGTGCAAAAGTTCCAGTTCGCTGCTGAAGCCACCTACTTTGGCCTCGTGGAACTCCCGGTAGAGAAATAGCAGTTTTTCCAGATAGATCCGGTCTGCAAGCTGGCCAAGAAGGTCAGCTGTGCCGATCATCTTGCAGAGCAGGACTGATGAGTTCTCCTGAAGGGCGTTACGGTTCGGGTCATCGCTAATGGCAGTTCCTCTGACGACGTACTCGCACAAGCCGATCTCCTCATCGCTGAAACCTTTTCCCGGCAGGAGATCTTTGAGAAATTCTATGCTCCTCGCTACGTGGGTAAGGGTGTACTTCCCACCAGTCCCTTCCATGTCACTGCTCTCCTGGATATAACCCGTATCGTGCATGAGCGTGGCGACCAGGGCCATGGTGGCTTCCATGGGGGAGAAGGTGATTCCGTCTAGTTGTGCGCCGTGAAGGAGTCGGGCAAGGGCGAGGAAGACATCTGTGGTGTGTCGAAGGTCGTGGTAGAGGGTATTGCATGCGCGGTATCCGGGGTATTGGCCGTTATAGAGATCGCAGGTTATGTTGAAAACCGATGCTAGCCTCTCTATGTCGAACGTCCCATGCATGAGTCCAGCTATGTGACTGATCTCCGCGAATACTGCCGGCGGTGAAGACATGTTCACCAGTTGTGCATATAGTAATTCTCTCCGCATCATTTAGGGGGGGCCATTCGGTTTGTACCTCGTATTGGTTACCAGTATGGTGCCAAGCCTTCCTTCTGGATGAACTGGCGAATTGCCTGCATGTCGTCCCAGGAGAGGTTGATGAACTGCAGCCCCATCCCAACAGGGAGATTCTGATGCTGGCGCATTTCGGGGTGATTGACCCATGCAACCCTGCTGTTGCAACAAATGGGTTTGTCGTATAGCGGCAGCATGAATTCAACCTGCAGGATCGTGTCGACAGGGAGTATATTGACGGTCTCAATGAAAACTCCGCCGGTGCTCAGGTTAACCGAATAGTCGGTGAGCACTTTTCCGGACGCACTCCCCCCTTGAAACTGGATGCGTATTCGAGCGGAGAAGCGGGGTACCCTCCTGAATGATAGCTGGAGGAATCTCCTGGTGATGGCGGTAAAATATGTCTTGTTGATGGGTTTGACCACGATGTCATCGCAACCAGCCTGCCAGCAACGCTCGAAATCTGTTTCGTTGCCACCGCTGGTAACCATTATCACCGGGATGTGCTGCAGTTCCGGGTCCTGTTTTATCTCATAGCAGCAGACATCGCCATCCATCCCAGGCATGAAAAGGTCCATGAAGATCAGGTCCGGTTTTTCGCGACGGGTAATTTCCAAGGCTGCCCTGCCGCTTCTGGCCAGGAGCAGATTGAATTCATTCCGATCGAAGAAAGTTTTTTCCTGGTTGAGGAAGAACTGAACGTCGTCCACAAGTAAGATTGTCCTGGCATCCATGGCGGCTCTCCGGCAAGAAGTCTCGCGTCTGTCGTTAGCATTCCTGGTAGATCAAGGCGAAATCGGCTGCTATCTCTTTGAATGCCTGCAAAATTTTGGGGTCAATGTGGTCCGGACTGGTTCGATCATCACCTTCGGTAATAATACTGAAGGCTTTTTCATGGTCGAACGGCGGCTTGTAAGGTCTAGAGCTGCGCAGCGCGTCATACTGGTCCGCCAGCATGACTATCCTGGCCTCGATGGGGATGTACTCCCCTTTTAGCCCTTGGGGATAGCCCGTACCGTCCCAGCGCTCGTGATGAGAGAGGGCAATCGCGGTTGCCATCTGCAGCATCGGGTACTCCGTGCCGCTCAGGATCTTCTCGCCGATTGTCGTATGGGTTTTTATGATGGAAAACTCTTCACTGGTAAGCCTGGACTGCTTGAGGAGGATGGAGTCGGGGATGCCGATCTTGCCGATATCGTGCATGGCACTCGCCACGGTTATTGTTTCCACGAATTCTGCATCCATGTCAAGGGCTACCGCGATCCGTTTGCAGTACTTGCCGATCCGGGTGATATGAGCCCCGGTGTCTTCGTCGCGGTACTCTGCGGCCGACGTCAACCGTTCTATGGTTACCCTGCTCATGTCGCGGATCATCTCCAGTGCCCTGGTCAGCTCCCTGGTCCGCTCCGCAACGGTGAGCTTCAACTCGGCCTGATAGTTCTTCTCGAACTGCCTGAACTTCTTGAACTGGATGGCTCTTCTGACCGCATGTACCAGGTACGGGATGCTGTAAGGCTTGACGATAAAGTCGAATACGCCGATGTTTATGGCGCTTACCGCCACATCGAATTCGGCGTAGCCGGTCATGATGATGACCGGAGTGTCAATGTCCACTTTACGCAGCTGCTCGACAAATTCCATTCCGGTCATCTGTGGCATGCGATTGTCGCTCACTATCACATCTGCCGGGTCGTGCAGGTGGCATTCAATGGCATCGAAGGCATTCATGCAGGGGTGGACAGAGAACCCTTCGCCCCTGAGAATCTCTGTCGTCACGTCGAGCACCTGCTTTTCGTCATCAACAAGTATGACCTTCTGCTCGGTCATTTCCATTTTTCACCTCATCATGCAACAACTAATGATTCATCTGCTCATCGCGTGACAGCAGCTTCCTGATTTTTGCTGCAAGTTCATGGCTCTGGATCGGTTTGGAAATAAAATCGGTTCCCAGAGGTAGGGTGCTCCTGTTCATGATGATATCCGCCGGATAGCCGCTCATGAAAACAACCTTTGCTTGCGGATTTATTCTGCTTATCTCCCTGTAGGTTTCCATGCCGTTCATGGTTGGCATGACGACATCGATAAGGAGGAGGTCTATTTTATCCTTGTGTGCTTTGAGCAGCTCGATGGCCTCTTGTCCGCTGCCGGCTTCAAAGACCTTAAATCCAGTCGAGGTAAGGATCATTCCGATTATCTGTCTGACGTCGTCTTCGTCTTCCAGCAGGAGTATTGTCTCTTCTCCAGTATATTGGAACAGGTCGGCTTTCCGTTCCATTATATCGCCATGTCTCTGTAAAGGAAGGTATACGCGAAAAATTGTCCCATTTTCAGTGGAGCTGTCGAAGTTAATGTACCCGCCGTGTTGCTTGATGATCCCATAGACGATTGAGAGCCCGAGCCCGGTTCCCTTCCCCAGCTCCTTGGTGGTAAAGTATGGCTCGAAAATATGCTGTTGAATTTCGCTGTCGATACCTTGGCCCGTGTCCCTGATGGCGATTAATGCATATTGACCTGGCTTGCCATAACCTAGCTGCCGGACCTGAGCATCTTCCATAACCACCAAGCTGAGCTCGATACTCAGCACTCCACCATTGGGCATGGCATCCCTGGCATTGGATGCCAGATTCATCAAGACTTGCTCCAGCAGGTTTACGTCCGCCTTTACGAAGAGCTCTTCGTCGGCTATGTTTACCCGCATCTGAATGTCCTCGCCGATTATCCTGACCAGGAATTTCTCGATGTTCCTGACGGCCTCCGCAAGGTTGACGTTGCTGAGGTTTATTTCCAGCTTGCGGCTGAATGCCAGGAGCCTGTTGACGAGAAAGGCTGCCTTGTCGCTTGCGGTCAGGATCTGCTCCATTTCGTGGAGCTGCTGCGTATCAGTAAGCTTCATGCGCAGCAGGTGTCCATAGCCGGATATCACCGTTAACAGGTTGTTGAAATCGTGGGCAATACCCCCGGCAAGAGTACCGATGGCCTCCATCTTCTGCGAATGGAAGAGTTGTTTTTCCAATGCCTTTCTCTCGGAAACATCCCTTCCTGTCATGCTGATGCCGATTATCTCCCCGTCGCTGTCGCAAAGGCGTGAGCCGGTGTATTCGTAAGGAGCTCTATGCCCTTCCTTTGAGACAAGCACACCCTCCATGGAGGCGCTGCCATGGCGGATGATCTTCTGCAGCATATCCCGTTGCAGTGGCTTGGACTCCGGTGCAGTAAAGTCGGTGTGGCTACGGCCTGCTATTTCCATGTCGTCGTATCCCGTGGCAATGGTGAATGATCTGTTCCATTTGACGATCCTGCCGTCCAGGTCTACCACCAGGAAAGTGTCCCTGAGATTGTTCAGGGCATTTTCACTGAAGCTTCTTACCTTCTCCAGGGCAGTTTCCACTGTTTTTTCGTCGCTGATGTCGTGCAGTATGTTTATTGCGCTGTTTATATTGCCGCAGTTGTCCTTCAACGGGACAAACTTGTCCATAAACCAGCCGGAGCGGCCTGAAAGCTCGAAGTTGTATGGCAGCTCGATGGCAGGAGGGGGGGAGCCGTCCAGTGTGTACCGGATTCTTTCCTGAACCCCTGTCCCCTGAAAATAGGAGAAAATCTGCTGTGGCTTCTGGCCTGTTATCTCCTCCGAGGATATTCCGGAGACGTCCTCCATGAACCTGTTCCAGAGGAGGTAGTGCAGGTTGCAGTCGTAAACAACGATCCCTTCTCCAAGGCTGTCTATGATCTGGCGGTAGAATCTGTTGGACTCCAGCAGGTTCGAGTCGGCATTTAGCTTTGCCAATGCAATGGCTGAATATGAGAGCAGATTATTTATGTCGTGAAGCTGGCGAACGGGGAGTTTTTGTTTGTCAGTGTAGAAAAGTCGCAAGATTCCAAGCTTCTGCTGCTGGTGGACCATGGGGATTGTGGCAGTTGCAGAGCGGCCATTGTCGTCATAGCTGATGTGGGCTTCTTTGGTGGCCTCTGCCCAGTTGTACCCGACTTCCGGCGAGAGAATCAGCTCGGCGTGATCGCATCCGGCCGTTTCCTGAAAAAAAATGCACAGGTCGCTCTTGAGTTCCTGGATTGCTTTCGCACCATTGCAGATCTTGAGCATTTTCATCGCAGCTTGATCGGAAAACTCGGCTCGCTTCCTTTCGCTTATGATGTCGAAGATCGCCATGAAGAGCCCCTGCCCGCAGCAGCAGGCCGATACGGAATACCATTCATCCAGGGCCGGGATATAGGTTTCGAATTTTTCCGGAGCCCCTCCGGCAGCCACCCGGGTGTATATTTCCAGAAGCTCCGGATTGGTCTGTAGGGTTCCGGGGATTATCTGGGAGGAGGTTTTTCCCGTTACATCGGCAAGTCCTGTCTGGGTATAAAAGCTGCCGTTTACCTTTAGGTACTCGAAGTCAACCTCCTTCCCTGTCTCGTCATAATGCATCCGGCAGAGGGCGAGCCCCTCGCGCATGTTCTCGAACAGGGCGGCATACCTGGCTTCACTCTCCTTCAGGGCGTTGAGGTTCAGCTTGCTTTCGGTGATATCCTGGTCAGCCCCCTCTATGCCAACTACTTTGCCGTCTCTTACCACCGGGTATCCATGGGTGCGGATCCACTTGCGATGGCCGCTGGCGGTAAGCAACTCCAGTTCGAGCTCATAAGGTTTACCCAGCTCAATAGCCTCTTTTATTGCCAGCTCGATCCTTTGTCTCGACTCTTCCTGATATCGTGTTATCTCCCGCAGCACGTCTACCCGGTTTTTTTCATCGCTTTCGTGGATCAGGGCGGCCTGCGGGGTGCGCTCCCCCTGCATGGTTGCCGTGTCGAAATACCAGCCGCCGATCTTTGCCAACTGGCTCATTCGTTCGAGGATTATCTGCTGCTTGAGAATGGTCTGCTCTGACCCCGGCTGCTTCAGTTCGGCCGCAGTCTCGGTTTCAAGCAGGGCTGCACGCCTTCGTGCCCTGAACATCATCTCTGTTACGGCGCATATGAAGAGCGAGTTTAGGAGAAAGACGAAGAGCGACAAGCGATCAGCGCTTGCGGCGATTTTAAGGCTCTCTGAGGGTTCGATCCACCAGTAGCTGGCCATCAGGGCGGAGAGGATGGTGGCGAGCAACCCCGGCAGTAATCCGCATAAGAGGGCGGTGATGATGATCGCCGGATAGAAGGTTATGTACGGCACGGAGTTGCCCAGTTCATGCAGGGCTAATAGCCTGATTCCTGCCGCCATGGCGGTTATCAGCAGTGCCGAGACAAATCCGGCAGTGAGACGAATTGGTGGGTGAAGATTCACGGTTCTCTCCCCAATCCCCGCAAGGGGCTCTGCCGGCGTTGTCCACTTCAATCTTGACGGAGGAGCATGCCGGTTTGCTGCTGTCTCCATGGGTGTTGCAAACAGATTAGATTATATCAGAATAATTGAGTTGCACTAATTGTGTGCGGAGTGGGTCAAGTTCTAGTGGTGAACAGAGGGGGGCGTCTTGAAATGAGGAGCCCCCGGCTGTGAACCGGGGGCTTCGGTTGGCATGATTAGAGGCCGAGCTGCTTGAAGAAGTCGTTCCCCTTGTCGTCCACAAGGATGAATGCCGGGAAGTTCTCCACCTCGATCTTCCAGACAGCCTCCATCCCCAGTTCGGGGAAGTCGATGCACTCCACTTTCTTGATGTTCTCATCGGCCAGGACTGCTGCCGGGCCGCCGATGGAGCCCAGGTAGAAGCCGCCGTGCTTCTTGCAGGCATCGGTCACCTGCTGGCTCCGGTTCCCCTTGGCGATCATGATCATGGAGCCGCCATTGGCCTGGAGGAGATCCACATAGGAGTCCATCCGGCCGGCGGTGGTGGGGCCGAAGGAGCCGGAGGCTTTGCCCGCCGGGGTCTTGGCCGGACCGGCGTAGTAGATCGGGTGGTTCTTAAGGTAGTCGGGGAGCGGCTTGCCGGCGTCAAGGATCTCCTTGAACTTGGCATGGGCGATATCGCGGCCGACGACGATGGTTCCGGAGAGGAGGAGCGGGGTGGAGACCGGGTGCTTGGATAGCTCGGCCAGAATATCCTTCATCGGCTGGTTGAGGTCGATCT
Source organism: uncultured Geobacter sp. (assembly GCA_937871715.1). Taxonomy (GTDB): domain Bacteria; phylum Desulfobacterota; class Desulfuromonadia; order Geobacterales; family DSM-12255; genus CALMBF01. The sequence continues at coordinate 7,849 of CALMOE010000020.1, read as the reverse complement.
TGACGCCGTGCTCGTGCTTACCCCGGTACTGCTCGGGGATGAGGCGGCTCGGGTTGCGGTCCAGTTCCTCGACGAACAGGCCGTCACGGGTAATCTTGGCCTTGATGTTCCGGTCGGCGGAGCAGGAGACCGCCATCCCCACGGGGCAGGAGGCTCCGTGGCGGGGGAGGCGGATGACGCGGATGTCGTGGGCGAAGTATTTGCCGCCGAACTGGGCGCCGATACCGAGCTTGTAGGCTTCCTCCAGAAGCTTCTGCTCCAGCTCCACGTCGCGGAAGGCCTGGCCGTGCTCGTTCCCCTTGGTGGGGAGTTCGTCCAGGTACTTGGCGCTAGCCAGCTTGACCGCCTTCATGCAGGCGTCGGCGCTGGTGCCGCCGACGACTACGGCGATGTGGTACGGCGGGCAGGCGGCGGTCCCCAGGTACTTCATCTTGCCCACCAGGAATTTCACCAAGCTGTCCGGGTTGAGGAGCGCCTTGGTCTCCTGGAAGAGGGAGGTCTTGTTGGCGGAGCCGCCCCCCTTGGCCATGAAGAGGAACTTGTAGTAGTCGCCGTCCACAGCCTGGATGTCGATCTGGGCCGGCAGGTTGGTGCCGGTGTTGATCTCCTCGTACATGTCCAGGGCTACGGTCTGGGAGTAGCGAAGGTTCTCCTCGGTGTAGGTCTTGTAAACCCCCTTGGAGAGGAACTCCTCGTCCCTGCCGCCGGTCCAGACCTGCTGGCCCTTCTTGGCGACGACCGTGGCGGTGCCGGTGTCCTGGCAGATGGGGAGCTCGAAGTTGGCTGCAATCTCGGCATTGCGCAGGAAGGCCAGGGCCACCCCCTTGTCGTTCTGGGATGCCTCCGGGTCGCGGAGTATTTTGGCCACCGACTCGTTGTGCTCGGGGCGGAGCAGGAAGGAGACGTCGCGCATCGCCTCGTTGGCGAGGATGGTAAGCGCCTCGGGGCAGACCCGGACCACGTCCTGGCCGGCGAACTGCTCGACGGTGACATACTTCTCCGAACCCTCGATCTTGCGGTACTTGGTCTGGTCTTTCCCCAGCGGATACGGATCCTGATAGACGAACGGCTTGGTGGACATCTATTGATTCTCCTTTCGCGAATAAAAGGGACTGGGAGTAAGGTAGGGGGTGGAGATAACCTTTCGATAACCCGGTTCCTCGATCCTCGTGCCTCGTTCCCCGCACCTGTTTTTGTATACAGTATGCCGGAATATATTGGAAAATGCTGAATTTGTCGAGAGCGAAGTTGCCACCTCTTGCACCTTGGCGATCTTCTGTTATGTTAGGAAGTGCTTAATTCATTTTCCCGGAAAGGGGGTAACTCATGAACATGCAGGAGATCAAGGCGATAGCCCAGCAGAGGGGGGTAAAGGCCGGCAGCCTGAAGAAGGCCGAGCTGGTGCGGGCCATCCAGAGGGGGGAGGGGAACGAGGAGTGCTTTGCAACCGGGCGATCAGCAACTTGCGAACAGTCCGCTTGTCTTTGGAAAGGTGATTGCAATTGACTCTCCTCTTGGGTATGCTGCTGCCACTGAGAATTCTAGGTGACGGAGGGGTGGCATGATAAAGCCGGCAATGCTAGTTTTCCTGGTTCCGATCATTTTCGGGGTGATCGGCGGAGTCATGGCAGCCAACAGGGGGCGGAACTTCATCTTCTGGGCGCTCCTCAGCGCCCTTTTTCCGGTCTTCCTCCTGATAATCTGGTTCGAAAAACCCCTGAAGGAGGTGGAGGGACACTTCCGGCGCTGCACGAGTTGCGGCGAGTGGATCAAGTGGCTGGAAAACCCCTGCCACTACTGCAGGGGTGAGCAGCCGCCGCGCTAGAGAGCTGCCGCAGTCGAAAGGATCCCTTCTTGGCATCGCACCCCCTTACCAAAGACCTGACCCGCACCATGCTGGTGGTGCTCTGCATAGGCACCCTCGTTGCCGCCAGCCTCTGGATAATGAGCCCTTTCATAATCTCCACCCTGTGGGGGGCCATGATCGTCATCGCCACCTGGCCCCAGCTCCTCTGGCTCCAGGAGAGGCTCGGGGGGAGGCGCACCCCGGCAGTGCTCATCATGACCCTGCTCCTCATCCTCTTCTTCATCATCCCCTTTGCCATGGCCATAAGCGCCATCGTCGAGCGTTCCGGCGAGATTGCCGACCTGTTCCGCTCTCCCAGCCGCATCAGCATCCCTTCTCCACCCGGGTGGCTGCATGATCTGCCGCTCCTGGGGGGGACCCTGGCGGAGAAGTGGCAGCAGATGTCAGTCATATCGGCGGAGGAGGTGGCTTCCCTTCTCGCCCCTTACGGCACCAGGCTTCTCGGCTGGATCGCCACCCGGGCAGGGAGCATGGGGATGATGGTGGTGCACTTCTTTCTGACGGTGATCATCGCGGCGATCCTCTACAGCAGGGGGGAGAGCGCAGCCCAGGGGGTCTGCCTTTTTGCCCGTCGTCTCGCCGGGCAGCAGGGTGTCAATATCGCCAATCACGCGGCACGGGCGGTACGCGGGGTCGCCCTGGGGATAGTGGTGACCGCCCTGGTGCAGGCGCTCCTCGGGGGTGCCGGCATGGCCCTTGCCGGAGTGTCGGCGCTCTCCATCCTGACGGCGGCCATCTTCATGCTCTGCCTGGCCCAGATCGGGCCGTGGCCGATACTGATCCCGGTCTGCATCTGGCTCTTCTTGAGCGGCGAGACAGCCTGGGGTGGCGCCATGGTAGTCTGGACCCTGGTGGTCAGCACCATCGACAACTTCGTCAGGCCGCTCCTCATCAAGAGGGGGGCGGACATCCCCCTGCTCCTAATCTTTGCCGGGGTCATCGGCGGCCTGATGGCCTTCGGTATCGTCGGCCTTTTCATCGGCCCGGTAATTCTTGCTGTCACCTATACCCTGCTGGAGGCCTGGGTGCTTGAGGAGGGGGGGGAGACAGGTCAGCCAGGCTGCGGCAGCTAAGCGCCCCCCGCTCCGTCACCCCTCGTCAGTACCACCTTTCTCCTTCTTTTCCAGTCCGGCCAGAATGGCTCGCAGCTCCTTCAACTCCCCATCGCTCAAGGTACAGTCGCGGTAGACCACGGCTGAGTAAATTTCCGCGAACCGATCCAGCTCAGCCTCCTTGAGTGGTGCGATGGCGCTCTGCAGCCCGCACCCCGGCGATATCTCCACCCCGTATCTCTTGCGCAGCAGCCTGCGGAGGCGCAAAATTATCCGCTCTTCCGCTGAAAGCCTTGGCCGGCGCAGCAGCATGATCACCCCGAAGATGATGAGTGCGGCGGATGCGTATGGGATCAGCTCCCTCATCTTGACCCTGGGGAGGGTGAGCTGTCTGAGGTTGCTGCCGGCAGAGGTGGCCAGGGAGAACTGCTTTTCCAGGTCGTAGTTGATCACAGCCGAGTTCCAGTAGTAGTTGAGGGCGTCTATGTAGGCGGCCAGGGGGCTTTGCAGCGACCTTCCCCCCCTCTCGGCCACCTCGGCGAACCCCTCCGTCAGGCGGCTGGGATCTATCCTCTGCCAGCCGCTGCCGTCGATCCATGCCTCCACCCAGACATGGGCCCTCCCCTCGGTAACCAGATAGTACCCCCCCACACTGCTGTACTCACCCCCCAGATACCCGCCCACAAGCCTTGCCGGCACCCCTGACAGGCGCAGGAGCAGGGCGAAGGTGGAGGCGAACAGCTCGCAGTGCCCTTTTTTTGTAGTGAAGAGGAAATCCTCCATCGCCCCCGCGCCTGTGGGGAGGCCGCTGGTCCCGTACTGCAGGCGGGAGCCGAGGAAGAGTTTCTCCAGTCGCTCGATCTTCTCAAGGTCCGTTGCCGCCCCCCGGGATAGCTCCCTGCCGCTCTGCACAAGCCGCGGCGGGAGGCCGTCGGGGAGGGAGGTGTAGAAGCCTCGGTCGATCTTCATTTTCTGCCGCATCTGGGGGGGGAGCTCCAGGGCGGAGTGCATCCGGTACTTGAGCCTGGTCCCGCCGCGGGAATAGGGCTGGAAGAGGTTGTCAGCGCTTCTCGTCCCCCTGACCGTTCCAAGCTGCACAGGTAGGTCCAGCCCCGGGTAGAAGATGGTCTGCCCCGGTTCCAGGAAGATCGTCTGCTCCGTCAGGCCGCTTGTGGGGAGTGGAACGCTCTCTGAAGGAGGGGTGATTCTCTTCCAGCTCCTGCCGTCGTAGCTGTTGAGCACCATGCAGCGCCAGTAGAGAGCTCCCGGTGGGAGCTTCTCCATGGTCGCCCGGAAGACCACCCCTCTGCCGGTGGATACGGAGGACTTGTCCCCCGGTTGCAGGGTGTCGCTCACCCCTGCCCGTTCGCTCCCCGTACTGGCGAGGATGTTCCAGAGGGGGAACTGGGTGCGGGGGAGGATGAAAAAGAAAAAGATCATCAACGGGACGGTCCCCAGTGGGATGGCCAGGGAGGTCCTGAGCAGCGGCCCCAGGTCGGACTTTGCGATGCGGATTTCCGGGTCGCGGCCGAGGAAGGTGAGGAGGACCAGGGCAGGGGGGGTGAGGAGGAGCTGTGCCATCAGGTAGGCGAGGAAGCCGGGGGAGAGCCCGTAGAGGGATGATGCCGCCAGACAGAAGAGGGAGATGGCGATTATCTGCAGGTAGTTGCGCGGCGACTTGGCCGTGACAAAGCGGACGGCCATAAGGAGCACGGCGATGCTCACCATGGGGGTGGCCAGATTATGCCGGCTCACCTGGGAGAGGTACCAGGCCGCGCCGGCCATCGCCAGGATGGTGGCGCTCTTCCCCCCCATCCACCTGCCGCTCCGCTCGGCCATTACCCCCCAGAGGAAGGCGATGGCTACCAGGAGTAATGGCAACCTTTCCAGGTGGGGGGCCAGGGGGATGAGGCCGCTCAGGGCGATGCCATGGATCAGTGCGGCGAGGAGGGATCTAAGGAGAATCATAAAGTGCCAGCTCCCTGAGCATCTGCAGACGGTGTTCGCGGCCATGGGCCGGTGGGATGAGGCGCTCCCCCAGCCTTAGCCCGACAGGGCGGCCGAGGCGGTGCAGGTGGTTGATGAGGAATGTTGCCATGCCGAGTCGACTCTCGGTGTCACCGGTCAGGTGGGAGAGGTCCACCACCAGCGGCTCTGTCTCCACGGCGGCGAAACGCTTCACCTTGAGTTCGTCGTGGCGGGCCGAGAGCCTCCAGTGAACATGGCGGAGGGACTCCCTGCCGCTGTAGTCGTCGATTGCGTATAGGTCTCCGCCGCTCCCGGGTTTCTGCCGCTCCCGCTCCCCGCGGCTGCGGCGTGCGGTATCGTCGCCCCACCCCCCGGCGGGGAGCGGCTTGGGGAACACCGTGCAGTTTGCCTCCAGTCGCAGGGGGAGGCTGCGGACAAAGAAGCCGATGGGGAAGGGTGAGGTGACGTGGGGGGGATCAATTTCGATGCTGCCTCGCTTGTCGAAGCTGACAAGAAGGTGGCGGCTGACCTCTCCCCCCTTCGGCAGCAGGGTTATTGGGATCGACCTGGCAAGGAAGAGGATCTCCAGCAGGTAGGCGGGGAAGAGCCCGCTCTTTCTGCTCAGCCGGAGGGTGAGCTGGGTCGGCGTGCCGGCGTAGATCTCGTCGGGGAACTGGACGCAGAGCCGCAGATGGCGGATGTTCCCCAGGCCTATGATCCCGGTGATACTCATGAAGCCGAGCATCGCCGCGACGATGAGGAAGAGCAGGTTGTTCCCCGTGTTGACCGCGGCGAAGCCGAGGAGGATCGTCAGGAGGACGAAGAGTCCGCCCGCCTTGGTTACCCTTATGACAGGGGGACCGGTATGCTTTCGAGCAGGGACCTTAATACCTCCTCCTTGTCCACCCCTTCGTTCTCGCTGCGTAAAAGCAGACGGTGGGCGGTTGCCGGCACGGCCAGTTCGATGATGTCCTCGGGGATGACGTACTCCCTGCCGGCCAGAAACGCCCTCGCCCTGGCGGCGTCGGCAAGGCAGATGCCGCCGCGGGTGGAGATGCCGGTCTGGATGAGGGGGTGACTGCGGCTTGCCTCCAGGATTGCCAGCAGGTAGTCGGAGAGCTTCTCCGACAGGTAGACCCCGGCAGCCATGGAGATGTCGGCACGGATCTCATCGGCGTTCACCAGGGGCTGGATGGCGCGGATCTCCTCCCGGTTGCTCCCGGAGCGGATGATCTCCTTCTCGATGGCCGGCGGAGGGTAGCCGATGCCGGTGCGGATGAGGAAGCGGTCCAGCTGGGATTCGGGGAGGGGGTAGGTCCCCACCTGCTCCGCCGGGTTCTGGGTGGCTATCACCATGAACGGCTCCGGCAAAGGGTAGGTGACCCCGTCGATGGTCACCCTCCGCTCCTCCATGGCCTCAAGCAGGGCGCTCTGGGTCTTGGGCATGGCCCGGTTGATCTCGTCCACCAGGAGGATGTTGTTGAACACAGGCCCCCTGACCAGGCGGAACTCCCCTGACTGGCGATCGAAGACAGTCAGTCCGGTGATGTCCGAGGGGAGGAGGTCGCTGGTGCACTGCACCCGGCCGAAGGAGAGCCCCAGGGTGGCCGCCATGGTCAGGGCCAGGGTGGTCTTCCCCAGGCCGGGGATATCCTCGATTAGCAGGTGCCCCCCCGAGAGGAGGGAGATGAGGGTGAGGCGAACCGGCAGCTCCTTGCCGGGGAGGTAGTTGTCGACAACGGTGGGGATGATGCGGCCGATGGGGTTCATGGGGCTCCTTGCACTCCGCGGGCGGTTTTCAGATGCCGGATCCGGTATGATAAGAGCATAGCACCGGCGCTGAACGGCAGTCAACGTGAAGCTTCGAGCCCCGGAAGGTGGGCTTCAATCCGCACGTGGCCTTTGCCGCCTGCTTGGGGTATAGTTTGGAAATCACGGCATGGGGGGTGGCAATGGCCGACGTTGCGGAAATGTTTGACTTCGACGCTCCGGTGGAGCGGCATGGAACCTTTAGCGAGAAGTGGGACAGGTACGTCGGACGGGACGTCATCCCCCTCTGGGTGGCTGACATGGATTTCCGTTCGCCGCCGGCGGTCATCGAGGCCCTGCAGGAGCGGGTGGCCCACGGGGTTTTCGGCTATACCCATACCCCTCCCGGCCTTGTGGAGGCGGTGCTGCGGCACCTGGAGCGGGACTTTTACTGGCATGTGGAGCCAGAGTGGCTCGTCTGGCTCCCGGGGCTGGTCTGCGGCCTGAACGTCCTCTGCAGGGCCATCGGCGGGGAAGGGGACGAGGTGGTTACCCTCACCCCGGTATATCCACCCTTCATGTCGGCCCCGACCCTGTCGGGGAGGAGCACGGTCAGGGTCCCCCTGGTGCTGAGCGGGGGGCGGTGGGTCGTTGACATGGAGGCCCTGGAGGGGGCCATCACTAGGAGGGCCAGGCTCCTCCTCCTCTGCTCACCCCACAACCCGGTGGGTAGGGCCTGGAGCCGGGAGGAGCTGCAGGGGGTCGCCGACCTGGCAGAGCGCCACGATCTGGTCATCGGCTCCGACGACATCCATGCCGGCCTGATCCTGGACGAGGGGGTAACCCATGTCCCCATCGCCACCCTCTCTCCGGAGACTGCCCGGCGGACCATAACCCTCCTCGCCCCGAGCAAGACCTACAACATCCCGGGTCTTGGGTGTTCGTTTGCTGTTATCAGCGAGCCTGCCCTGCGCCGGCGCTTCATCAAGGCCATGGGGAGGATCGTCCCCCACGTGAACCTCCTCGGTTACACCGCCGCCGAGGCCGCCTACCGCCACGGCGAGGGGTGGCGCCGGGCGCTTCTGGCCTACCTGCGGGGGAACCGTGAGCTGGTCGAATCCCGTATTGGCGATATCCCCGGCCTCTCCACCACCCACGTGGAGGCCACCTACCTGGCATGGATCGACACCCGCCAGGCCGGCATCGAGGAGCC
>CALMOE010000019.1 GCA_937871715.1 uncultured Geobacter sp. | reverse complement strand
AAAAGTTGGTTAGTTGCTTATGTGGCTGGATGGTTTTAGGCAAACGGCCGCTCCCCTTTGGGGGCGGCCGTCTAGGTCTGCAGCGTGGTCGGCAGCTACAAAAGGTACTCGATTTTCTCCCGCTCCTGAACCAGGTAGAACTCCAGGGTCTTGCGCAGGGCGTCGTCCACCGAGGTCTTCGGCTCCCAGCCGAGGCGCGCCTTGGCGTTCTTCACCGACGGGACCCGGGTGAGCATGTCCTGGTACCCCTTGCCGTAGAACTCTCCGGAGGAGACCTCGATCAGCCTGCAGCTGTCCGCCTTCTCCCGGTAGTCCGGGTATTCGCGCACCAGGGAGATCAGCTTCTCCGCCAGCTCCCGTACGGAGAGGTCGTTGGTGGGGTTGCCGATGTTGAAGATGCCGCTCTCGGCGCAGCCGTTTTCGTTGGCAATGATCTTCATGAGTGCGTCGATGCCGTCCTCGATGAAGGTGAAGGAGCGGCGCTGCCCGCCGCCGTCCACCAGCTGGATCGGCTCTCCGGCAATGATGTTGTAGAGGAACTGGGTGAGGACCCGGGAGCTCCCCTCCTTGGCGGTGGAGATGGAGTCCAGCTTGGGGCCAATCCAGTTGAAGGGGCGGAAGAGGGTGTACTTCAGCCCCTCGTGGGCGCCGTAGGCGTAGATGACCCGGTCGAGCATCTGCTTGGCGCAGGAGTAGATCCAGCGCTCCTTGTTGATCGGGCCGAGCATGAGCGGCGAGTTCTCCTCGTCGAACTCCCGGTCCGGGCTCATGCCGTAGACCTCGGAGGTGGAGGGGAAGATGACCCTCTTCTTGTGCTTGACGCACTGGCGGATGATCTTCAGGTTCTCCTCGAAATCCAGCTCGAAGACCCGCAAGGGGTCCCTGACATAGGTGACCGGGGTGGCGATGGCCACAAGCGGCAGCACCACGTCGCACTTCTTGATGTGATACTCGATCCACTCCTTGTTGATGGTGATGTCACCTTCGAGGAAGTGGAAGCGTGGGTCGCCCATGGAGCGCTCCAGCTTGTCCGTGGCCATGTCCAGGCCGTAGACCTCCCAGTCGGTGGTGGTGAGGATGCGGTGGGTGAGGGCGTTGCCGATGAAGCCGTTGACGCCGAGAATTAAAACTTTCATGGATGCGTTCTCCTTGTACGGCTCTGACAATGACGGCAGGTTCGAGGAGCGAGGTCCGAGGAGCGAGGATTTCTCTCGAACCTCGCGCCTCGGACCTCCTTCCTGTTGTGGCGCCTTTATTATCGAAGCCGGTTGGTTTTTATACGAATTGTGCTGATTCCAGCGATCTCGTTGCTGCAAAAGCCGCGGCGCTGGTCTCCTCTGCCCCTTCGAGCTGCAGGGTTTTCACTTCGAGCAGCCCCTCGCCGGTGCCTACCAGCAGCGGCTCGGTAGAAACCACCCGTCCCGGCTCGCCGCTCCCTTCCCTCGGCCATGCCTGCCAGACGATGATCTTCTTTCCCCCGATGTTGGTGAATGCGCCGGGGTATGGGTGGGTGACCCCCCGGATCAGGTTGTAGATCTGCACGGCGCTCTTTGACCAGTCGATCAGCCCGTCGGCAGGTTTGCGGCCGCCGCTGTAGTTCCCCGCAGCCAGATCCATGGGGACCCGGGGGGCTGTGCCGGCGACCAGTTTCGGCCATGAGCGGCCGATGACGGTCATGGCGGCGTCGGTGACCTTGTTGAAAACATCGAAGGCGGTGTCGGTGAAGTCGATGGGAACCTTTTCCCTGTCGACGATGTCGCCGGCGTCGGGTTTATACACCATGTAGTGGAGGGTGGCGCCGGTTTCTGTTTCGCCGTTGATGACCGCCCAGTTGACCGGCACCCTCCCCCTGTATTTTGGGAGGTAGGATCCGTGCAGGTTCAGCGCCCCCTTGCCAGCAAGCTCCAGCACCTCAGGCCTTATCATGTTGCGATAGTAGAAGGAGAGGAGGAACTCCGGGGCGATCCCCCTGACCAGCTCGACGTTTTCAGGGAGGTTGATGTCGCTCGTCAAGTACGGGATGCCGTGCCGCTTGGCCAGCTCCCGCACCGACTTGAACCAGATCTCCTCGGTGGGGGAATCCTCGTGGGTGAAGAGCAGGCGGATGTCGGCCCCCTGGCGCAGCAGCTCCTCAAGGCAGCGGTAGCCTACATTGTGATATGCGCAGACGACAACCCTAGCGCTCATCGGCTGCTCCATGGATCTTGCGCACCACGTAGCGCGGCCTTCTCCTCACCTCCTGGTAGATCCTGCCGACATATTCGCCGACTATGCCGATGCCGAAGATGGTGATGCCGATGAAGAAGAAGAGGATGGCGAAGAGGGTGAAGACCCCCTCCACCTCGGCGCCGACGATGAAGCGGCGGATGAAGAGGAAGATGGCGAAGGCCACCGAGGCAAGGGCTGTGAGGATGCCGAAGAGGGCGAAGAGCTGCAGCGGCACCACGGAGAAGCCGGTCATCAGGTCGAAGTTCAGCCGCAGCAGCTTGTAGAGGGAGTACTTGCTCTCCCCCTCCATCCGCTCGGCGTGGGCCACCTCCACCTCCGACGGTGAGGATGCGAAGGTCTGGGCCAGGGCAGGGATGAAGGTGGATGCCTCCTGGCAGCGGTTGATATTCTCCACAACGTTGCGGTGGTAGGCGCGCAGCATGCAGCCGTAGTCGCTCATCTTCATGCCGGTCATCTTGCGGGTGGCGATGTTCACCATCAGCGACGCCGTCTTGCGGAAGAAGGTGTCCTGCCGCTTCTGGCGGATGCTCCCCACGACATCGTGCCCCTTCTCCACCTTGGCTACCAGTTTGGGGATCTCCTCCGGCGGATTCTGCAGGTCGGCGTCGAGGGTGATCATGATCTCCCCCCGACTCACCTCGAAGGCGGCCATGATGGCCATGTGCTGGCCGAAGTTGCCGTTGAACTCGATCACCCGCACCTCCGGGTAGGTGGCGGCCATCTCCGTGAGCATGGCCAGCGACCGGTCGCGGCTGCCGTCGTCGGCGAAGATGATCTCGAACGGTTTTGCCATCCCTTGCATCACAGGGTAGAGCCTCCCCATGAGGTTCCCCAGGTTCCCCTCTTCGTTGTACACCGGGATGATTATGGAGACGTAGGGGGTCATGCCCTGAACCTCCCGATCACATCCCTGACAGCCTCCACCACGTCCCTGGCGTCCTCGTCGCTCATCTTCGGGAAGAGGGGGAGCGACAGAATCCTCTCCGAGGCGTAGTCGGCATTGGGGAGGGAGCCGGCCGGCTGGGGGAGGTTGTCCCGGTACCAGGAGTGGTGGTGGATCGCCTTGTAGTGCAGGCCGGTGCCGATGTTCAGCTTCTTCAGCTCGTCCATGAAACGGTCCCGGTTTATGGTCAGCTTTTCGATCCTCACCAGGGGGGTGTAGAGGTGCCATGCATGGCGCTGGCCGTATGGGGCGTAGGCAGGGAGGGCCAGCTCGGAGACGTCGGCAAGCTCCCGGTTGTAGAGCTCGGCAATCTCGGTGCGCCGCTCGATGAAGCCGTCAAGCTTGGGGAGCTGGTGGATGCCGATGGCCGCCTGGATGTCCATCATGTTGTATTTGAAGCCTGGCATCATGATGTCGTAGTTGGGGGTGCCGCTGGCGGCGAAGCGCTTCCATGCCTCCCGGTTCATGCCGTGGAACTTGAGGAGGGAGATCTCCTCTGCCAGGGATTCGTTCGGGGTGCAGACCATCCCCCCCTCGCCTGTGGTCAGGTTCTTGTTGGGGTGGAAGGAGAAGATGGAGATGCTCTCCATGGAGCCGATCCGTCTCCCTTTGTACTCGGTGCCGGCGGCGTGGGCCGCGTCCTCTATGACCGCTAGGCCGAACTCCCTTGCCAGGGCGAAGATCGGATCCATGTCGCAAGCCTGGCCGGCGAAGTGAACCGGGATGATGGCCTTCGTCCGTGGGGTGATCTTCTCGCGGATCCTGGCGACATCGATGTTCAGTGTCCCCGGCTCGATATCCACCAGCACCGGCCTGGCGCCGCAGAGGACCGGGATGCTCAGGGTGGAGGCGAAGGTCATGGGGGTGGTGATGATCTCATCCCCCTCTCCGATTCCCAGGGCGAGGAGGACGAGGTGCAGTCCGGCGGTGGCGGAGCTCAAGGGTACGGCATAGGGGGAGTGCACGTAGGCGGCGAAGGCCTCCTCGAAGCGTTTCACCTTGGGGCCGGTGGTTATCCAGCCTGACCTGAGGGAATCTACGACCTCGTTGATCTCGTCATCGTCTATGCTCGGTCGGGAAAAGGGGAGGAAATCGGGTCGCATTATGGCCTCCGGTGCCGAGGGCCCTGGGCGGCAAGATGCAGCACAGGGCTCCATGGTTGTCAGTTTTTCAGCGATTCGTGACAAGCATCTTGCGCCGCTTCTGCTCGATTACTGTTGGCGGCGTCTTCGTGTTCTTAACCAGCTCTTCCAGCCCTTTGGGGGGCAGTAGGGCAAAAACCCGTTTCCCCCCGTCCCACTCCCTGTAGAATGCTTCGCTGTCTAGGAACCATTCCGTTTGGTTGCCCTGTTTGCTGCCGAATTCGAGTTCACCCCTGTTGCCGACCACGACAGTGCGCCTTCGGGAATAAAACGGAAGCGTCTGGTCGTAGCCGAAGGAGGCGACAACGGTCTCCGGGGTCGCCAGGCTCTTGATTTTAAGTGCGAGTGATTTCGATGTTTTGCGTTCGGCCAGCTGCGAATAAGCGATATGCCCGGCGATTACCGTGGAGAGCAACGACCCGAACGCGACCACCATGAAGAAAAACAGTGCGTCTGCGCGCTTTATTAGGTGCCAGGCGAGGCCGGCCTGACAGACGAATATGGTGCCGAGCAGGATGGCGCCGGAGAGGGGAAAATCCTGCTTTGTGGCGAGCAGGGGGTAAATGGGGAGGGCAATTCCGATGATCATCAGCAGTGCGGTCAGGCATTTTGCATGTGTTTTGATGGGTCCGTTCCATCGTCCCAGCGCACCGGTGCACAGGTTGGCTGTAAGTATGGCCAGCGGTGGGAGGACCGGTAGTATGTATGGCATCAGCTTTGAGTTCGATTTAGAGAAGAAGAGGAATATGAACCCGGCCCAGATTGCCAGGAAGGTGATGATTTCCCGATCGTTCCCTTTACGGTTCTGCCAGGCATGTCGCAGGGCTGCCGGGATAAAGATTGACCAGGGGAACATGGTTCCCGCAAGGACCGGGACGAAATACCAGAAAGGCTTGTAGCGGCGATGGGCAGTGGTGAGGAATCTCTCGAAGTGTTCGTGGACAAAGAAAAACCGAGCGAATTCTGGATTACGCAAGGAGACCATCACGAACCATGGGGCAGCGATCAGCAGGAAGAGGATTGAGCCGGTGGGGAGCCGCATCTTTTTCAATAGATCCCAGCGTTTGCATGCCAGCATGAAGAGAAAAATGATTACCCCGGGGAAGAGGATGCCGATGAGTCCCTTTGCCAGGACAGACATGGCTGCACCTGCGTAAAAGGTGTAGAAGAGCGTCCTGCTGTTTTCACTGTCCCGGAGTGCCAGGATGAAAGATCCCAGGCAAAGGGTCAGGCAGAAGGTCAGGGGCATATCGGTCAGATTGATCCGCGCCTGGGCAACGAAGCCGCTGGATGTGCCGAGGATAACCGCAGCCATGAGCCCCACCTGCCGGTTGAACAGCTTTCTCCCCAGCCAGTAGGTAAGGATGATTGTCAGCAGGCCGGCAAGGGCGCAGGGGAAGCGGGCGGCAAACTCGTTCTGGCCGAAGATGGAGAAGGAGAGGGCGTTCAGCCAGTAGAGCAGTGGTGGTTTTTCGAAGTACTTGACGTAGTTGAGGGTCGGGGTAATGAAGTCTCCCCGTTCCAGCATTTCACGGGGAATTTCGCTGTAGCGCCCCTCGTCCGGTTCAAGGAGCGGATAGCGGCCAAGGAGCTGGAAGAGCGGTAACGAGAAGGCAACGGCAAGCAGGGCAATGTCACACCTGGCCCGTGTTGTACGGTCGAAGAAGAATGTGAGAAGCTTGTCCACCCGTTTCCCCCGCGAAATTTACTGCTACTCTCCGGCATATGATAGCAGGGGAACCTTTCGCAAAGGTGACACGGAGATTGCAATTTTGTCATGTTGTCGTTTTGGTCTGTTCGCTGGGGAAGAGCAGGGTAACTGTGGTTCCTTTTCCCTGTTCGCATTCCAGGCTGACAGAACCGTCATGCATCTCCATGATCGATTTCACAATCGCAAGCCCAAGGCCGCTTCCATGGCAGTGATATTCCCTGGCTGATGCGCTTCTATAGAAACGTTGGAAAACGCTTTCCCGTTCCTCAGGGGGGATGCCGATGCCGTTGTCCATGACCGCGATACCCAGACGGTCGTCTTGATGGGTGTCGATACTGATGATGATCTGGCTGCCGTTTGGCGAATACTGGATTGCATTGGCGATGATGTTGCCTACAGCCCGCTGGAACAGGGCGGGATCCGCCTGAATCGTTCCTTCGCCATGTAGAACGAGAGTGATACTCTTTTCTTCTGCAAGGGTGCAGTAATACTCGGTCAGAATCTCCAACTCGGCCCTGGCGTCAATCTCCTTCAGTTCGATCTCCATGTCCGGTCGGGCAAGAAACAGAATCTCGCTGACCATCCGGGAAAGCCGATCGTACTCTTCCAAAGACGATTCGATAGTCTGCCGGTACTCTTTCGCCGAGCGGGGGAGGGAGAGGATTACCTCCGCTTCTCCGCGGAGATTGTTCAGGGGCGTTCTCAGTTCGTGGGCCAGGTTGGCGGAAAACTCCTGAATCCGGTCAAATGAACTCTCCAGTCTTGTGAGCATGCCGTCTAGGGCCACGGTCAACTGGTCTAGCTCCCTCGGCCACTGTTTCGAGCGGATCCGTTGACTGAGGTCTGTGGAAGTGATCCTTTCGACTTGTTCCTTTACATGGGTGAGCGGTTGCAACCCCTTGCGGGTAAGGGTGATACCGAACATG
>CALMOE010000018.1 GCA_937871715.1 uncultured Geobacter sp. | reverse complement strand
TTAACATGCCGGTATTATAAACAAAATCCCCACCATCGGCGAGTATTTATCGCTTGTGGCGGGGACTTTGTCAGCAGTCTGAAAGCCCCCGCTCACCTACGCGGGGGCTTTTTTGCCACTCTCTTCCTGCATCATCAGTTGCCCCATCCCTTCTAGTTGGGTAGTTTTTCAATCCGGGCCGTAATGGCAACCTTCTACTTGAGGAACTCCAGCAGCAGCATGACGTTCAGCACCGTGACCACGGCGGCGATGAGCCAGAGCATGACCGAACCGAGGGGGCGGTTGGCATGCTTACCCATTACCCTTGGTGATGAGGTCAGCCAGATTTGCAGGAAAATTGTCCATGGGAGCTGGATGCTGAGCAGTACCTGGGAGTAGATCAGCCCCTTGTAGGTATCCTGAATGCAGAAGATGGCAGCGGCACCGGCCAGGAGGGTCAGTGCCATGCCGGCGCGTGTGTGGCGGTCGCCGCTGTTGAAGGGCTCGCCGAACATGCCGGCGACTATGCTGCCGCCGGCCATGCCGGCGGTGATGGACGAGGCGATGCCGGCCAGGAGCAGGGCCAGGGCGAATACCTGGGCAGCGGTGCTCCCCAGGAGCGGCTGGAGCATCTCTTTTGCCTGGGCCAGTTCGCTGACCGGGATTCGGTTGGCAAAGAAGGTTGCGGCTGCCATGAGGATCATGGCGCTGTTGATCGCCCAACCCACCCCCATGGAGAGGAGGGTGTCGAGGAATTCGAACCTGAGCTGGTACTGGATCACCTCTTCGCTCTCCCGGTTCCACTGGCGGCTCTGGATTATCTCCGAGTGGAGGAAGAGGTTGTGGGGCATGACCACCGCGCCGAGGACGCTCATGATGATCGGCATGGCCCCCTCCGGAAAAGCGGGGGTTACCCATCCTCTTGCCGCTCCACGCCAGTCGGTGGGGACCAGCCAGAGCTCGAAGATGAAGGAGAGGCCGATGAGGGAGACGAAGCCGATGATGAACCGCTCCAGCTTGCGGTAGGCGGTGCCGAAGAGGAGCCAGAGGACCAGGGCGAGGAGGAGCAGGGTGCCGACCTTCAGGGGGAGGCCGAAGAGCATCTGCAGGGCGATCGCACCGCCGAGGAGCTCGGCGGTGGCCGTGGCACAGGCCGCCAGGCAGGCTGAGGAGAGGATGGGTCGGGAGATTGCGGGATGGAGATGGAGGTTGGCCGCCTCGGAGAGGCAGAGCCCGGTGGCTATCCCCAGATGGGCGGCGTTGTGCTGCAGGAGGATGAGCATTGCCGTGGAGAGGGTGACCATCCAGAGGAGGGAGTAGCCGTGAAGGGAGCCGGCCGCCACGTTGGCGGCCCAGTTGCCGGGATCGATGAAGCCGACAGTGACCAGCAGCCCCGGGCCGATGTACTTGCGCACATCGGAGAGCACGGCCCGGGTATGATCGTTCCAGTTGAAGATGGTGAATAGGCGTGACACGGCGGCTCTCCTCCGCTCAGTCCCATGGTGTTAAGGCCAACTCGGCCTATTTTTTCTTCTGCACCGTCTTATGGGAGGAGCCCTTTGCCGGCTTATCCCCAACCTCCGGGCACTGCTCCTTGTGCTGGATCCACTCGGTCTTCTTCGGCGAGATCCTGAGTATGTCCACCGGGCCGCTCACCTTGGAGGGCTCTGCTGCGGCCTCGGCCATGATCCACTCGTTGATGTTGCGCACCTCGTCGAAATCGCTGAAGAAGTCCTTCTTTTTCAAGAGGTCGTTGATTGCGTCCTGCATGCCGAGGAAGAGGATCTTCGGCTGGTTTGACTCCTTCCTGGTGGTGATCTCCTGGCGGATCCCCTTCAGCTCGACCGGAGCGTTCTGCGGAGTGATGATGCGGTACTCCAGCATTGTGAGGACCGTGCCGTTCTTCTCCGCCCCTGCCACCAGCAGCTGCAGGGCGATGCGGTTGGCCACGTCCGGCGTGTACCAGCGGGAGAAATGGTTGGGGTCGGTGCTGCGCAGCCTCTCGAAGGCCGCCTGCAGCTTCCCCTGCACCGCCTTGTCGAAGGCGCTTACCCTCTCGGCGATTGTCCCCTTGCCGGCGAAGGAGGCTTCGGCGATCTCGTAGGCATTGAAGTTGGCTGCGGAGATGGAGGGCATGCCGGAGAAGATGATGAAGATGTCGGACATCCTGGTGATCTTGCACTGGCTGATGGGAACATCCTTCTCGATGAGCACCTTGCTGTCCGCCCCCAGGTAGATGTCGTCTCCGCTCTTGATGGCAACGATGCTGGTGGCATTGGCCACGCCTGTCATCCCCCAGAGTGCGGTGGCGGCAAGGAAGAGCCGCATGTTTATGGCAGGTTTTTTCATGGTAATGTTACTCTCCTTTGTTTTACCTTCCGCTCGCCATGTGCCACCCCAAAGGAGTCTAATAGGGGATGGCCTGGGGAAGGGGGCGGCAACCCAAATCGTTTGAATTCTTCAGCAAAGCTAACCCTTGTGAGCCCTCCCTGTCAAGGTGTTAAACACCCCTTGACAGGTGGCTGGATTCCGGGCATAGGATGGAACATCTCCCCCCTGGTCTACTGCGGGGCCGAGTGCCCAGAATTCATCATCAGGGTGGTTTGAAGGCAGGCACGAGGAACGAGGTGCGAGGTTTGAGGTTAAAAGGGTTTCCCCGCTCCTCGAACCTACTGCCTCGGGCCTGATTTTTTCTCAAGGGATTCCATGCATAGTATTGACGAGACGAGAGGCGACAACCGCCTGAGCTTTTCCACTATCGCCGAGAGACTGGCGGGGGCCATGATCAGCCTGCGCACCCTGCCGGGCCATACCCGGGCGGCGGTGGCCATGGTGATAGGCCTGGAACGGGAGGGGTGCAGGGTGCTGTTCATCGAGCGGGCAGCCCACCCCCAGGACCCCTGGTCGGGGAACATCGGCTTCCCCGGGGGCAAGGTCGAAGACGGGGACGACGGCTGCCGCCGCACGGCGGAGCGGGAGACTCTGGAGGAGGTGGGGTTGGACCTCTCCTCGGCCCGCTACCTGGGGCGCCTCTCCGACGTCCATGGAGCCCACCTCCCCATCCTGGTCTCATGCTTCGTCTACGGCGTGGAGCGGACCGATATCCCACTCGCCATCAGCGACGAGGTGAAAGACGCCTTCTGGATACCCCTTGAGTATCTCCTCGACCAGGCCAACAGGGGGGTGCACAACTTCACTTTTGCCGGCGACAGTTTTCAGGCGCCGTGCATCCGCCTCCCCTACCCGGACAAGCCGGTCCTCTGGGGGCTGACCCATCGCCTGGTCATGGAGTTCCTGGGGATCGTCGACGGCCAAAGGGGGGAGGGGTGATGCGCCCGCGCCGCCCGGTATCAGTCAGGCTCCCCAGCGAAGCCGAGGTAGAAGCCAAGGTCAGGGAGATGCGCGGCGAACTGGAGAAGAACGATCCCTACCGCTCCCGCTCCCTCAGGCTCCACGGACTGATCTGCGCCCGCTGCGCCCGGGAGTTCGACGAGGCCACCGCCCACCTCCTAACCGTCCACCACAAGGACGGCAACCACCACAACAACCCAAGCGACGGTTCCAACTGGGAGAACCTCTGCCGCGACTGCCACGACGACATCCACGCCCGGGGGGCGTTGGGGGAGTACCTGAGCGGCGGGGGGGGAGGAGAACCTTGATGACCCGCGGCGAACTGATCATCTACACCACCGAAGACGGCCATGTCTCCATGCAGCTGCGGGTACAAGATGGAACTGTCTGGTTGACACAGATGGAGATGTCCGAGCTTTTTCAGAGCTCAAAGCAAAATATCAGTCTTCATATCAAGAACATCCTGGACGAGGGTGAGTTGTCAGAAGAGGCAACTGTCAAGGAATCCTTGATAGTTCAAATAGAGGGAAGTCGTGAGGTAAAGCGACAAGTATTACTCTACAACCTTGATATGATCCTGGCCGTCGGCTATCGCGTCCGTTCTCCGCGCGGCACCCAGTTCCGCCAGTGGGCTACCGGTACTCTGCGGGAGTACCTGGTGAAAGGGTTCGCCATGGACGACCGGCGGCTCAAGGAGCCCGGTGGCTGGGACTACTTCGACGAACTGCTGGAGCGGATCCGCGACATCCGGGCCTCGGAGAAGCGTTTTTATCAGAAGGTCCGCGACATCTACGCCACCAGCGTCGACTACGACTCGAAGAGCGAGGCGGCCCAGCTTTTCTTCAAGAAGGTGCAGAACAAGATGCTCTGGGCAGTCACCGGCCATACCGCTCCGGAACTGATCGCCGAGCGAAGCAACCCGGAACTTCCCAACATGGGGATCATGTCATGGGAGGGGGGCAGGGTTAGGAAAAAGGACGTTGCCATTGCCAAGAACTACCTGAAGCAGGAGGAGATCGACGAGCTTAACCGCATCGTTACCATGTACCTGGATTTTGCCGAGGATCAGGCCAAACGTCGCAAGACAATAACCATGACGGAGTGGAGTGACCGGCTGGACGCCTTCCTGTCGTTCAACGAGAGGGATGTACTCACCCATGCGGGGAGGATGCAGGCGGCGGTGGCGGAGAAGCTGGCCCTTGGGCGCTACGAGGAGTTCGACGCCAGACGCCGGGAGGCGGACAAGTTGGCGGCGGATAGGGAGGACATGGCGGTTCTGGAGCAACTGGAGAAGAACGCCTTGAGTCGCAAGGGGAAGAAGGCACCATGAAACACCTCATCCTCGGCACCGCCGGCCACATCGACCACGGCAAGACCTCCCTGGTGAAGGCCCTCACCGGTGTGGACTGCGACCGTCTCCCTGAGGAGAAGTCCCGGGGGATCACCATCGAGCTTGGCTTCGCCCACCTGGACCTGCCGGAAGGGATCCGTTTCGGCATCGTCGACGTCCCCGGGCACGAGCGCTTCATCCGTACCATGGTGGCCGGGGTCGGGGGGATGGACCTGGTGATGCTGGTCATTGCCGCCGACGAGGGGGTGATGCCCCAGACGAGGGAGCATCTGGAGATCTGCCGCCTCCTCGGGGTGCAGCGTGGCCTGGTGGCCCTAACCAAGAGCGACCTGGTGGAGCCCGACTGGCTCGGCCTGGTGGTTGAGGAGGTGCGTGAGTACCTGCAGGGGAGTTTTCTCGAAGATGCCCCCATACTGCCGGTCTCTTCGCGCAGCGGCGCCGGCCTGGACGCTTTGCGCAGTGAGCTGGCCCGGCTTGGGGGGGAGATCGAGCCGAAGCGGAGCGACGGCCCATTCCGCCTCCCCGTGGACAGGGTCTTCACCGTTGCCGGCTTCGGCACGGTGGTGACCGGCACCCTCCTTTCAGGCCGGATTGGTGTTGGGGACGAGGTGGAGATAATCCCCAAGGGGTTACAGAGCCGGGTGAGGGGGATTCAGCACCACGGCGAGAAGTGCGCTGGAGGGAGCGCCGGGGAGCGTCTGGCGGTAAACCTCCAGGGGGTGGAGCACAACCTCCTGCAGCGCGGCGACGTGGTAGCCCCCGCCGGGGTGTTCCGGGCGACCAGGGTGGCTGATGTGCGCCTCGACTATCTGGGGTCGGCCGGCAGGGAGCTGAAAAACCGCTCCATACTCCGTCTCCACTCCTCCACCGCAGAGGTGCAGGCCGAGGTGGTCCTGCTGCAGGGGGGCAGCCTCGATGCCGGGGGGAGCGGCTATGCCCGTCTGCGCCTGGCAGAGCCGCTGCTCCTCCTCCCCGGAGACCCGTTCGTGCTTCGAAGGAGTTCGCCGGCTACCACCGTGGGGGGGGGGCGAGTCCTCGACCCGTTTCCCCCCTTGAGGCGGAAGCGCAGGGGGGAGTCGCTCCAGCTTCTGGAGGCCATCGAGGGGGAGGACGATGCCATGAGGATCGCCGCCATGGTCGAAGGATCGCTCCTCTCCGGCATCTCCCAGCAGGAGCTTCTTCGCCGCACCGGATTCTCTTCGGCCAGACTGGAGAAGGGGGTGAGTCTCCTCCTTTCGGCGGGTCGAGTCGTGCAGATGACCAGGGAGCCGCGGCTCTTCCTCTGCCGTGAGGGGGTTACGGAGCTGCAGGCGCAGCTTCTTGCCTCCCTGGAGCAGTTCCTGGGGGAGAACCCACTCAAGGAGGGGATGGGGAAGGAGGAGCTCAAGGGGAGGCTGCCGCGGCGCAGCGACCCGCGATTCTTCGCCCCCCTGCTCGCCGCGCTGGAGAGGGATGGCCGGATAGTGGCGGAGCGGGAGGTGGTGACCATCCCGGACAGGCGGCAGAGCCCGCCGCCGGGTGGGGACGCCCTGCTCTGCCGCCTGGAGGAGCTGCTGGCAAAGGGGGGGTGCGAGCCTCCGACCGTCAGGGAGATGGGAGATGCGACCGGTTTAGGGGAGAAGCCGCTTTTGGAACATCTGAACCGCCTTGCCCGGGAGGGGCGGGCGGTGAAGGTTAAGGGTGATATCTTCTACCCCCCGCTGGCAGTGGCCGGGCTGAGGGAGAAGCTGACCGAATTCCTCAGGGAGCACGGCGAGATAACCCCTCCCCAGTTCCGTGAGGTGACCGGCCTGTCGCGCAAGTTCATGATTCCGCTATTGGAGTATTTCGACGGAGAGAAACTCACCATCCGGGTGGGGGATAAGAGGGTGTTGAGGAGAGGATGAGCGAAAAGAGGAGCAAAGAGGAGCTGGCAGCCACCATCGACGTGGCCGAGTGGCAGTGGATCAGGCCCCACTGCGAGCGTGGGGTACTGATCACCGTTTCGGAGGAACTGGAGCTGGCCGAGGTCGGTTACAGGGTAGCTGACGACGATGCGGGAACTGTGGGGGGGTGGATCGCAGCCGGGCTGATCGGCAAGCCGACCGCCGAGGAGGTCGCTGCCTGGGACATGGAGCCGGCGCGCAAATTCTCCATGCTCATTGTCAGCCCATACATTCTTATGGGTAAATAGCGGCAGGATAAACGGTTTAGGGGGGCAAAATGACAGCGAAAGAGACGAAGCTTACCTGCAACAACTGCAGCGTGGTCTGGGCGAAGAGCGGCACCACCAACTGCTGGAGCGGCGACCCCGCCACGGCACCGCCCCGGCCGGGCAACTGCCCCACTTCGACCGGCGAGGAGATCATCGCCGCCTCGTTTGCCGACTATCGCGGCGACAGCGAGGATGCCCGCCTGGCCATGGTGGCCGCCAAGGTGGAGGGGCTCTGCTACCAGAAAGCGCCGGGGAGCACGGCGGTGGTTGCCCGCTGGACAAGGGTGGAGGATACCATCGCCCTGGCTAGGCTTATGGGGTGGAAGAGGGTCGGCATCGCCACCTGCATCGGCCTTCTGGCCGAGACCGACCAGCTGGTGGAGATCCTCCGTGTCCAGGGGCTGGAGCCCCAGGCGGTCTGCTGCAAGGCCGGGAGCATCGACAAGAACAGCCTGGGGATCGCCGAAGAGGACAAGGTTCGCCCCGGGACCTTCGAGCCGGCCTGCAACCCCATCGCCCAGGCAGAGCTCTGCAACCGGGCGGAGACGGATATGAACATCATCGTCGGCCTCTGCGTCGGCCACGACATGCTCTTCACCAAGCACTCCAAGGCGCCGGTGACGACCCTCATCTGCAAGGACAGGGTCCTGGGGCACAACCCGGCGGCGGCCCTCTACGGGCAGAACTTCTACTACAAGCGTCTGCAGAAGATCCCCCTGGAGATCCCCGGGGAGGGCTAGGGGGGGTAGCTCTGGAGCCGGGTGTGGATGGCGCCCCCAGGCGAAAGGGTGCTGGCGTAGAGGTGGAAGTGATCCGCGGTGAAGGTTCCCCCCACGTATTCCCGCTGTTTTTCTTCGAATTGCTGCAGCTGGGAGTGGAGCGGCTCCTTCAGCCTGGCGATGGTGATGTGGGGGGAGAATGGGCGCTCCTCTGCGGGGATGCCGGCGGCCTGCAGGGCCAGCTCCACCTGCTCCTGCAGCTGCAGCAGGGGTAGTGAAGGTGATACCCCGGCCCAGAGGACCCGCGGAAACCTGGAGCGGGGGAAGTGGCCTACCCCCCTGACTTCCAGGGTGAATGGCGAACAGTTGACTTCTTCCAGGGCGAGCCTGATCTTCTCCAGGGTGGCGGAGTCCGCGTCGCCGATGAAGCGCAGGGTGAGGTGGAGCTGACCGGCCGGCACCCTCCGCGCCCCGGCCAGGTCACTTGCCACTCTTGCCAGGGATGCTCTCATATCCCCGGGAAGGTCGATGGCCACAAACAGGCGATACTTTTCCATGTCGATTCACCTCGCGGCAATCTGCCGTTCATCCCGTTTCACCAGATAGCGGCCGTTGGCCTCGGCAAAAACCGTCCCCATCCCGGCGGAGAGCCGCCTGAGCCGGCCGATGACCTCATCCCCCCCGGCTGCGGAGAGGGGGCGGGGCTGGTATTTCACCTGGCTGTAGAGAACATTGAGGGGGATCACCTCCACCATGCTCACCCCCCTGTCCAGGGTGATTCGGGCCACCATGCTCCTGTCCGCCTTCCTGCTCCTGCTGGCAAAGGCGAAATTCCCCAGGCTGTAGAACACCACCCCCCCCTTGTAGTACTCTATCCCCTGGAGAACATGGGGGTGGTGGCCGAGGACCACGTCGGCTCCGGCATCTATGGCCCTGTGGGCTGCTACCTTCTGGTAATCCCTGGGGAGGTCCGCGCACTCCACCCCCCAGTGGAAGGAGACTATGACGTAGTCGGCGCTCTTCCTTGCCCTGGCGATGTCCGCCCGGTAGTAGTCGGCGTAGCCTGGCGCGGTCCCCCCCCTGTCTGCAGTGGCGTAGAACTCGGCCGGGTAGGTCAGTGAGTAGGCGAGGAGGGCTATTCTGGCCCCTTTGACGGTGACGATCCTCTCCTGGCGGGCTCTTGCCAGGTCCAGACCGGCTCCGGCATGGGTGATCCCCACGGAGTCCAGGGCCGAGATGGTATCTTCCAGACCCGTGGTGCCGAAGTCGAGGATATGGTTGTTGGCCAGGGTGAGGTGGTTGAAGCCGGCCCGTTGCAGGGCTGCTGTCGCGCCAGGGTCGGTTCGGAAGCGGAACTTCTTGTCGAGGAACTCATTGCCGCCACGGGTGATGGGGGATTCCAGGTTGCCGATGTTCAGGTCCCCCTGGAGCAGCAAGGGGGAGATCTCCTTGAATGGGTAGTCGAAGCCGACACGCCTGAAGAGGGGGGCGCCTGAGCCGGCGAGCATGATGTCCCCCACGGCATTGATGACTACCGGCTCGGCAGCTACGGCAGTGGGTAGTGCCAACAGGAGCATGAGAATGATAAGTCTGTGCATGACGATGCCAATGGTTGCCAGCTGTTGACTATGCCTCGGGCAAGTGCTACAAGATAAAACCTTATCCTCTCATTTGCAAAGGAAATTGCCATGCTTGACATACGGTATCTCCGTGAAAATCCGGTCGAGGCTGAGGCCAGGCTGAAGAGCCGCGGTGAAGGGGTCGATCTCTCCCGGTTCCAAGAGCTGGACACGGAGCGGCGCGGGCTGCTGCAGGAGGCCGAGACCCTGAAGGCGTTGCGCAACCGGGTTTCCGACGAGATCAGCAAGGTGAAGGACAAGAGCCAGGTGCAGGACCGGATCGCCGAGATGCGCACCGTCTCCCAGAAGGTGAAGGAGATGGACGAACGGCTCCGCCAGCTGGACGAGGAGTTGCAGTCGGTCCTGCTCACCATCCCCAATCTCCCCGATCCGGCGACCCCCCTGGGCAGGTCCGAGGAGGAGAACCGGCAGGTCCGCACCTGGGGGGCCCCGGCCACGTTCAGCTTCCAGCCCAAGTCCCACTGGGACCTGGGGGAGGCGCTGGGGATTCTCGACTTCGAGCGGGCGGCCAAGCTGGCCGGCGCCCGGTTCGTCCTCTACCGCGGTCTCGGCGCACGGCTGGAGCGGGCCCTGATCAACTTCATGGTCGATCTCCACACCGGCAGCCACGGTTACACCGAGGTCATGCCCCCCCTGATGGTCAACCGGGAGACCATGACCGGCACCGGCCAGCTCCCCAAGTTCGAGGAGGACCTCTTCCGCCTGGTGGACCCGGACTTCCTCCTGATCCCCACTGCCGAGGTGCCGGTGACCAATATCCACCGGGGTGAGATCCTCCGCCGGGATGAGCTCCCCCTCTGCTACACGGCCTATACCCCCTGTTTCCGACGGGAGGCGGGCTCCTACGGCAAGGATACCCGGGGGCTGATCCGCCAGCACCAGTTCAACAAGGTGGAGCTGGTGAAGTTCACCCGCCCGTCCGAGTCGGCGGCCGAGCTGGAGAAATTGCTGGCCGATGCGGAGAAGGTGCTGCAGTTGCTGCAGCTACCCTACCGGGTGATGGAGCTCTGCACCGGCGACATCGGCTTCTCCGCAGCCCGGACCTTTGATATCGAGGTCTGGCTCCCGGCCCAGGGGTGCTACCGGGAAATCTCCTCCTGCAGCACCTTCGGGGACTTCCAGGCCCGCCGGGCCAACATCCGCTATCGCGAGGAGGAGGGGGCCAAGCCGGAGTTCGTCCATACTCTGAACGGCTCGGGACTGGCCGTGGGACGGACGCTGGTGGCCATTCTGGAGAACTACCAGCAGGAGGACGGCACCATAATTATCCCGGAAGTTCTTCGTCCCTACATCGGAGGTCTTGAATTTATAGCATAAGGTGTGCTATAAGGGTTTTCCGATTGATTTGGAAGAGTGGCCGAGTGGTTGAAGGCGGCGGTCTTGAAAACCGTTGAACGAAAGTTCCGTGGGTTCGAATCCTACCTCTTCCGCCAGCATACATAAGGGTTTACCGACCCCCCCCGGGGGGCGGAAACCGATCCGAACACGGAGAGATGGCCGAGTAGGTCGAAGGCGCTCGCCTGCTAAGCGAGTATACTGGGAAACCGGTATCAAGGGTTCGAATCCCTTTCTCTCCGCCATTTTTTTGCCTGGCGAATACTTCCGGGGAGCTAGATGTTAAGGCAGTTGTCGATTCTTATAGCAGTATCTCTTCTCGTGACTCTCTGCCTGCTAATGGGGTGCCGCAAGAAGGAAGAGCCGGCCAAGCCTGCCAAACCGCTCTCCAGGGGGGACGAGGCCAGCGTCAGGAAGCAGGTTGAAGTCGATGTGCCCCCCTCCGTAAAGGGGAAGTGGAAGTCGGTCAAATTGAGCATTATGGACAAGGAGACCAACAGGGAGGGGTACGTAACCATTGACATCGGCAAGACCATGAAGGTCAATGGCACAAACCTGGTCATCAAAGTGGAGAACTTCCTCCCCCACTTCATCATGGAGGGGACCACCCTCACCTCCAGCTCCAACTCCCCGAAAAATCCGGCCGTGCAGGTGCATATCAGTGAAAACGGCAAGGATGTCTTCAAGGGTTGGCTCTTTATCCTCTATCCCAACACCCACGCATCTCAGCACAGCAGGTATGGCTTCGGTCTGGTTGACTTCACTCCTGCAAAGTAGCTCTTTTCCCGCTTAACGCATCTGAAGGCCACGGATTATCCGTGGCCT
>CALMOE010000017.1 GCA_937871715.1 uncultured Geobacter sp. | reverse complement strand
TTTCTGCCGCAAGGTCATGGATGCCCACCGCGGACTGATCTGGGCGGAGAGCGAGAAGCGGCAAGGGAGCTCGTTTATCGCCCTCTTCCCCCTCGACTGGGAGGATGAATCTGTTGTTGCCGGCTAGGATTCAGAGCCTGAGATGGTTCATTCCCGGACTGCTGCTTCTCTTTTTGGCGGCTACCCCCCTTTTCACAGGGGTGGTTGAGTTCACCGGCGACGATCACTACTACGTTGCCAACAACCCCCTGGTTACCTCCCCGGAATTGTCGGCTCTGGCGGAAATCTGGCGCCGGCCGATGAAGATCGAATACTTCCCGGTTACAATCACCAGCTATGCCATCGAGTATCGCCTTTTCGGGGGGGAGGTTAAAGGGTATCACCTTACTAATCTCCTGCTTTTCATCTGCATCGGCCTTGCGGCCCGCTCACTCGCGATCAGGCTGAACCAAGACCCGGAACAGCCGGAGGATAGCTCCGCTATTCTCCATCTGGCAGGGGGTGCCACACTTCTCTGTCTTGCCCACCCCCTTAATGTGGAGAGCATAGCCTCAATCTCCAATCGCAAGGAGCTGCTCTACGTCCTCTTCGGACTCCTCTCCCTAAACAGCCATCTCACTAGGGGAAGAACCCCTGCGACCCTCATCGCCACCGGCATCCTCATGGTCCTGGCCCAGCTCTCCAAGGGGAGCGCCGTCATCCTGCCGATGCTCCTTCTGTTTGCCGACCTGGTGCGTGGAACAGCCCCCTCGATTCGTCGCTCTTTGCGCCCTGCAGCACTCTACGCGGCAGTGGCCGCGGGTATTTTCATCATCCAGTTCAGGGTGGCGCTGACAGCGGGAGTGGTTGACAAGAGCGGCAGCCACGGGGTGTTTGAAAGGATCGGTGGCGTTTTTCGGGCAGTGAATGCCATGCTGGTAAAGTTCCTCTACCCGGTTAACCTGGCCTACGACTACGATCTCCCCTGGCCGGATGGTATTCCTTTGGCAGAGTCCCTGCTTCCCGCCCTGCTCCTGCTCCTCCTTCTCTGGCTGGTTCTGCGCGAACGCTGGCAACTGCTGGCGCTCTGTCTTCTCCCCCTGGTTGCCATCCTACCCTACAGCAACATCGTCCCACTGCGCCACAACATGGCAGGGCGGATGGTCTTCTACGACCATTACCTGCTGTTTGCCATCGTGCTCTGCGCGCCCCTGTTGACCAGGATGCTGCTCGGTTTCAGCGACCTCTGGCGGAGGAGAGCGCTTATTATCATGCTCCTCCTCACGGTCGGACTCGCCGCCTGCGACTTCCGTATCTATGGCTTCTGGCAGTCGCGGGAGAGTCTCTACCGTCGGATAATTGCCGTGTCTCCCGGGCTCCCCAAGGGGTACCTGTTTCTCGGCAAGAGCTATCTTGAACAGGGGCGCCATGCCGAGGCAATCGGTGTGCTGCGGACGATTTTCACCCTTGAGGATTGGTATCCCACCTATCTTGAGGCCTACCGGGAACTGGGCAACGCCTATGCCTACAGCGGTCGCTATGCCGAAGCGGAACAGGAGTACCGGCTCCATCTGCAGCACCTCCCCCGGGATCGCGGCTCACTGCAGAATCTCTCCGCAACACTGATCATGCAGGAGAAGTATGGCGAGGCCCGCGAGATCATTCTGCAGTGGATCGGCTACTACCCGGAAGATCAGGATGCGCGCTACAATCTGCAGGTGTGTGATGAGCGCCTGGGGAGGGGAAGATGAGGCGGCCGGTGCCTTGGTGGGAGCCAGAGGGAGAGTGCAGAGGGGTGGTCAGTTGATGCCGGCGCTGCAGAAGATGCACAGGGTTATCGGCGTGCAGAACGAACTCGCCAGAATCAGGGATATTGATCTCCTGCTGGAGAAGATCCTTGTCGAGGCCCGCAGGTTCACTGCCGCCGATGCAGGTTCCATCTACATCCGGGAGGGGGATCACCTCACCTTCAGCTACACCCAGAACGATACCCTGCAGTCCCAGCTTCCCCCGGGACGCAAGCTCATCTATGCGACCTTCACTACGCCGATCGACAGCAGCTCAATCGCCGGCCACGTGGCCGCAACCTGCCAGGTGCTGAACATCACGGACGTCTGGAACCTGCCATCCACGGTACCCTACTCGTTCAATCGGAGCTACGACGAACTTTCCGGGTACCGGACGCGCTCCATGCTCACGTTCCCACTGACTACTAGCCGTGGAGAGGTGAGCGGGGTGCTGCAGCTCATCAACGCGAAAGACATTGACGGCGAGG
>CALMOE010000016.1 GCA_937871715.1 uncultured Geobacter sp. | reverse complement strand
CCACAACTGATTGGACGGCGCTTACGCGCCACGCGCCATGCTTGGCGCACAAAGAAAAAGCGGCGATGCTTTTGCATCGCCGCTTCCATACTGCAGTTCGTCATTAATTAAATGTCGTAGTAAAGGGCGAACTCGAGGGGTACTGGACGCATACGAATCGGATTTACCTCTGCCTCGGTCTTGTACTCGATCCACTTCTCGATGACGTCGGGGGTAAACACGTCTCCCTTGAGGAGGAAGTCGTGGTCTTCCTGCAGTGACTTGAGAGCCTCTTCCAGACTGCCCGGAGCTGAAGGGATGTCTTTCAGCTCTTCAGGAGACAGTCCGTAGATATCCTTGTCCAGCGGTTGGCCCGGATCTATCTTGTTCTCGATACCATCGAGACCTGCCATGAGCATGGCGGCAAAAGCAAGGTAGCCGTTGCAGCTCGGATCCGGAGTACGGTACTCGATACGCTTGGCTTTGGGGTTGGAGGACATCATTGGGATACGCAGGGACGCGGAACGGTTACGGCTGGAGTAAGCCATGTTTACCGGAGCCTCGAAGCCCGGGACCAGACGCTTGTATGAGTTAGTCGTCGGGTTGGTGATAGCGCACAGGGCCTTGGCATGCTTGATGATGCCACCGATGTACCAGAGAGCCATCTGGGAGAGCCCGCCGTATTTGTCACCGGCGAAGAGGTTCTGGCCATCTTTCCAGATGGACATGTGGCAGTGCATACCGGAGCCGTTGTCGCCGTAGAGAGGCTTCGGCATAAAGGTCACGGTCTTGTTGTTGCGATAGGCAACGTTCTTTATGACATACTTGAACCACTGGAGTTGGTCGGCCATGTCAACAAGTGAGGAGAAGCGCATGTCGATCTCGGCCTGGCCACCGGTGGCAACCTCGTGGTGCTGGCACTCAACACGAATACCAACCTTCTGCAGCTCCATGACCATTTCGTTACGCAGATCATTCTGGGAGTCTACCGGCGAGCAGGGGAAGTAGCCTTCCTTGTGACGCGGCTTGTAGCCAAGGTTAGGGAACTCTTCACGGCCTGTATTCCAGGCGCCTTCAACGGAATCAACCATGTAAAATGCCTGGTTGGCGGATGAGTCATAGCGAACTTCGTCGAAGATGAAGAACTCTGCCTCGGGACCGAAGAAGGCAGTATCTCCGAGACCAGTGGACTTGAGATACGCCTCTGCCTTGCGGGCTATGTTGCGAGGATCACGGGTGTAGTCTTCCTTGGTGATCGGATCGTAGATGTTGCAGATCAGAGAGAGAGTCGGGACGGCAACGAAGGGGTCCATTTTGGCGGTCGCCGGGTCCGGAAGAAGAATCATATCGGAAGCATGGATCGGCTGCCAACCACGGATGGAGGAGCCGTCAAACCCCTGCCCCTCCTCGAAGGTGTCCTCATCGAACTCAGTAATAGGCACGGATACATGCTGCCATGTACCGACAAAATCCATGAACTTGTAATCTACCATCAGTGCGCCATTTTCTTTGGCAAACTCTACTACCTGTTTCGGGGTCATCAATAAATCTCCTTTCAATCTGTTTATATGCTTCTAGAGGGCGTCTTCACCACGCTCCCCTGTCCGTATACGTACGACTTCTTCAACATTGGTAACGAAAATCTTACCATCGCCTATACGGCCGGTTTTCGCCGACTGCTCGATGGACTCCACGACCTTGGATACGATATCATCTGAAACGATAATTTCCATCTTTATCTTTGGAATAAAATCAACCACGTATTCGGCACCACGATACAATTCGGTATGTCCCTTCTGACGACCGAACCCCTTAACCTCGCTTACCGTTATCCCCTGGATACCGATCTCGTTTAGAGCCTCCTTAACCTCATCAAGCTTGAACGGCTTTATGATTGCTTCTACCTTTTTCACAATTCGTTCACCTCCATATTTCAAATGATGCGGCCGGAAGACGCTTACTACTTGCGGCATTGCTCTATAAACTCTTTTAGCAATATGCTTGCCCAAGTTCAAACAAAAAAATCGCATCTGTAATTTCAAACCGTTACAAATCAGACAGGCACCCCAGCCAGACACATTGCCGCTTTTATGGGCAACTCCCCGCTTAAATGCCCACGTTTTACGCAAACAACCGATCCCATAATGATTCAGACCTCGCCCCAGACGCGTCCCTACTCACATTCGCAGAAAGTAATTCCTCAACATACTCAGATCAATAAGCACAAATAGGTCAAATGAAATGAAACCAGAACGCGTCAGACACAAAAACTGACGACTCGAATTGCATACGATTGTTTCTAGTGTAAAATACAAATAGAATTTATTTAAAAATACCCCATGCCGACAAACAGTTTTTTTATAAGCATTAAAGCCAGTTAAACAGCCACAAATGAGCCGCAAACCGTTTTGCATAAGTCGACAGACACTAATGCTCAAATAAAAGGAGAGGATGAAATGAACGTCTACAAAAAATTTCTCGGAACGATCGCATCGGTGATGCTCATTATGGCAGCCAATGGCGCCCAAGCGGAAACCCTCCAGGAAGCCGTCAAGTTCATGCTGCTTTCCAACCCGGAGGTAAGAGCTCAATCCTACAACAGAATGGCAAAGGGTAAAGAGGTGCGTCAGGCAAAAGCAGGATACCTGCCAACGATAGACGTGACAGCCGGGCTTGGCTTTGATCGCCAGCATCAACCTTTTTACGACACAACCTACCCACACAGCACCAAAATAAGCATACGCCAGAACGTGTTCAGATTTTTCGGCACCCAGTCAGAAGTTGAACGCCAAGAGGCCAGGGTCAAATCACAGGCCTATCTGCTGCAAGGCACTTCTGAAAACAATGCCCTCCTGGCGGCAAGGTCCTACCTGAACGTTCTTCGCTACCAAGAGCTACACACTCTTGCCCAGGAGAACCTTGCCAATCACCAGAGGATACTTGACCAGGTCAAATTGAGGAGTGAATCAGGCATTGATCGCAAGGCGGATCTGGATCAAGTCATGGGAAGACTTGCCCTTGCACAGTCCAATATAACCGCAGCTGAAGCAAATCTGGCAGACGCCAATTCCGATTACCTGGCGATTATCGGCCATCTGCCAGGTGAACTCGTTAAGCCGGATGATGCGGGATCAGCCCTGCCAGGCACCCTGGAAGAGGCTGAGCAGCTTGCTATCAAAAACAACCCAATAGTAAAATCATCAAAGGCGGATATTGAGGCAAGAAAGTCGCAACACGAAACGGCCAAAAGCCAACTCTACCCGAGCCTTGACGTAGCCATGGATTACAAGTGGGAAAAGGATGTTGCCATCCCTGGTAAACAGTCGGGATTCCTGGCAATGGGCATAATCAGTTTCAATATATTCAACGGCGGTTGGAACAGGGCAAGGATAGGTCAGACAGCTCTTGAGATGTATGAAGCCGAAGAAATATCCAACAATGCCACCAGACAGGCAGTTCAATCAGTAAGGCTCTCCTGGGAGGCATATAAAGCAACTAAGGAGAGGGCAATATCTCTTGAAGAGTATGCCAAGTCTGCCGGGATGACAGCGGAAGCCTTTGCGGCCCAATGGAACATCGGCAGGAGAACCATGTTCGACCTGCTTGACACCCAAGCGGAGCATATCAATGCCAGGGCCAGCCTGACCAACGTAAAATACGACAAACTGATCGCTGAATATAGAATACTCAGTGTCATGGCCAAACTGATTCCCCACCTTGGTTTGCCATTGCCGGAGCAGAGCATCGTTCCTATGGAAAAATGATCATAAAGAAACACGCTTTAAGTCAAACCTGAAAAACTCCGGGACGAAAGCAATTCAGCTTTCGTCCCGGAGTTTTTTCAACATTAATTTATTATTTAAGTATAGAATGTAAACGATTTTACATAATAACCGAGGTCCTAGCTGAGAAATCGTGGCCGCACACTTACGTAAAATATCATTCAGCTTTCTTATGGCTTGCTTGGCTTGCACCATGATTGCCAGCACTGTCATTACAGCTGAGTATTTCAGCCTGAAAAAGGAGTTATTAAAGAAGATCGATGCCAGATACGGTCAAAAAGCCCTTAACAATGTGCTTGCATGGGAATCTCTAATTCGACAGGGGAAAAACAACTCTGACAGAGGCAAACTCGACAAGGTCAATCATTTTTTCAACTCCAAAATCATATTTAGCAACGACATTGAGGCCTGGGGGATGCAGGATTACTGGGCAACCCCTATTGAATTTCTCAGCAAGGGGATAGGGGATTGCGAGGATTTCGCTATAGCAAAGTATTTCACCCTGAAATTCTTGGGGATACCGGAGAGCAAACTGCGCATAACCTATGTAAAGTCACTGCAGTACAATATTCATCATATGGTGTTGACTTATTACAGTGATCCTGAAGCAGAACCTCTGGTGCTCGACAACATTGTGGATTCAATAACCCCTGCTTCAAAAAGAACCGACCTTGTGCCGATTTTCAGTTTCAATGGTACTGGACTGTGGCTGGCAAAGCAGCGAGGTGAGGGGAAGCTGGCGGGAAGCAGTAATCGGATCAGACTTTGGGAAGATCTGCAGCAGAAAATGCTGCAGGAAAATCTATAACCAGAAGGTATCTATATGTCACTATACCGTCAGCTGATTATTTTCACGTTCCTTCTGTTTGTACTTCTCTTCATGGGCACATGGTATGCTAAGGTCCAGAGTACCCGGACATTCCTGATCAACCAACTGGAATCCCATGCCCAAGACACGGCAACATCACTGTCACTGTCCGTCTCCACTCACGCAGCAGCCAAGGATATGTCCACAGTGGAGAGCATGATCAATGCAGTTTTCGACCGCGGTTATTATCAGATTGTCCGTTTTACAGATCCAAGGGGGAATGCTCTTGTTGAACGCGCTTTAGATGTGAAGATCGAGAATGTGCCTACTTGGTTCATAAAATGGCTACCTCTCAATACACCCGAAGCGAATTCATATGTGATGGCCGGATGGAGACAGGCAGGCACCATATTCATCAAAAGCCATCCGGGATACGCATATGCTACGCTCTGGAATGACGTAAGAAACATGACGACGTGGTTCGCGGCATGTGCCGCTTTTGTCCTTATTGCTGGAGGGTTGGGACTGCGAATACTCCTAAGGCCATTAGTTAATGTTGAACGTCAAGCTGATGCCATCTGCAAAAAGGAGTATAGAATCCAGGACCCCCTCCCATGGACTAAAGAACTCCGCAGCGTAGTACAGGCAATGAACAGAATGACAAGGAAAGTAAAGGAGATGTTCGAGGAGCAAGTCGCCCAGGCTGAAGGATTGAGAGAGCGAGCCTATCATGACCAATTGACCGGACTCGGAAACCGCCGCTATTTCGAGAGCCAGATCAATTCAAGGCTTGACAGTCACGAAATCTCTGCGAACGGAGCCATCATACTCTTGCGAATTCACAACCTTGAAACACTTAACAGGGAAAGAGGGTTTCAGTCTGGGGATAACCTGCTACAGAGAGTGGCTGCCCTTCTGCAGGAAACAACCAAGCATCTGACAATTTCAGTGTCTGCAAGGCTTACCGGTGGAGATTTTGGAGTTTTCATCCCAGACGTTCTACCACTTGATGCGGATCTGATCGTGTCAGAACTGATGGGCCGCATAAGCCAATTATCAGCAGAAGAAATATCATTGACCGACAACATAGGTAATGCCGGTGTTGCAACATACGACGGCCTGACGACTATCAGCATGCTGCTATCCGAGGCTGACCTTGCATTGGGATCAGCAATGCAAAAAGGCCCCAATGACTGGGATATGCGAGTAATTGCCGCTGGAGCTGAAAAAGCACCGATAGGTCTGCAACAATGGAAGGAGACTCTAACAAAAGCTCTCAAGGATCGCCGGATTTTCCTGGAGGCTCAACCAGTGGTTAAATGCGGTGATATTACTCAGGTCATACACATGGAAATATTCGCTAGGATCATCCATGAAGACGGCACTCCTCTCAAGGCAGCCTCTTTTCTCCCCCTGGCCGAGAGGCTTGATCTTGTGGCAACAATTGACAGGATCGTGATTGAAGAAACGATGAAAACAGACTTCAAGAGGCTGGGGATAGAACGCATTGCCTTTAATCTCTCCCCGGCCTCCCTGCGTGATGATTCGTTCAAACAGTGGATCACCACTACGCTGCAGAAGCTACAGGGCTCATCCCCGCACATATGCTTCGAATTCCCTGAATACGCAGCCATTCAAAACCTGCCACTGGTCAGGGATTTCAGCAGTACTGCCCGGAAGTTCGGACACTCAATAGGCCTGGATCATTATGGGCAGAGCTTCTCAAAACTCGGCTACCTGCAATCGCTTCACCCTGAGTACGTAAAAATTGACCGCGCATACACTGGAGAACTCGACAAAGCGGAAGGTGACAGCAGATTTTACATAGGAGCGCTCTGCAGTGTAGCCCATAGCATAGATATTACGGTTGTCGCCGAAGGGGTTGAATCGGAGCAGCAGATGAAAGTTGTCTCGTGTCTTAACGTGGACGGGGCACAGGGGTTCTTGTGCGGTAAACCGATGAAGTTAGGGGAATGACAAGCCTTCAGGAGTCAACGTATAAGAATAACAGTCGGTGCAGCAAATGTGCCGATCAGAGAACATCGTCCACCAATAGGTTATGGGAAGAGATCTTCTCCCTGATCTGCTTCCTTTCCATGATCCTTTGCTGGGCATGCTCAGGGAGTTCGGTGAAATTTATTATGTTTTTTCTGACCAGGATATCGATCAGGTCCTCGACTACACGAATGGTCCCGAGATCGGACAGGGCCATGAGCTGCTTCCAAGAATCTGTTGCGTTCAGGAACTCCACGACCTCCTTGTCCATCAGAGATTTCTGTTCGACCAGAGACGGATTCGTAGCGTTGTGCAGAGCGACGATCTTACCGTCTTTATCCCTCTCTACATAAAACATGTTTATCTCCTGTGATATGTTATAAATGAAGTTTATTGCGAGACCAGAAACATTCTCTTTAAACATAATCTGCAGCAGCTAAATTTCAATATATTATTTTAACTCCATATATCAACTAATTTACAACCACATACCATCCGCATGCCAGAGAGGACTTAAGTGCCCGAGACGACATCCAAACCAAACTTAACAGAGTGGTCGATTGGAGATGACTCACACACCCAGGATGACCAACTTCTCGACTGTCTTATTTTACTCGCAAAGTTGCATGGACATCCTGCTTCTAGAGCAGGCCTGATAGCCGGCTTGCCCCTTGATAGAAACCGCATGACGGTTGAACTCTTTCCCAGAGCTGCAGAGCGGGCAGGCCTCTCCTCAAGGGTCATCAAGCGTCCACTGGAAAAGATAACCAGCCTGCAACTGCCGGCAGTGTTGCTGCTGCATAACCGACAGGCGTGCATACTTGCCGAGATATCAGCGAATGGCGAAAATTTCAGCCTGATGCTTCCTGAAACAGGGATGGGACAAAAAGTAGTCTCCAGAAAAGAATTAGCCAACTTATACGGAGGATATGTCATTTTCGCCAGACCGAAGTTCCGCAAGAAGCACGGCGAGAATGAAGACATCCATACCGAACCAATCCGTGAATGGTTCTGGGGAACCCTGCTCTCTTCGTGGCGTATCTATCGAGATGTCCTGCTGGCCTCCCTGTTGATCAACACATTCGCTCTTGCCAGTTCATTTTACATTCTCAACGTCTATGACCGTGTCATACCGAACAGTTCATTTGAAACCCTATGGGTTCTATCAATCGGCATAACAATCGTCTATTTGTTCAGTGCGCTGATGCAGGGTCTTCGCGGTTATTTTGTGGACGAAGCCGGCAAAAAGGCTAATTTGAGGATATCGTCACTTCTCCTGCAAAAAGTGCTCGGGCTTCGCCTGGAGGCAAGGCCACAGTCAATCGGTTCTTTTTCCAACAACCTGCGCGAATTTGAAACGATTTTGGACTTCATCACATCGTTTTCCATAATCGCCATCATAGACATGCCGTTTGTTACCCTAGGTCTGTTCGTGATTTGGTACATCGGTGGCAATATAGTCCTGTATTTCATAAGCGCCATAATGCTTATGTTGCTCTACTCAACCTTCATACAGGCTCCTTTGCGCAAAGCGGTGGAAAATACTTTCAGCGCCTCTGCCCAGAAAAACGCAATACTCGTGGAGGGGTTGGCCGGCATTGAAACCATCAAGTTGCTTGGTGCAGAATCGCAAATCCAGAAAGCCTGGGAAGACGCCGTAGGATACATAGCCACCTGGAGCGCCAGGTCAAGATTCCTCTCGTCTTCCGTGAGCGAATTCTCCTATTTCATACAGAACCTTGTTGTCGTCTGCCTGGTAATTGCCGGCGTCTACATGATATCCGAAGGGAACCTAACCCAAGGGGGTCTGGTTGCCCTGGTAATTCTTTCCAGACAGGTTATCGCTCCGGTTGCCCAAGTATCCAATATGGCCACGCGCTATCACCGCGCCAAGGAAGCACTCAAGACTTTGAATGAAATCATGAGTCTCCCCGTGGAAAGACCCGCGGGAAAAACCTTTCTGCACAGAACCAGGTTCGAGGGTAAAATTACTCTGAACAACACAACATTTGCCTACCCTGGACAAACAGTGAATGTTCTCAACAACATTTCACTAGAGATTGCACCAGGAGAAAAAGTGGGAATCATCGGCCCTATCGGTTCAGGAAAGACCACCCTCGGCAAACTCCTGCTTGGCCTGTTCGAGCCCAGCAGCGGCATGGTGATGATGGATGATACGGACATTAGACAGATTGACCCAGCCGAGCTACGCCATTACATAGGTTATGTTCCGCAGGACATTATGCTTTTCCGTGGAACAGTACGTG
This sequence comes from uncultured Geobacter sp., assembly GCA_937871715.1. Taxonomy (GTDB): domain Bacteria; phylum Desulfobacterota; class Desulfuromonadia; order Geobacterales; family DSM-12255; genus CALMBF01. The sequence goes on along the minus strand of CALMOE010000016.1, from coordinate 6,076 downwards.
ACAACGTGGTAATGGGAGCACCAGACATTGATGATAACGACATAATGCGAGCATCAGAAATCTCTGTATTGGATTCTTTTGTGAAAAAACAACCGATGGGCTTCGATTCAGAGATAGGCGAGTTCGGCAGAGGGCTCTCCGGCGGGCAAAGACAGTGCGTTGCCATGGCTCGTGCCCTGCTCACGGATCCTCCGGTTCTTGTTCTTGACGAGCCGACAAGCAACATGGACAGCAGAACCGAGATGCAGATTAGGTCCAACCTTACGAAAACAATAGCGGGTAAAACAGTTATAATGATTACTCACAGGGCATCTCTACTGGAACTTGTCGATCGAATCATTATTATCGACAACGGCAAAGTTGTGGCTGACGGCCCGCGAGCTACGGTCCTTGAAGCACTAAAACATGGTCATATCAGCATTTAGCAGGAGAGTGACTTGACTGAACCGAACAATAATAAAAGACTGAAACTCTTTCATCGCATGCCCGCGGACGAAGTTGATTACGTAACTGATATCAGAACATCAATACTGGTCCAGTCACCACGAGGAGGTAGGGCTATCCTCTGGGCAACATTCATCTTATTCATAATCTTGCTTATATGGGCCGCCATATCAAAGATAGATCAGGTGACCAGAGGGTTCGGCAAGGTAATCCCTGCAAGCCAGATACAGGTAGTACAAAACCTAGAAGGGGGGATCCTGGCCGAACTACATGTAAAGGTGGGCGATACAGTCAAAAAAGACCAACTGCTACTCAAGATAGATGAGACGAGGTTCGCTTCGTCGCTTGAGCAGAACAAGGCAAAATCAGCAGCCAACAGGGCCAAAGCTGCCCGCTTGCAGGCAGAGGCCAGCGGTAGTGCCAGCTTCACCGTCCCTTCGGACACTCCAGCAATAATAGTAGCCAGTGAGCGGGCACTGTTTGAATCGAGGAGAGCCGAGCTTCGCCAGAGCATGGATGTGAAGCAGGCACAAATCAACCAGCGCCAGAATGAGCTGAAAGAGATGAATACCAGGCTTCGGGAGTTGAACAAGACCTATGAACTTTACCAGAAGGAGCTGAAAATCACCAAGCCTCTCATCAGCAAGGGGGCTGTTTCAGAAATGGAAGTTCTCCAGCTTGAACGGAAGGCAAGTGAGCTACTGGGAGACATTGAAACTACAAAACAGTCGATTCCAAGAATACAGGCAAAGATCGACGAGAGCCATGCTGCCATGAAAGAGGTCAGGCTTAATTTTGCAAACAGGGCAAAGGCTGAATACAACGAAGTAGCAGCCCAACTGGGAGAAGATTCGGCATCTTCACTGGCGCTTGAAGACAGACTGAACAGAACTCTCGTCAGGTCCCCGGTAAACGGTACTGTGAACAGAATACTGGTTAATACAATAGGCGGTGTAATCCAGCCCGGGATGAATCTCGTCGAAATCGTGCCAACAGAGGGTACTCTTCTCATCGAAGCCAAAATCAAACCTTCGGACATCGCCTTTCTCAGACCGAACCAGAAAGCAACGGTCAAGTTTTCCGCCTACGATTACACCATCTACGGAGGCCTTGATGCCAAACTAGAACAGATCGGGGCTGACAGCATCACCGATGAAAAGAAGGAAAGTTACTATCTGGTCACCCTGAGGACGGAGAAGAGCTTCCTCGGGACAAAGGAAAACCCTTTACCGATCATACCGGGGATGATCGCAACCGTGGACATCCTGACAGGAAAGAACACAATTCTCTCCTATCTGCTGAAACCGGTTCTAAAGGCAAAATACACCGCGCTGCGGGAAAGGTAGTCTTATGTTGATTCTATTGGGGAGCTCCGTCAGTTCAGTGGTTTCACGCTGGAAAAGCCTGCTCTCGGGAGACAACAGACTAGATGCCGCTTATTCCGTTGATGAAATCGACAAATTCACAACATCTCGAAAGTACGACATTCACCTGCTTCACCGGCAACTGGTAGATTTAGACTGCTGTTCTGCAATAAGAAAGATGGATCCGGACAGCAGAATTTTCCTTCTCTCCGACCACCCTTCTCCGGAGGAAGGTCTTGCCTTTCTTAAGTCAGGGGTTGTTGGCTACGGCAACACATTCATCTCGCCGGACAGGCTGAGAGAAGCCGTAAAAATCATAGGCTCAGGTGGGGTCTGGCTGGGACAAAAGGTGATACAACAGCTCATCATAGATAGCTCAAAAAAAGCAAGCGAATCCATTTCATCGGATCATGAGCAACGCCTGGGATTACTTACCCGTATGGAATCAAGGGTCGCCATGCTGGTAGCAAACGGCAAGACAAACCTTGAAATAGCCTCTGAGCTTGAAATTGCGGAAAGAACGGTCAAGGCGCACCTGACTGCCATATACGAGAAGCTGCACATCGCCAACAGGTTGAGCCTGGCCCTGTTTATAAACCAGAGTAGAGCCTGAGACAAAGAAAAGCAGTGCAAAACAGCACAAGAAAGCCCCCTCCAAGCTTTGGAGGGGGCTTTCTTGTGCCATGTTTCAAGGGAGAGGGGCGCTAATCACAAGTGAAGTTGGCGACAATACGCCTGTTCTTTGCTTTCCCCTCTTTGGTCTTGTTAGTCGCAATCGGCTTGTCCTCCCCGTACCCCTTTGAGGTTATACGCCCGGGATCGATGCCGAAGTTCTTGATGATGTACTCTTTGACGCTATTGGCGCGGCGCTCTGAAAGTTTCTGGTTATAGGCTCTTGTATGGGTGCTGTCAGTGTGCCCGGCAATCTCCCCCTTCGCCTTGGGGAACTCAATAAGGAAATCACCTACTGTCTTCAATTCATCATGGTACTGGGGTTTGATATTGTACTTATCAGTATCAAAATTAATCATGAGAATAGCAGGCTTGTTACAGAACCGGACTGCAGCGGCAGACACCACCGGTTTGGCAACGGGAGCAGGAGGTGGTGGAGGGGCAACAACCTTTACCGAAGCTGTGCTCTTGGCAGCCCCGCCTTCTCCCTTGCAGATTGCGGCATACATCGTATCCTTCTCGGGGGATACGACCTTTGAACCGTTCGGCATGACAGAGCCCACGTCAGGCTGGATGTCACAGGTGGTTGCATGTTGGGAATTCCAGGTAAGAGTGGAAGTCTCCCCCCTGGTAATGGACGCAGGAGAGGCAGTCAGAGTAACCAACGGGGCCGGCGGCGGCGGAGCTGGCAGCGGTTTTGCCACCGGAGCAGGAGCGGGGGGTGGATCGGCCAGCCTGGCCACAGGAGGAGCTCCGCCAATAGGGATGTAAAGGCCTATCGTATACTCCACTGCCTGGTGATCTCGATTAACAAGATGCCGTACATCTGCTCTCCAGGCGACATCTTCTGTCACGAAATATTTGGCACCGATGCCGTAGTCGAACACCCCTTTAGTCCTATCTGAGACAATATTGGGTGCTACCTCGTTGAACTTCATCCCGCCATAACCAATGGCAAAGAATGGCACCAGCTTGTTTTCCGGCATGAAGTGGTACAAGAGATCGCCGCCATAACGATAGAAATCCAGGGTGGCCTGATTAGCCTCGGATTTGGTCTTCGCATAGTCGAAAAGGGCCTCGATCCCAAGGGCGTCTGTGAAATTGTAACCCAGGCGGCCACCGAAAAGAGGGGCGGTCTCCAACTTCATATCACCCTCGAAAGTAATCCCGCCAATGACGGGCGATACGGAAAATTGCCCGCCCTTGTTTCCTGCGATAGCGACGGATGATGCCGCCATAAGTGAGCCTGCAACCAGAGTCATCAAAGTTTTATTCATATTTATCCTCCCTATTATTGTCAGATTCAGAATTGCCACAAATCAGTAGAGATATTCCTGACACTACACCTGACAGCCTAAATTAGCGGAAATCTTATCATTGATTTTATCTCTACCATAATCAATTGCAACTTTGTAATGCAATTTTCTTAAACATAAAAAAACCGTGGGAGTTGCCCCCCACGGCTGTTATCAAACACCAGAGATTGTCAGTTAGAGATGATGAGATCCATCCTTGACATCGATCTGCCCAAGAAGCGAATCGACAGACATGCCGTCAGTATATGCAATGTTATCGAAGGTTATGCTCCCCTTTTCCACTCCGCCATCCATGACAGACAACCTGGCGTGTCCGCCGTCGTTGCTAACGGCAAGATTGGACCTGGTGGCGGAGAAGAGGAGGTTGCTGATATCAACCACGTCACCGTCAATCAACTTGTTGTAGTCGGTAACATGGTCATGCCCGGCGCTTGCCATGAATGTATCGGCACCGGTTCCACCACTTAGGGTGTCGTTGCCTGCGCCGCCATCAATGAGGTCATTGCCTGCTCCACCGGACAGGGTGTTGTCATCTGCATTGCCGAATAACGAGTCATTGCCGGATGTTCCGGAGATTAGGTTAACGCTGAACGGTGCAATGGTGGAATCGCCGTCGGCATCATAACCGGTCAGGGTGAAGTTGAGCAGGAAGTCGTCCGGGTTGATGGTCTTAGTGTACTCCAGGCTGATGCCGTCGATCTTGAAGTTGACATTATCGTCGATTGCATAGAACTCAACGTAATCAACCACGCTCGACAAGGTCGGTGGGGCAAGATCAAAGTTCAATGTGCCGTTCCCATCATAAGCAACAGTATATTCGTGCACATTGTTGGTCGGATCGCTGTCGGAGTCGGTGAAGTAGACCTTTACGCCGAACTGGTCACCAACCTTTAGGCTGCCGGCATCAGAAATGCCGACCGACAGCAGTGTCAGGGATGAGTTATTGTATCCGGGCTGCTGTACCACATCTAGCTTGAGAACCTCGTTGAACTGCTCCTGGATCGAGTTGCCGTTGATCCCCAGATCCGTATTGGAAATAGTCAGGGTCGATGGAGCGCCGTTTGCGGTGCCGGTAAGTACAAGCTCGAACGCCCCATTGAACAGGGTCGGATCGAAGGTGTAGGATGGCAGCTTGGATCCGCCATCAACTCCGGAGAGGAGAGGCCCGCTATTTTCGGTGGTTGTCGGCGATGGATTTACAACCGTGAAATCATAGGTGCCGTTGGAGTTAATGGAGATTTCGAAGAAGGTCTTTGTACTTCCGGCCTCCACGTAGGTAGCACGATAGGTGCCATCCGAGACACGTTCAAAAGTCAACCCAGGATTGTTGTCCCAAACAAGCTCGGTGGATGTAGTCGGGAAGGGAGCAGTATCCGCCCCGCTGTCAAAGACATAATTCCCACTGGTGGTGCCCGCTACGTGATATACCAGGCCAAGGCTGTCGACTGAGAGAGTCGGTATGTCATCCACGATATTGATGTTCAGATTCGCTGAACCAATAGTCCCACCAAGACCGTTTACAATTACACTAACGCTGTCATATAGAACATTGTCATTAATCGGCTTGTCATGCGTCAGTGAGCTATTCAGGGTGTAGGTATAATGCACCTCGCCGCCGGATGCCGTACCCACATAGTCTGTAATCACAAGGGTGCCCTCGCCAGTGTCTATGACGTCGGAAGGGGTACCGCTCATATGAATAGCCTGTAATTCAGCGAGGGTAAAGCTTTCACCACCGACAAGCAGCGTGCTGAGACTATCAGTAGCCACAAAAGTGAAACTACTGGACACCATCTCGCTGATATCAGCAAGGGAGGTCAGGCCATGCTCGTAAACGGTGTTGCCTGGTACATTTACTTGGGCGTTATCGCCTGCACCAATGATGGTTATGGTGATGGAGGAGTCGTCTGTCCCGCCTTTACCATCGGAAACTGTGTAATTGAAGACCTCGGTAACTACCTCGCCGGCCGCCAACCCCTGTACCGCCGCACTGGCGTTGTCCATGGTGTAAGTATAGGCTCCGGTTGTGGCATCTAGCACCAGGTTTCCGTATGTACCGGCGATGTTGCCTGCTCCTGCGCTGATCATCAGTGTGTCGCCATCCACATCACTGGCATTTGTCAAAGCATTGCCGGTAACCACATAGTTGCCGGAGTCTTCGGTCAGGGTATGCGATTCACTGGCATCAACAGGGGGCTCGTTGCCGTCAACCGGGGGATCGTTGACACCAATGATGGTTATGGTGATGGAGGAGTCGTCTGTCCCGCCTTTACCATCGGA
>CALMOE010000015.1 GCA_937871715.1 uncultured Geobacter sp. | reverse complement strand
AGGCGAGGAAAAAAATTTCCGGCCGCCATTGACATCATTAATGGCGGGGATTATATTGAAAGTACCTCGAGGAACTCATGTAGGAGAAGTATCCGGAAAGGAGACCAAACGTACATGTGGACTAAAATTTATAAGCTTCGCCCGGTAACCCGCTGCAAGGAGGGTTGCCCTAGATAGCCCACCGGCAAAAGCGGTGGGCGGACGATAAGAGGCCCCCTGGTCACAAGCTGACAGGGGGCTTTTTTTGTTCACCGGCCGGCAAAAAAGGTGGTATGCTGATTATCCGCATATATATCAGTTCCTGGGGCCTGCATGAAAAAGCTAGTAATCGCCGCCGTAGCTGTCGCAATCATCCTGGTCGGGGCATTCGCCTATTTCAAGGGTAAGAAGCCTGAAATCACCTACAAGAGCGCCAAGGTCGAAAGGGGGACGATCATCTCCACCGTGGCCGCCACCGGCAACCTCTCCGCCGTGACCACCGTCCAGGTGGGGACCCAGGTCTCCGGCACCATCCAGAAACTTTACGTCGACTACAACTCGCGGGTGAAGAAGGGGCAGCCGATCGCCGAGATAGACCCCTCCCTGTTCAATGCCTCCGTGGAACAGGCCCAGGGGAATGCCCTTACTGCCGAGGCAAACCTGCAGAAGGCAAAGGTTACCCTGGCCGATGCGGAGCGGACCATGCAGCGCAACAAGCGGCTCCTGGCCGACGGCATCATCTCCCAGGGGGACTTTGACGTGGCCGAGACCGCCGTTAACTCCGCCCGTGCGGTCCTGCGTGCTGCCGAGGGGGCCCAGGCCCAGACCAGGGGTGCCCTGCAGCAGGCGCGGACCAACCTGCGCTACTCCATCATCCGCTCCCCGGTGGACGGGGTGGTCATCTCCAGGGCCATCGACGTGGGGCAGACGGTGGCGGCCTCCTTCCAGACCCCGACCCTGTTCACCATCGCCCAGGACCTGACCAAGATGCAGATCGAGGTGAGCGTGGACGAGGCAGATATCAGCCGGGTGGCGCTTGGGCAGGGGGCGAGCTTCACGGTGGACGCCTACCCGGAGCAGAAGTTCAGCGGCAGGGTGGTGCAGATCCGTTCGGCGCCGGTGGTCACCCAGAACGTGGTCACCTACGTGGTGGTGGTCAACGTGGACAATTCGGAGCTGAAGCTGAAGCCGGGGATGACCGCCAACGTGGCGATCCAGGTGGCGAAGAAGGATGAAGTCCTCTCCGTCCCCCCTGCCGCACTCCGCTTCAGGCCCAAGGGGGGTGATGGCAAGGTTGCTACCAAGGGTAAGCCCGAGGGGGGAGGGGAGAAGAGGGGGGCCGGTTCCGCTTCCGCCCCGGCCGGCGGCAAGCCAGCCGGACGAAAGGCCGCTGGGCAGCAGGTCTACCTCCTCAAGGAGGGGAAGCCGGTGGCAGTGGCGATCAAGACCGGCATTGCAAGCAGCTCCGCCGTGGAGGTTAGCGAAGGGGAGTTGAAGGAGGGGGATGAGGTGATCGTTGAGCAGAGCGGCGGCGATGCCAAGAAGAAAGGCCCGTCATCCGGCAGCCCCATGGGGAGGCCTTTCTAGGTAATGAACCGAGTCATCGAGCTGAGCGATATCCGCCGGGTGTTCACCATGGGTGACCAGCAATTCGCCGCCCTGAAGGGGGTCTCCTTCTCCGTCTCCCCCGGCGAGTTCGTGGCCATCATGGGGGCCTCTGGGAGCGGCAAATCCACCTGCATGAACGTCCTCGGCTGCCTCGATCGCCCCACCTCGGGCAGCTATCTCCTTGACGGGGTGGATGTGGGTGGGATGGACGGCGACCAGTTGGCGGAGATCAGGAACCGCAAGCTGGGCTTTGTCTTCCAGGGGTTCAACCTGCTGGCGAGGACTCCGGCGGTGGAGAACGTGGAGCTGCCGCTGATCTATGCCGGAGTCCACCCCAGGGATAGGCGCAGCCGAGCTATGGTCGCCCTGGAGATGGTCGGCCTGTCCGGCAAGGAGAACAACCACCCCAGCCAGCTCTCCGGCGGCCAGCAGCAGCGGGTGGCCATTGCCAGGGCCCTGGTCAACCAGCCGGCGGTCATCCTGGCCGACGAGCCCACCGGCAACCTGGATAGCTCCACCAGCGAGGAGATCATGAACCTCTTCACCTCCCTCAACCGCCAGGGGATCACCATCATCATGGTTACCCACGAAGCGGACGTGGCTGCCTATGCCGGCAGGCGGATGACCTTCAAGGATGGCCTCATAATCGACGACACGAACTGATGGACTTTTACCAGACCCTGAAGATAGCCCTGAGGGCCCTGCGCACCAACAAGATGCGCTCGTTCCTGACCATGCTGGGGATCATTATCGGCATAGCCGCGGTGATCGCCATGATGGCGGTCGGCGCCGGGGCTCGCCACGTCATCTCCCAGCAGATCGCCAGTATCGGCAGCAACATCATCCTCGTCCTCCCCGGGTCCACCACCAGCGGCGGTCTGCGCACCGGCAGCGGCGGCGCCCAGACCCTGACCAGCGACGACGTCAGGGCGATCATGGGCGAGTGCCCTTCGGTGGAGATGGCCGCCCCCACCACCAGGAGCTCGGCGTTGCTGGTTTCGGGCAACATGAACTGGTCCACTGTGGTGATGGGGACAACGCCCGAGCTGTTCGCCATCCGCGAGTGGGGGGTGGCGGCCGGACGGAGCATGGAGCAGCAGGATGTGGATAGCGCCGCCAAGGTCTGCCTGATGGGTCAGACAGTTGCCGAAAACCTCTTCGGTTCGGAAGATCCGGTGGGGAAGATCATTCGCATCAAGAAGGTGCCGTTCACGGTCATCGGCCTCCTGGATCGCAAGGGGCAGTCCCCCCAGGGGCAGGACCAGGACGACGCGGTATTCGTCCCCTTGCGCACCGCCCAGCGCAACCTGGTGCGTACCCAGACCCCGAACAGCGTGGGGGCTGTCATGGTCAAGGCGAGAAACGAGGCGCTGCTCGGCAAGGCGGAGGAGGAGATCCAGTCCCTCCTCAACCAGCGCCACCGGATCACCAACGGCAAGGAGGCCGACTACTCCACCCGCAACCTCTCCGAGATCCTGGCGGTGGCCGAACAGTCGTCCAGGGCCATGTCCCTCCTCCTCGGGGCGGTTGCCTCCATCTCCCTCGTCGTCGGCGGCATAGGAATCATGAACATCATGCTGGTATCGGTGACCGAGCGGACCAGGGAGATCGGCATCAGGATGGCCATCGGCGCCCGCAAGGGTGACATCCTCCTCCAGTTCCTCACCGAGGCGGTGCTCCTCACCATGATCGGCGGCGTCACCGGCATCGTTCTCGGCGCAGCCGGTGCCACGGTGGTCTCTTCCATCCTCTCCTGGCCGACCCTGATCTCGGTGGAGTCCATATCAATAGCCTTTTTCTTCTCGGCCCTTGTCGGCATCTTCTTCGGTTTCTACCCGGCCCGCAAGGCGGCCTCCCTCAACCCCATCGACGCCCTGCGTTACGAATAGCCGGGCGATTTTCAGCCCCCCCTGGTGGCGGTTGCTGTTATAATGAAAGAAAAGGGGCGGGGGTGACTACCCCCTGGTTCCCGGAAAGGCGGGATCATGGCAAGATGCAGATTGCTGCTGGCCGCTGTGATGGCGGCCTGCCTGGCCCTACCCACCGCGACCCTTGCAGTGGCTGAGAAGGCGATCTTTGCCGGCGGCTGCTTCTGGTGCATGGAGCCTTCCTTCGACTCCCTGGATGGGGTTATCTCAGTAACGCCGGGCTACACCGGTGGGACGAAGAAGAATCCCACCTACGAGGAGGTTTCGGCCGGGGGTACCGGCCACGCCGAGGCGGTGCAGGTGGTTTTCGATCCGCGCAAGATCGGCTATGCCAGGCTGCTGGATGTCTTCTGGCGCAACATAGACCCGACCGCCAGGGACCGCCAGTTCTGCGACAGCGGCCACCAGTACCGCAGCGCCATCTTTTACCTGGGGGAGGAGCAGCGCCGCCTGGCCATCAGGTCGCGGGAGCTCCTGGAGAAGCGCAAGCCGTTTATCGGAGCGATAGTCACCGAGATCACGGCCGCCGGCGAGTTTTACCCGGCGGAGGAGTACCACCAGCAGTACTACAGGAAGAACCCTCTGCGCTATAAGTACTACCGCACCTCCTGCGGCCGCGACCGGAGGCTGAAGGAGCTCTGGGGGGAGAGTGTCGGTCACTAGGAGGCTGTCATGAAGAGGTGGTCGGTAATCTTTGCGCTGCTGCTTGCCGTCGTCGTGGCCTGCAGCGGCGGCGCATCCCCTCCCGGCTCTGCGGCCGGAGGGGGAAAGTTGAGGCTCTATTCGGCGGAGAAAAAAGGTTATGTCATGAGCGACAGGGTAGTTAAGAGCGAGGCGGAGTGGAGGAAACAGCTAACCCCCGAAGAGTACCACGTGACCCGGGAGAAGGGTACGGAGCGGGCATTCAGCGGCGCCACCTGGAACAACCATGAGAAGGGGATATACCGCTGCGTCGGTTGCGGCAACGATCTGTTCAGCTCGGAGCAGAAGTACGACTCCGGCACCGGTTGGCCCAGTTTCTGGCAGCCAATAGCAAGGGAGAACATCGTCACCAGCTCTGACGACAGCTTTTTCATGAAGCGGACCGAGGTCCTCTGCAGCCGCTGCGACGCCCACCTGGGGCATGTTTTCGATGACGGCCCGAAGCCCACCGGGCTGCGCTACTGCATGAACTCCGCAGCCATGCGCTTCGTCAAGGCGCCATGACCAGGGGGAGGCTTCTTTTGGCAGCAGGGGTGGTGCTGCTGGTTGCCGGCTTCTTTCTCTTCGACCTGGGGAGATTCATCTCCCTGGCGGCTCTGCGGGAGAACCGCCAGGCCCTCGTGGCATACCATGGGGCTCACCCCGTCTCCCTGGTTGCCTGCTTCGTTGCCATCTACGTCCTGCAGACGGCCCTATCCCTGCCCGGAGCGGCGGTAATGTCTCTGGCTGCCGGGGCCATCTTCGGGCCGCTGCTGGGGACTCTCTGGGCGGTGATCGCCGCCACCTGCGGCGCCACCCTGGCCTTCCTGGCGACCCGCTACCTCTTGCGCGAACCTGTGCAGCGCAGGTTCGGTGCGAGCCTGGAGGGGGTCAACCGGGAGCTGGAGGCGAGAGGCCTCGGCTATCTCCTCTTCCTGCGCCTGGTTCCCCTCTTCCCCTTCTTCCTCATCAACCTGGCAGCGGGTCTAACCCGCCTGCCGCTGCGCACCTTCGTCGCCGGAACCCTGGTTGGGATCATCCCCGGCGGTTTCGTCTACGTCAATGCCGGCGCCAGCCTGGCGAGCATCGACAGCGTGGCGGCTATCGCCTCCCCCAGGGTGATATTCTCCTTCTCGCTCCTCGGCCTCTTCGCCCTGGTGCCGACCCTCTATGCCAGGTGGCAGCGCACGCGCTGAAATCCCTTCAGCCGCAGCCGCCGCTCCCCTTCCGGCCCAGGCCGTGCTCCTGCAGCCATTCGTTGATCATCCCCGAGGCGCAGCCGACCCCGGCATCGACCCTGATCGCCTTTACCGGGCAGTTGAGGGCGCAGGCGCCGCACTCCATGCAGTCGTCCTTTTCCATCAAAACTGCCTTGCCACCCTCCATGGAGAAAACCCGGTGGGGGCAGACCCGCGGGCATAAGCCGCAGCCGACGCACTTCTCACTGTCGAATTGCAGGGTTACGACGTTTTTCAGGTAGTGGAATCCACGCATCAGACAATCCCTCCGATGATGAGCAGAATGCCGGCAAGGAAGATGGAGACGGCCATGAGCGGCAGGCCGAGGCGCATCTCCTTCTTCACCCCGGAGCGGGAGGTGAATGGCGTGCAGCCGGTGAAGCTGAGTGTACAGTAGGCACTGACTGCCGGCAGGGCAAGGAGTGCGGCCAGGTTCACGGGGAGCCCCCAGGAGCCCCCTTTGGCCATTAAGTGGAGGGCGATGCTCCAGGCGAGGCCGGTGCAGGCACCCTTTAAGGCGAAGCTGCGCGACGGGAGCCAGGGGAGGAGCAGTGGGGCGGCGGCAATCCCGGCAAGGGCGGCGCCTGTCAGGGCCAGCGCCATGGTGATACCGGCTGGCATCCCCCCCGTGATGGCCCCCACGAGGAAGAGCACGGCTGCTGCCGGCAGGAGCCACTTCATGGCCAGGACAAGCTCCACCGGGATCAGCACCAACCGCTCATGGAGGGAAAAGGTCAGCTCCCCCATCTGCCGGGTGGTGATCATGCCGCCATCCAGGTAGGCCGGGAGGTCAGCGGCGCGGATGGCGGCGTAGTTGACGCTGAAGCCGCAGCGGGCGGCAACCTGTGGGGCCGAGACTCCGGCAGCCCCCAGGATCGGCAGGATCAGGCGGCGGTGGCTGACCACCTCCGCCAGGCGGGTGGAGGTCACCCGCCGGACGACCTCTCCAGTGCCGAAGGTCCCCTTGCCTGCTGCGCACCAGACGTTGATGCCGTAGGTCTCCAGCACCAGCAGCCAGACGTTCCGCCCGTCCAGAGCGCGGCGGACGATGTCGAAGGTCATCTGATAGTTGGCGGTGACCACCACCGGGTCGTCGGGTTTTGGCTGGCCGATGGCGTAGAGGCCGGGGGGGACGATGAAGTCGTTGCGGCCGATCCCCCAGCGGACCTTCCAGGCGCCGAGCCTCTCGTTCCAGCCGGTTACGGTCGTTATGCGCGCCACCCGGCCAGCCGGGGTTTCGATCCATTCGAGGAAGCCCGGGCTTTTTTCGCTGATCTCTCCGCCGCCGGCGGAGACAGGCGGGCCTCAGCAGGGGGGCTTGTCGGTGGCGTTACCCTCTCCCGGGGTGCAGGGGGTTTTGGCTGAGGGGAGAGGTTGGGGCGCCCTGCGGACCCCTTTGATGGAGAAGGGGGGGGGTGCCCCCTTGGGTTTTATTGTCATGATTATCCCTTTCTTCAGCCGGATTGCGATGGGGCAGGCCTAGTCCCTCGTGGAGCCGCAGCCGCAACTGCAGGAGCAGGGGGAGGCGAGCCCCCTGGCCTTGGCCATGGCCTCCCTCCCCTCGCGCAGGGAGAGGAGGGCGATCAGCAGGGAACCGGCGGAGTCGAGCCAGCCGATCCCGGTGAGGGCATAGCCGGCGCTGGCCCCCAGGAGGGCTACGGAGAGCTGCAGGCAGGTGCGGCTGCAGGCGGCATCGGCCAGGATGGCGGGGGAGCTGAGGGCGGTCCCTACCTTCACCTTGTAACGGATCAGCAGCCACATGGATGCGATGGAGATCAGGGAGACGATGATCCCCCAGCGGGTGGTCTCGGGATGGTGCCCCTGCATCATCGAGACGACCGCCGTTGCCAGCAGGCCGGCTGCCAGGAGGTAGAAGGCTCCGGCGGTCACCAGCAGGGCACGGCGCTCGAAGCTGTCCCGCTCCTGCGCCTCACCGCGGCCAAGGCGGCGGACCATGTGCCAGATGCCGACGTCGGAGATGACCTCGACGAAGGAGTCCAGGCCGAAGCCGAAGAGGGAGATGGTCTCGTCCTCAGTTCCGAACCAGACCGACACGACCCCCTCGAGGATGTTGTAGCCGATGGTGATCAGCGCCAGCAGGGCGGCGGTGCGGTAGAGCGCCTGGAGGCGCAGCATCTTGTCGCAGAGCATTCACGCCACCTTTCCGGCGGCCGGCGTTTCGCGGCGTCTCCCGCCCTCTCGCCTCGCCATCTTCGCCGCCAGGTCGACGATGGCCAGAGCTTCCTGGTGTTTCAGACCGTAAAAGATCTTCACCCCCTCCTTGCGGCGGGTGAGGATGCCGTGGGTCTGCATGTATGCCAGGTGGCGGGAGGTGTTGGACTGCTCTTCGCCGATGGCCGGGAAGATCTCGCAGACGCAGCGCTCGCCGTCACGGAGGAATTCGACAATCTTCAGCCGGGTCGGTTGGGCGAGGGATTTGAGGATATCGGCAAGGGTGCTTGTTGATGGGCTCATCACGGCTCCGGCAAATATGATTATATAGTCATATAATCATATTTGGCCAGTGTCAACCCGCTCAGTCGGGACGAAGCGGAAGGCTATCCGGTCATCTCCCATTACCTCAGGGGCAGGCTCTCCTCTCCGTCCGTGTTCAGCCGGATGCGGATCTTCTCAAGCTGCCGCGAGATGTCCAGGTGGAGTGCTCGCATGGTTCACCTGTCATGTTGCAGTTCTTGCCGCCCACCTGGCGTTAGCTGGGGACCACATCAAGGCGCCGGGCGAGGCGGATCTCCCCAGGGGTGACCTCCGCCCGGTAGGCGAGCGCCTCGACCCCGCCGGCAACGGCTGTGCGCAGCAGTCGGCCGTACTCCGGGTCGATGGCGTCGGCCGGCGAGACCGACTCGGCGTCGCTCCGCTGCACGAGGAAGAAAATTACCCCGCGTCCACCGCTACGCACCACCTCCATCAGCTCCTTCAGGTGTTTCTGCCCCCGGGTGGTCACCGCGTCCGGGAAAAGCGCCCTTCCTTCTTCCACCAGGGTCACGTTCTTGATCTCCACGTAGCAGTCCGGCCCACCATTGCTCAGGAGCAGGTCGATGCGGCTGCCTTTGCCATAGGGGACCTCGGGGCGGATGTTTTTGTACCCGGCCAGCTCCGGGATCTCGCCCTGGGAGATCGCCTCGTGGACGATCCGGTTGGGGAGGGAGGTGTTGATACCCGCCCAGACCCCGTTAGTCTCCACCATCTCCCAGGTGTAGGGGTACTTGCGCGTCTGGTTGCCGCTGACTGAGAGGAAGACCCTGCTGCCAGGGATGTTGCACCCCATCATGCTCCCCGAGTTGGGGCAGTGGGCGGTGACGGTCTCGCCGCTGTCGAGGAGCACGTCGGCGAGGAAGCGCTTGTAGCGGCGGATCAGTCTGCCCGGGAGAAGGTGAGGCAGTTTCATCGCTACCTCCCCCCAAGCAGGCGGGAGTATTCGTCCGTGGTGATGGCCGTCTGCCAGTGGCCGCTCAGCTTGCCGGCCAGGGTACCGCCCCAGAAGATGGCGATGACCAGGATAGTGAAGATGATGCCTGGGATGGCGATCTTCCGTCCCGGCAGGTCCATGGAGAGCGCCCCCTCGGCGCGGCAGTGGCTGATGCAGCGCCAGCAGCCGATGCACTCGGTTGAGTGTACCCGGCTCTTCTCCATCACCGGGATATTGGCCGGGCAGAGCTGGTTGCAGACCCCGCATGAGACACACTGCTCCTTGTGGCGGGTCACCTTGGCCGGCGAGAGGAGGGCGGCCAGCCCCAGCAGGGCGCCGTAGGGGCAGAGGTAGCGGCAGAAGGGGTTCTTCATCTGCAGGGAGAGGAGTAGAAGGACCAGGATCACCACCAGCGGCGTGCCCGAAAGGTTGAGGAAGAACTCCAGCAGGCGAACATCGGCTACCTTGGCGTAGTCCGAGGCGAGGAAGGCGCTCACCTGGGGTGCGGACATGGCCAGGAAGATGGAGTAGAGGAAGAAGGCAAGGAGGAGGTACTTGGGGGAGCGGAGCAGCAGGTCGAGCCAGCGTGGGGGGCTGATGTTGCGCCGCATGAGGGAGAAGCCCCGCTTCCAGAGGAGCTCGCTGACAGTCCCCACCGGGCAGATCCAGGAGCAGAAGGAGCGGCGCAGCAGCATCGACACCAGGATGACGCTGAGGAGGATGACCACCGCCGCCGGGTGGAAGGGGTTGATCCTGCCGGTTGCCAGCCACTCCCTCACCCCCATCAGGGCGGCGATGGGGAGGAAAGCCTCCACCCCCTCCGGCCTGGAGACGAAGGGGGTGGCTCCGGCGGTGCGGAAGTGGAGGACGAATTGGAAGAATCTCCAGCCGAGCCAGAGGCAGAAGAATAGGTAGAGCCACTGCACGGCGATGCGCAGCGGCTGCATGAAACGGTTGCCCATGGTGCTTTCCTTTGATGTACTGGAGCTTGCGACGTATTCTGTCGCAAGCTTCTGTTACTCTCACCCTATCAGCATGCAAGGAGGAGAGTATGGAACCGATGGCGATAGTGGGTGCGGGGGTGGTAATCTACTGCGGCTGGGTGGCCGCAAAAGACGATCTCAGGAGTTGGCGCCGCTTCCGGGAGGAGCGCCGCAGTCGCCGCACGGCTCCTGCCCGGGCGAAGCGTACCACTGCAGCCTCAGGTCGAGCAGGTGCCGCGGCTGTACGTTGGCCAGCGCCCGCAGCAGGCTCCGTTTGACGTGGGGGATGGACTTCTCCAGATCCTTGAGGAGCTGCTTCATCTTCTTGCGCTGCATGTCGGCGGTGCCGCAGACCGGGCAGCAGCAGCAGACTACCGGGAAGCCGTTCTCCCGGGAAAAGGGGATGATCTCCTTCTCCTCCACGTAGACCAGGGGCCTGATCACGGTGGTGACGCCGTTGTCCGCCAGCATGGATGGTGACATGGCCTTGAGGGAGCCGACGAAGAACTGGTTGAGGAGCAGGGTCTCGATGAAGTCGTCCAGGTGGTGGCCAAGGGCGAGCTTGTTGCAGCCGAACTTCCGGGCCAGGGTGTAGAGCGAGCCTCGCTTCAGCCGGGCGCAGATGGAGCAGTAGGAGGAGTCGGGGCGCCGCTTCTCCCTGATGATCTCGTAGTGGCCGGCCTGCTCGATGTGGTAGGAGAAGCCGTGTCCTTTAAGGTAGTTCTCGATGACGTCGCTGCGGAAACCGGGGTAGCCCGAGTCGATGGTGATGGCCATCACCTCGTAGTTGATCGGCGCCCGGCGGCGCAGCTCCTCCAGCATGTGCAGAAGGGTCCAGGAGTCCTTACCCCCGGAGAGCCCCACGGCGATCCGGTCCCCCTCCTCGATGAGGCCGAAGTCGGCGATCGCCCGGCCTATGGCGTTCTTCATCTTGGTGTAGCGCTTGTCTCTGATCAGT
Organism: uncultured Geobacter sp.; assembly: GCA_937871715.1. Lineage (GTDB taxonomy): Bacteria > Desulfobacterota > Desulfuromonadia > Geobacterales > DSM-12255 > CALMBF01. Next base: position 42,389 of record CALMOE010000015.1, on the reverse strand, counting down.
TCCAACGTCTTTCCCGCCCTGCCTTTCGTTCGCGAAGCTCTCGACAATTAATAGCACAGACCGGCGTCGCAAGGCAAACGGTGAGGCGTATACCCTCCCTCTCCGTTTTAAGAAGCGCCTGCTTTGGGGGAGGTGGAAGGCAAGCGGTATCGTGCTGCGTAACTGTATCTTGACTGTGCATTCCGGTGCCGGTTCGGATTACAAACTCCATCCACGGATATCGGCACTTGGTGTGAGGACTCTGCATTAAACGATTGCTGCGGGAGCTGGCTGACGATGTTGAATAAATGCATGGCAGGGATATCATTGAATGCATGAACCGACGGGCAATGACAGGCTGGCTTCTGGTGGTTGTGCTTTTGCTGCTTGCGTCGGGGTGCAGGCGGGGAGAGACCGTGCGGATTTTCGGCGGCCCCACCGGCGGCACTTTTCAGAACATCGCCGCAGGGATCGCAAGGTTACTAGATGGTGAGATGCCTGCACTCCGTGTCAGGTCAATACATTCCGGCGGCTCTGTCGACAACCTCTTCCAGGTGGAGCGGGGCGGAAATGAGGTGGCCCTGGTTTATTCGGGGGATGCCTACCTGGGGAGTAGGGGGGAACTCCGCCGCGGAGAGAGTGCCACGGTGCATGTGCTGGCTCTGGCCAAGCTGTACGGAGCAGCGGCGCAGCTGGTAGTTTTGGCTGACAGCGATGTCTATTCACCCAGTGAGCTGAGAGGAAGGCGGATAGCCATCGGCAACCCGGGTTCCGGTTCTGCGCTCGCAGCTTTGCGCTACTTTCACAGCCTGGGTATATGGGAGGATGTAATCCCCATCTATATAGGTTTCGACATGGGGCTGGAGGATCTGCGCCAGCGCAATGTCGATGCCGTCTGGATGCTGGTGGGGGTGCCAAACCTGTCTCTCAGAAAGTTTGGTCAGGATGTTTCGATACGTCTCCTTGACCTAATCGATGAACTCGGCGCCGGTACACTGGCTGGAGCCCATCCGTATTACTCGCTTGCCCGGATCCCCGCAGGGACCTATCCCGGCCAGGCGCAGGATGTGTCGACCTTTCAGGATGATGCTCTCCTGGTTGCCAATCAGCGGATGGACGAGAAGTTTGTTCATGCTCTGCTTAATATCATTTTCAGCGATAAGGGGGTGGCTGCGTTGCGTACCGCTGACCCTGCCGCCGCCGGGCTGGATGCAAGGAGAGGCGCGGAAAGTGTCGCGATTCCGCTGCATCCCGGGGCTGAGAGGTATTGGCGTGAAAAGGGGAAGCTTGGGCAGAGGGGTATGCGACAGCCGGGGAAATGACGCCATTAGTGTCAGTGGGAGACTAAGTGAGAAAATCTCCCCCGGCTACGGCAGCTCCAGCCCCAGTTCGGCGCAGGCTTGGACGAAGAGATTGTCCGGCGGAGCCGTGGCGCTGATGCTCTTCCCCCCCTGGTCGAGGAAGGACATCCTTCTGCAGTGGAGCATCATCCTTGGTGCCGGTGCGCCGCCGTATGGGGAGTCGCCGAGAATGGGGAGGCCCGAGTGGCACAGGTGAACCCTGATCTGGTGGGTTCTCCCGGTCTTCGGCCTCGCCTCCACCAGGGCGCTACCACCTGATGCGGAGAGGACGCTGAACTCGGTGAGTGATGGCCTGCCCGGGAGCATTACTGCGTAGCGGAACTTGCTCTGCTTGCCGATGGGGGCATCCACGATCCACTCGCTTTCCTCCGGCAGGTCGGTGACGATGGCCCAGTAGACCTTCTCCACCTCCCCACCCTTGAGGCGGTCTGAGATCCAGGTGGCGGCAGCCTTGGTCTTGGGGAAGAACATCACCCCCGAGGTCCCGCGGTCGAGGCGGTGGATAACCCGGGCCGGCTCTGAGCTCCCCTGATCCTTCAGGTACTGCCCCACGGCGTACTCCACCGTCCCCTTTAGCTGGTAGGGGGTGCGTTGGCTGTTGATGCCGGCAGCCTTGTTGACCGCCAGGTAGCTCCGGTCCTCGTAGAGGAGCTCATCTTCGGAGTAGCGGACATCGACGAAGCGCTCCTCTTCCATGACGCCGATGATGATCTCGTCACCGTCGCGCATCTGGCGGGATGCCACGCGCACCATCACCTGGTTGACGGCGCAGCCGCCAAGGTCGATGACGCGGCGGATCTGGCTCTTGGAGAGCTGGGGAAAGAGGATTTTTGCGGCGTCGTCGAGACGCAGTGCTGCCTGTTCCGGGCCGACCCGGGCGGTTAGAATCATGGGGAGAGCCTGTCCGCCCTGAGGAGGGCGGCGATGGTTTTGGCGTCGCTGATCCGGCCGTCCGCTGCCATGGCCAGGGCTTCTGCCATGGGGAGCCTGACCGGCTCGATCTCCTCGTCATCTTCGGGAGCCGGGGCAGACTGGGACAGCTTCGTTGCGGCGTAGAGGTGGATGACTTCGTCGAAGACCCCGGGTGATGAGTGGATGAAGCCCAGGGGGTGAAGCCGGCCGGCAACCAGGCCGGTCTCCTCGAGGAGCTCACGCCTGCCGCACTCTTCCGGGGTTTCATGGTGATCTAGCCGGCCGGCGGGGAGTTCGAGGAGGGTGGCGACGACGGCAGGTCGACTCTGGCGGATCAGGGTCACCGTGCCGTCGTCGTGGATTGGGAGGACGCCGACGCCGCCGGGGTGGCGGATCACCTGATACCTGTGCCATCCATTCTTCTGGCCTTCGGATTCGAACTCCTCCACGTCGAAGACCATGCCGGAGAAAAGGGTCGCCCTGTTACGCTGCTTCATCAGGTCAGTTTTCGGTGAGGAAATGCTCTTCGTACAGGTCCTCAAGGGACTGGAGGTGGCGGCTCTCGTCGGCAAGGAGTCTGTTGAACAGGTCACCCATGGGGGCACCGGCGCAGCCGCTGGCCATCCTCTTGTAGAAGTCGATGGCCCCTTTCTCCAGATGGATGGAGAAGGCCAGGGCCTCCTGGGGGGTTGAGTTGGCATTAAGCTCCTTCTTGGCAAGGACGTAATCCAGATTCATTGTTGGTACCTGCTTCTGGAAGGATTCACCCGCTATGTAGCCGTCGATCAGGGCTTTCTCCAGCTGGTGCTTGTGGTTGAGCTCGTCAAGGGCGGCCTCTTTGAGGATCTCCTTGGCCCCCCTCATGGTAACCTTGCGAATCGCGTCGAGGTAGCTCCTGAAACCCTCTTCCTCCATGCTGATGGCCAGTTCCACCGCACCCTCGAACGTGTAACAGACATTCCCCTGATCGCTCATACGTCCTCCATGCTTCATTCTGAATTTTCACTTGATTTAGCATATCGCATTGTCAACCTCAAGGGGTTTATCTGCCCGGAAAGCCTGTTTTTTAGCTTGACGAACCGGTAACGCTTCAGTAAAATCCGGTTCTACTTTAATGTAGACCTAATCGTAACCTACTGCTTTTCAGGCATATTTGTCTGACATCTGTTCGATCAGGTAGTGAACCCCAACTAAAAACAGGAGGTAGCAAGAATGTCCGAGTACGGTACCCTGCAGGATCGCGTACGCCACAAGTCCCTTTTGAGCAAGGCCATGTCTGCCGAGGAGACTATTCAGTTCTTCAAGCCCGGCATGAACCTGGGCTGGTCAGGCTTCACCCCGGCCGGATACCCCAAAGTGGTGCCAATCGCCGTTGCCGATCACGTCGAGAAGAACAACCTCCAGGGGCAGTGGAAGTTCAACCTGTTCATCGGCGCATCCGTAGGCGCGGAGACCGAGAATCGCTGGGCACAGCTCGACATGATCGACCGCCGCTGGCCGTACCAGACCGGCAAGGACATCGCCTCCGGCATCAACGAGGGGCGGATCCGCATGGGTGACAAGCACCTCTCCCTCTTCGCCCAGGACCTGGGCTACGGCTTCTACACCAAGGACACCGAGAGCGGCAAGCTCGACCTGGCCATCATCGAGGTTTCGGCCATCACCGAGGACGGCGGCCTGGTTCCGACCACCTCCTGCGGCGTCATCCCCGAGATCCTCATGATCTGCGACAAGATCATCGTCGAGGTTAACACCGGCCAGCCCTCCTTCGAAGGGATCCACGACCTCCTCACCCCGGGCGTGCCGCCGAATCGCCAGGTTTTCAACATCACCAAGGCCGGCTCCCGCATCGGCTCCACCTCCATCCCCTGCGATCCGAAGAAGATCGTGGCAATTGTCGAGTCCAAGCTCCGTGACAAGGGGCGCGCCTTCTCCGAGCAGGACGACACCTCCGAGTCGATCGCCAACCACATCATCGACTTCTTCTCCCACGAGGTGAAGATGGGGCGCCTGCCTGACAATCTGTTGCCGATCCAATCCGGCGTAGGTTCCATCGCCAACGCGGTCATCGGTGGCCTGGCCAAGGGGCCGTTCTACAACCTCTCCGTCTACACCGAGGTTCTCCAGGACACCATGCTCGACCTGTTCGATTCGGGCAAGCTGGACTCGGCTTCCTCCTGCTCCCTCTCCCTCTCGGAGAATCCGGGTTTCCCCCGCTTCTTCGACAACTGGGACAAGTACTTCGACAAGATCACCCTGCGTCCCCTCTCCATCTCCAACGCCCCTGAGCCGATCCGTCGTCTGGGGTGCATCGCCATGAACACCCCGGTGGAGATCGACATCTACGCCCACGCCAACTCCACCCTGGTCGGCGGCACCAGGATGATCAACGGCCTCGGCGGCTCCGGGGACTTCCTGCGCAACGGCTTCCTGAAGATGATGCACACCCCCTCCAGCCGCCCCTCCAAGACCGACCCGACCGGCATCTCCTGCGTGGTCCCCCACTGCTCCCACATCGACCACACCGAGCACGACCTGGACGTGGTAGTCACCGAGCAGGGTCTGGCCGACCTGCGGGGCCTCTGCCCCCGCGACCGCGCCAAGGTCATCATCGAGAAGTGCGCCCACCCGGAGTACAAGCCGATCCTCTCCGAGTACTTCGAGCTGGCCAAGGCCGACTGCCTCCGCCGCAAGGTGGGCCACGAGCCGCAGCTGTGGGACCGCGCCTTCAAGATGCACCTCAATCTGGAGCGCAACGGCACCATGAAGATCAAGAACTGGGACATCAAGGTCGACCTCTGCGAGTAATCGACACGTCTAGTCAGCAGCAAACGACCCCGCCGGGAAACCGGCGGGGTTTTTTTATTCCGGTTGTCTTGACAAGGGGATGATGCCTAATAAATTTTTAGGTACATCTAAATCCCGCAAGGAGGACGCAATGCTCGTCAGGTTTGTTAAGCTAACACTGTTGACTCTTGTTACAGCAGCCCTCTCCTTTACTGCATCAGGCCCTGCCCAGGCAAAGACCGGTCCACCGGATTTCGTCCAGTTGGCAAAGAAGTTAACACCCACGGTGGTCAATATCGGCACTGAGAAGAAAGTCAAGCCGCAGCGCAGGCCGCAACGTCCGTTCGGCAGTGATCCGTTTCAGGAGTTCTTCGATAGGTTTCTTGACGAGCAGCTCCCCCAGGGTTACAGGCAGCGCAGCCTCGGCTCGGGCTTCATCATCAGCGAGGACGGCTACATCCTCACCAACAACCACGTCATCGACGGTGCCGACGAGATAAGGGTCAAGCTGGAGGATGGCCGCGAACTGAAGGGTGAGGTGAAGGGGGCAGATCCGAAGCTTGACCTGGCATTGATCAAGGTCTCGGATGGCGGCAAGTTGCCTGTAGCAGTTTTGGGGGACAGCGACTCCATCAGCGTCGGTGAGTGGGTCATGGCCATCGGTAACCCATTCGGCCTGGCTGAAACAGTCACCGCCGGGATAATCAGCGCCAAGGGGCGGGTAATCGGTAGCGGCCCCTATGATGACTACATCCAGACGGACGCCTCCATCAACCCCGGCAACTCCGGAGGACCGCTTTTCAACGCCCGCGGCGAGGTGGTGGGGATCAATACTGCTATCGTCGCCGGCGGCCAGGGGATCGGTTTCGCCATACCGGTAAACATGGCCAAGACGATCATCTCCCAACTTAAGGAGAACGGCAAGGTTGAACGCGGCTGGCTTGGAGTCAGTATACAGCCGCTGACAAAGGAACTTGCCCAGTCGTTTGGCCTTGAGAACGAGCGGGGCGCTCTGGTGAGCGAGGTTAAGCCTGAGAGCCCCGCTCAAAAGGGGGGAATAATGGCCGGCGATGTCATCGTCGAATTTGATGGCAAGGTTATCAGAGAGATGAACGATCTGCCGCGCTTAGTAGCTGCCACGTCTGCGGGGAAGGGGGTGGTCGTCAGGGTTGTGAGGGATAGGAAAGAGGAGACGATCAGCGTTACCATTGACAGGCTCAAGGAGGGGGACGAGGTGGTTGTCGCGAGCGATGCTGGAAGGCTGGGGATGTCGGTCAGCGAGCTTACCAGGGATCTGGCGACCACCTACCGGCTGAAGGAGAGTTCCGGGGTGGTGGCCACCCATGTTACTCCCGACGGATTGGCCCAAGCAGTCGGCATTCAGCGGGGCGACCTGGTCCGTGAGATCAACGGCAAGGCGATTGTGACCGTGGCGGATTACGATCGGGAAGTCGGGGCGCTGAAGAAGGGGAGCACGTTGCGGATGCTTCTACGCAGGGGCGGGGCCAACCGCTTCGTTGCAATCAGGATAGACTGACTTAGATTTGCTGCCCAAGGGCAGAAAGAGAAAGACGATCCTGGTGATCAAGTCAAGAAAAAAGGGGGTGTGCGATGCACACCCCCTTTTCGTTATTGCTTTGCCGGCTTAATTACTTTGCAACGGTCTCGGCAAGCTTGACTGCGATATCCTTGTAGGGGTTGGCGAAGAGGATGATCAGGCAGACAACGAGAACGTAGATTGCCAGGGACTCGATCATGGCCAGACCGATCATCATGGTGGTGAGAATCTTGCCGGAAGCGCCGGGATTACGGGAAACGCCCTCTACTGCGCTCTTGACTGCCAGACCCTGGCCGATGCCTGTACCGAATGCACCGATAGCCATACCAAAACCTGCTGCCAGCATACACATCGTGAAAAAGCTCATTTGTTCTTCTCCTTCTGGGGTTGGTATATATTTCCTAGATTGTATAGGAAAAATTAAATTTACGTTTCTGTCACTGCCCTGAGCCTGGAGCCCTGGGCTGGATTAGTGCGCGTGCTCCAGTGAACCCTGGATGTAGATCATCGCCAGGAGCATGAAGACGAATGCCTGGATGAAGGAGACCAGCACACCCATGAGCATCATGGGGAGCGGCACCAGGAAGGGTGCCAGGCCGAAGAAGATCATCAGTACCAGTTCGTGGCCGTTCATGTTGCCGAAGAGACGAAGTGTCAGGGAGATGACCCTGCTCAGGTGGCCGATAACCTCGATGAAGAACATCATCGGCGCCAGCCAGACGATCGGTCCGAGGAAATGCTTGATGTATGAGGGGCCGTGCTCCTTGATCCCGACCACGTGGGTCATGACGAATACCACTATTGCGCAGGCCGCGGTGGTGTTGATGTTGGCGGTCGGCGGGAAGAAGCCGGGGATCAGGCCGATAAGGTTGGAGATGAGAATGAAGATGGCCAGGGTAGCAACCAGGGGGAAGAATGGGCGGCCATGCTCACCCATGGTCTCGACGATCATATTCTCGATGCCGCCGATGACCACTTCCATGAAGTTCTGCAGCCCAGTGGGTATGGCCTTGAGCGCCTTGGTGGTGACCACGGAGAGGAGGAGAAGCATGATGATGATCAGCCAGGTGTAGGCTACCGCATCTGCGCTCGCCGGGGCGAGGTGCAGGGGGGCAAGCAGTTCCCGGAAAAACTGTAGAAAGAGTATGGGGTGGATCATGGCCTAGTCTCCTTTGTGCTGCAACTGGATATAGATGGAAAAGTAGATCGTTGTTATTACAGGCACCGAAAGGCCGACAAGCAGCCCCGCGATGCTTGCTCCCATCCTGAGGGCAACCAGAATTACCACCGCCAGGAGCATGTATCTCAGGATGAAACGGAGCAGGGCGTAGCTGGCTGCGTCGCTGCGCTGCTGGATTAGAATCCTCTCCAGGATGTTGCGCAGCCAGAGGTTGTTCCCCAGGGTTGTCACGCCGCCTGCCAGCAGGCTCAGGGCGAAAATGCCACCGGCGACTAAGTAGCCGGAGATTGCGAGGAGTGCCAGCAGGGCCCAGTTGGCCGTGGCCATCCGCGCCAGGAGATTTTCGTCACTTGTCCTGTTTCTGGTCATCCTTGTGTATTTCTTTGCCGGAGATCAGGTAGATGTTCCTGAAGCCGGCAACAATACCGAATAAGAGAAAGATGAAAAAGAACCAGGGATCGGTGCCGAACCATTTATCCAGCTGCAGGCCGACTATGACGCCGATGGCGATGGCGACCGCAACTGAAATTCCCATGCTGGAGACCATGCCCAGGGTCTGCAGCAGCTCCTTTTTTTCCTTGTCCATCTTGGGCGGACCCCTGCAAGCCAGTGCCTGTGGTCGGTAAAACCGCTACTTCATAGCATGTTAATGCCTTGCTGTCAATTTAGAAATGCCTTAGAGCAGCCTGAAGCATCTGCCGGCTGCGGCGATGGTCCTGTCAAGCTCTTCGCTGCTGTGGGCAATGGAGACGAAGGCGGTTTCGAACTGGGATGGTGCCAGGTAGATCCCCTCGGCAAGCATTGCACGGAAGTAGGTGGCAAAGGCCCCGGTGTCGCAGGTTGAGGCGCTGTCCCAGTCTTGTACCTCTTTGTCGGTGAAGAAGGCGCAGATCATGCTGCCGACCCGGGTTGAGTAGATCGGATAGCCTGCCGCTGCAGCAGCCCTGGCTATGCCGTCGGCCAGGTAGGCACTCTTCTCTTCCAGGCGGTCGTAGAATCCCGGGTCCTGCAGCAGTTTGAGGGTGGCTATGCCTGCGCTCATGGCCAGGGGGTTGCCGGAGAGGGTGCCTGCCTGGTAAATGCCGCCAGAGGGGGAGAGCTGGGACATTATCTCTTTCTTGCCGCCGAAGGCCCCAACCGGTAGGCCGCCGCCGATGATCTTTCCGAGGGTTGTCATGTCTGGGGTTACGCCGTAGACCTCCTGGGCGCCGCCGTAGGCGACGCGGAAGCCGGACATTACTTCGTCGAAAATAAGAACGATCCCCTCGCTGGTGCAGAGATCGCGCAGGGCCTGGAGAAACCCTGGCCTGGGTGGAACCGTCCCCATGTTGCCTGCGATTGGCTCGATGATGATGCAGGCAACCTCACCCTTGTTGGCTGCGACCAGCTCTCTGACTGAGTCTATGTCGTTGTAGCGCGCGGTCAGGGTGTGCTTGGCGAAGTCCTTTGGTACTCCTGGTGAGTCGGGAACGCCGAAGGTGGCTGCTCCGGAGCCGGCCTTGACGAGGAGGGAGTCGGAGTGTCCGTGGTAGCAGCCGGAGAACTTGAGGATCTTGTCGCGTCCAGTGTAGCCACGGGCGAGTCGGATGGCGCTCATGGTCGCTTCGGTGCCGGAGCTTACCATTCTGACCATCTCGATGGATGGGACTGCGGCGATCACCATTTCCGCCAGGGTTATCTCCAGTTCGGTCGGTGCTCCAAAGCTGCAACCGCTCTCGGCACTCTTCCTGATTGCCTCAACCACCTCGGGGTGGCAGTGGCCCAGGATCATCGGCCCCCAGGAGCCGACGTAGTCAATGTAGTCGTTACCGTCCACGTCGTAGATGTGGGAGCCCTTTGCACTGTTGATGAAAACCGGATCGGTTCCCACGGATTTGAATGCGCGTACCGGGCTGTTTACCCCGCCCGGGATAATCTCCTTGGCAGATGAGAAGAGTTTGCTGGAGTTGGTGTGTTCCATGGGAATACCTCGTTGCAATATGTGTATTTATATCCATCCGTCCGCACCGAGGTAGCACAGAATATTTTGGCGTGTCAAGCCATTAATCCCGACAGTCAGGCTACCGTTTCAGAGGCAGGCAAGAGGGTTGCTTTTGCGGGGAAAACCGAGATTTTTTCCCTTGACAAAGAGGGGTAAATGGCCTAGATTGCGCACGGTTGTATACTGTATACATTAGATTGTTTGTAATCCGATTCCCTGTAACTGCAGGGGGTTGGCCCGATATGGAAAATACGAGGACAGACGGAGGAACAGATGTTAGGGGCATATCTCCCGATTATTGTACTGTTGGTGGTTGCTGCCTGTTTCGGCCTAGGCTCGGTAGTTGTTTCATCCCTGGTCGGCCAGAAAAAGCTCAGCCCGGTTAAGCTCCAGCCTTACGAGTGCGGTTGTGAGCCTGTCGGATCGGCTCAGGAACGATTTTCGATCAAGTTCTACCTGATAGCCATGCTCTTCATTCTCTTCGATATCGAGTGTGTCTTTCTCTATCCTTGGGCGGTGCTCTTCAAGCGTCTTGGGGTGTTCGGTCTGATTGAGATGGGGGTGTTCGTCGTGATCCTCTTCGTCGGCTATATATATGTTTGGAAAAAAGGAGCCTTGGAATGGGAGTAGATATGCCGCTGGGCGATAACATCATTACAGCGTCTCTTGACGGCCTCGTCAACTGGGCGCGCAAGTCATCCATCTGGCCGATGACCTTCGGTCTTGCCTGTTGCGCCATCGAGATGATGGCTACCGGCGCATCGACCCATGACCTCGACCGTTTCGGCATCATCTTCCGTGCTTCACCGCGTCAGGCCGACTGTATCATTATCGCCGGCACGGTTACCAAGAAGATGCTGCCGGTTATCAAGACGGTTTACGAGCAGATGCCTGAGCCGAAATGGGTTGTAGCCATGGGGGCCTGCGCGTGCTCCGGCGGTGTTTTTGACACATACAGCGTTGTTCAGGGTATAGATGAGGCTCTTCCCGTTGATGTGTATATTCCGGGCTGTCCTCCGCGGCCCGAGGCGCTGCTCTACGGACTGATCAAGCTGCAGGAGAAGATCGGCAAGGAGCGTAACTCGTTTGGTTCGACCATAGGGTTGGGTGATCGGGTTCTCCCTGCTGCATAAGGCTATCAAGACCAATAGGAAGAGGATGGATTGATATGGCAGAAAACAATCGTGCAGTAATAAAGCTCAGGGAGCGTTTTTCGGCTGAGATAGTCGATGTCAAGGAGTTCCGTGGAGAGGTTACGGTGACGGTCAAGAAGGAGAACGTCGTCGAGATCTGCAATTACCTCAAGGCGAATCTCGGTTACAACTTGCTTACCGACGTCACTGCCGTCGACTACCTTGGGAAAACCCCCCGCTTCATGGTGGTGTACAACATGTACTCCATTTCCGCCAAGGATAGGCTGCGCCTCAAGGCCCAGGTGGAAGAGTCCGATGCGGTGATCGACAGTGTCAGCGGTGTCTGGTCCACGGCAAACTGGCTGGAGCGTGAGGTCTTCGACCTCTTCGGCATCAAGTTCGCCGGCCACCCGGATCTGCGCCGCATACTGATGACGGACGACTGGGTCGGGTATCCGCTGCGCAAGGATTATCCGCTCCAGGGACCGGACCGTGAGCCGTACAAGGGACGCCTCTCCTGACCTGAACATAAACCAAAAGCTTTCAACACTCTGCAGGGGTGATAAATCAATGGCACAAAAAGAGACAATGACACTGAACATGGGGCCGCAGCATCCGTCCACCCACGGCGTGCTCCGCCTCGTCATCGAGCTTGATGGTGAGATCATCGACAAGATTACACCGCACATCGGCTATCTTCACCGCGGTATCGAGAAGCTCTCCGAGCACCGCACTTACCATCAGGCCCTGCCGCTCACAGATCGCATGGATTACCTCGCTCCCATGAGCAACAACCTCGGCTATGTCCTTGCCGTGGAGAAGCTTCTTGGCATAGAGGTGCCGGAGCGGGCCAAGACAGTACGGGTCATCACCGCCGAGCTTACCCGCCTCAAGTCGCATCTGGTCTGGCTGGCCTGCCACGCCCTGGATATCGGTGCTATGACCGTGTTCCTCTACTGCTTCCGTGAGCGTGAGAAGGTGATGTCCATCTACGAGAAGCTCTCCGGCGCCCGCATGACCAGTAACTACTACCGCGTTGGCGGTCTGTCCGCAGATGTCTACGCAGGCTTTGAAAAGGATGTCCAGGAGATTATCGATACCTTCCCTGATTTCTTCGACGTGTACGAAGGCCTGCTCACCAAGAATACCATCTGGCTGCAGCGGACCATCGGCAACGGCGTCATATCGGCTGAGGACGCCATTGATGCTGGTATTACCGGTCCTGCTCTGCGCGGCTCCGGTGTAGACTGGGATCTGCGTCGTGACAACCCCTACAGTGGCTACGAGAAGTACGGATTCAAGGTTCCGGTGGGAGAGAAGGGTGACACCTTCGATCGCTACAAGGTCCGCTTGGTGGAGTTGCGCGAGGCAGTAAATATCATCTCCCAGGCTCTCAAGGACCTCAAACCCGGACCGGTTCTTGCCGATCTTCCCCAGGTCTGCTATCCGCCGAAGGAGAACGTCTATAACTCCATCGAGGGGCTTATCCATCACTTCAAGATTGCCAGTGAGGGGTTTGCCGTTCCCGAGGGAGAAGTGTACCAGTCTGTCGAGGCCCCCAAAGGTGAGCTCGGCTACTACCTGGTTAGCGACGGTGGAAACAAGCCATACCGGATGAGGGTACGACCGCCGTCATTTGTCAACCTTTCCGCCATCGAGAGGATGGCCAAGGGTTCCATGATTGCAGACCTCGTAGCCATTATCGGTACGCTGGACATCGTTCTCGGCGAAATCGACCGCTAAACCTCTGTAAAGGAGACGGAGTTCATGAGTAATGCTCCCGCAGAAAATGCAACAGCTGAAGAGAATGCTCCTGAAGAGGTGATAGACCTTGCAGCTGCCAACCAGGTGATCGACCAGTATCTTACTCTCCCCGGCAACCTCATGCCAGTGCTTCAGGGGATCCAGGAAGAGTACGGTTACGTGCCGAAGCCGGCCATCAATCTGGTGGCAGAGCGACTCAATGTCTACCCTAGCCAGATATACGGCGTATTGACATTCTATGCCCAGTTTCATCTTAAGCCGCGCGGTCGCTTCATCATCCGCGTCTGCGTCGGTACCGCATGTCACGTGCAGGGTGCTCCGAGAATCGTCGACACCTTCTTCGAGAAGCTCGGTATCGGCCATGCTGAGACGACTCCTGATCTCAGGTACACCTTCGAAAAGGTCGCTTGTCTTGGCGCCTGTGGCATGGCTCCACTGGCAATGGTCAATGACGATACCTTCGGCAAGATGACTGTACAGAAGGTCGACGAGATCGTCGCTGAGTACAATCAGCGGCCGATGAAGTAGAACCCCAAACACTCCATAGAGGAAACGAAAAGTTATGGGCGAAGCTATCAAAATTCTGATCTGTCAAGGCACTGGCGGTATCTCCGCAGGAGCCAAGAAGGTTGAAGCCGAATTCATCAGGGTCATCAAGGAAAAAGGGGTTGATGCTGTTGTCGGCAAGCGCTGCGATGTCATCAAGACCGGCTGCCGCGGCCTCTGTGCCAACGACGTTCTGGTTGACATCATCACCCCCGAACAGGGGAGGGTGACCTACGACTTCGTCCTGCCGGAGGAGGTCGAGAAGATCGTTGACGAACATATCGTCGCCAAGACAGTCCTGGAGAAGCGCAAGGCCAAGCCGTATTACAACACCTTCGTCGACCAGCAGATGCGGGTGGTCATGACCGGTTGTGGCCAGATCGACCCTGACCTGATTGAAGCCTACATGGAGCAGGACGGTTTCAAGGCTATCGAAAAGTGCGTCAAGACCATGAAGCCGTCTGAAGTTATCGATGAAGTTAAGAAGGCCGGTCTACGTGGTCGTGGGGGCGGGGGGTTCCCTACGGGGATGAAGTGGTCTTTCTGCGCCGCCTCCCCCGGGGACAAGAAGTACCTGATCTGCAACGCCGACGAGGGGGATCCGGGCGCGTTCATGGACCGCTCGATCCTCGAAGGGGACCCCTACTGCATCATCGAGGGGATGATGATTGCCGCCTATGCCATTGGCTGCTATTTCGGCTACGTCTACGTTCGTGCCGAGTACCCCCTTGCAATTCACCGCCTGCAGCACGCTATCGACGTCTGCTACGAGAAGGGGTGGCTCGGCAAGAACATCCAGGGGTGGGGTTTCGACTTCGATATGCGCATCAAGATGGGGGCAGGCGCCTTCGTCTGCGGCGAGGAGACCGCTCTCATGGCATCCATCGAGGGTGAGCGCGGCATGCCCCGTCCCCGTCCGCCCTTCCCGGCAGTGAAAGGCCTCTGGGGTAAGCCGACCAACATTAACAACGTTGAGACCTTCGCCAACGTTCCACACATCATCAACAAGGGAGCGGACTGGTATGCCTCCCTTGGTACGGACACAACCAAGGGTACCAAGATCTTCGCCGTCACCGGCAAGGTCAAGCATACCGGTCTGGTCGAAGTCCCGGCCGGCATGTCCGTACGCGAGGTTATCTACAACGTCTGCGGCGGCATTGCCAATAACCGCAAGTTCAAGGCTGTACAGGCCGGTGGCCCTTCCGGTGGCTGCATCCCTGCAGAGGTTCTGGACACTCCGGTCGATTATGACTCCCTCATCAAGGCTGGCGCCATGATGGGTTCCGGCGGTCTGGTCGTCATGGACGAAACCACCTGCATGGTTGACGTTGCCCGCTTCTTCCTTACCTTCACCAGGATGGAGTCGTGCGGAAAATGCGTTCCTTGCCGTATCGGCCTGAAAGCCATGCTCGACATCCTGGAGAGGATCACCGAGGGTCGCGGCGAGCCTGACGATATCGAGAAGCTTCTCGAGATGGGAAGCACAATCAAGAAGGCATCACTGTGCGGTCTCGGCCAGACTGCTCCGAACCCTATCCTTTCGACGGTCAAGTACTTCCGTCACGAGTACGAGGCCCATATCAACGACAAGCGCTGTCCGTCCAACTGCTGCAAGGAGCTGCTCCTCTGGCAGGTAATCCCGGAGAAGTGTGTCAAGTGCGGCGCCTGTCTGAAGGCCTGCCCGGTTGATGCCATCAAGTGGGAGAAGGGGCAGATTGCCGAGTTGATCAAGGAAAAATGCACCCAGTGCAAGTCCTGCTATGATGCCTGCCGCTTCATGGCTATCGAGTAACAGTTTCACCTGAGAAATCCCGAGGGAGAACAGAGGTCGAGATGGTTAATCTTACTGTAGACGACAAGCAGATAGCGGTTGAGCGCGACGCCACCATTTATGACGCAGCCAAGGCTGCGGGCATCAGAATACCGATTCTCTGCCACGACAAGAAGCTGCATCCGTTTGGTGGTTGCCGCATGTGCCTCGTGGAAGTCGAGCAGATGAAGGGGCGCCTCATACCAGCCTGCACTACGCCGGTGTCCGAGGGGATGATCGTGCGGACAATGACCGACGAAATCATCAAGGCAAGGAAGCTGGTGCTTGAGCTCCTCCTCCTCAAGCACCCACTTGACTGCCCGGTCTGCGACGCAGCCGGCGATTGCGACCTGCAGAACCTTACATACGAATACAAGGTTGATGCTAACAACTTCACCGACGAGAAGTTTCACTGGGAGATCGACTACGACAACCCGCTCATCGAGCGTGACCAAAACCGCTGCATTCACTGCGGCAAGTGCGCCCGCATCTGCGACGAGATCGTCTCATATGGTGCATACTCCTTCGTCAACAGGGGGATCGAGGCCAAGATCGGCACACCCTTTGACGGCAAGCTGGACTGTGAATACTGCGGCTCCTGCATCTCCGTCTGCCCTGTAGGCGCGCTGATTGCCAAGCCCTTCAAGTTCAAGGCCCGCTGGTGGGCTCTTAACAAGGTGAAGTCCGTCTGCTCATACTGCGGAACCGGTTGCCAGCTTACCCTCGGGGTCAAGGACGACAAGGTCCTGACCACCATCTATGACGAGGACCAGGGGTTCCATAACGGCCAGCTCTGCGGTCGCGGCCGTTTCGGCTACCAGTTCGTCAATAGTGACGAGCGTCTCACAACCCCGCTTGTTCGCAAGAACGGCACACTTCAGCCTGTCGGCTGGGATGAGGCTCTGGAGCTTATCAGCACCAAGCTGCAGGAGGCCAGGAAGAACGACCCATCCGCAGTGGCAGCACTGGCAACTCCCCGACTCACCAACGAGGAGCTCTTCCTCTTCAGGAAGCTTTTCAAGGATGTCGTCGGTACGGACAGCATCGATCATTCCGCGGGCTATGCCCATGAGGCGCTGACAGCGGGTCTGAAGGAGAGTTTCGGCATAACCGCTTCTCCTTCTCAGATAGTCGATATACAGAAGAGTGATCTCCTCCTGGTCATCAAGACGGATGCCTATGAAACCCATCCGGTAATCGGTTTCGAGATCAACCTTGGGGTGAAGCGAAAAGGTGTTGACCTGCGTATCATCTCCGACAAGACAGGCAAGCTTGCCAAGCTCCCCAAGGCGGTCAACTACCTGCACAAGCCCGGATGCGAACTTCTCCTCGTGAACGCCCTGGCCAAGGTCATAGTTGATGAAAACCTCGCAGCCGAGTCAGCCGCCGCCATTACCGGTCTGGATGCATACAAAGGGATGCTTGCAGGTGTCGACCTGAACCAGGTTGCTGCCGTTACGGGCGTTTCGCTTGAATCCATAAGAGAGTTGGCAACTGCCTATGCCAAGGCAGAGAAGGCTCTCATCCTTCTCCCCATCGGTCTCGGCTATCCGGGCCATGGCAAGGAGCTGGCGCAGGCGCTCAGCAACCTTGCACTGCTTGCCGGCAAAATAGGCCAGGAAGGGTCCGGTCTGCTGGTTCTCGGCGAGAAGAACAACAGTCAGGGTGCTGCCGATCTGGCCATCCATCCGACAGCAGGTGGCCGCGATGCCGCTGCGATCATCGATGGCTGCGCCAGCGGTGCAGTGAAGATTCTTTACATTGCCGGCGAAAATCCGGTCGTAGCATACCCTGACCGCGCGAAGGTCGAAAAGGCTCTGGACAATGCCGGTTTCGTAGTTGTCCTGGATCTCTTCCTGACCGATTCTGCCAAGCGTGCCGATGTGGTCCTCCCGGTAAAGTCCTTTGCCGAAAAGTGTGGCACCTTTACCAGCGTTGGCCGTCACGTGCAGAGGATCAGGAAAGCCATCAAGGCCGTTGGCGAGTCTAGGAGCGATCGCGAAGTTCTTGCCGACATTATCGCCAGATTGACAGGAGAGGGTGTAGCTGCAGACTCTGCTACCCTGTTCAAGCAGATTGGCTGCTACTCCGGAGTCAATTACGATGCGCTCGGTGATGCAGGTGCCATCTACCCAGTGAATGTCTCCCCCAAGTTCGTTCCTGTCGTGGGATCAGTTCCGGCGACGGAGGAGGGGAAATACGCCCTTCTTACCGGCAGTGCCCTCTACCACTGCGGCACCATGTCGCTGAGTGGAGTCGGGCCGATGCTTGTCTGCCCTGAGCAGTATATCGAGCTGGGTAGGGTCGATGCTGGCAAGCTCGGTGTCAATGATGGGGACAGGCTGAAGGTAAGATCCGCCTCCGGTGAGCTCAGCCTGGCGGTAAAGGTGGGTCTGCGCATGCCGGAAGGGGTTGTGTTCTCCCCCTACCATTTTGCAGATGCCTCAATCAACAGCATCACCAGCGGCAAAAGCGTTACCTGGGTAAGCCTGAGCAAGTAGTAAGCTGTAATAACTTCCTGAAGAGGAGAAGAGAATAGCATGGAAATAATGGGACTGCCGCTCATATACTACGGAGCCATGATTCTCAAGGTATTGCTGGCTTTTGTATTCGTCCTTCTGACAGTGGCGTACGCCACCTATGCCGAGCGGAAGATCATCGGCCACATGCAGGTCCGTGTTGGACCAAACAGGGTGGGTCCGATGGGGCTTCTGCAGCCGATTGCCGACGGTATCAAGCTCTTCTTCAAGGAGGAGATCATTCCGTCCGAGGCCAGCAAATTTGCCTTTCTCCTCGCCCCTCTGGTGGCTCTGATACCGGCCTTCATCTCCTTTGCCGTCATCCCCTTCGGTGATGTCATCGAGATTGCAGGCTACAAGATTCCGCTGCAGATCGCGGCTTTTGCCGACAATGCCGGAACGGTATTCGACCTTAACATCGGCGTCCTCTACATTCTGGCCATGGCGTCCCTGGGGGTATACGGCATAGTTCTCGCTGGTTGGTCCTCCAACAGCAAGTATTCGCTTCTTGGTGGTCTGCGCTCCTCCGCCCAGATGATCTCCTACGAGCTCGCTGCCGGCCTGGCCATTGTCTGTGTTTTCATGGTTTCCCAGTCGCTTTCACTTCATGCGATAGTCGCCGACCAGGCGGGGCTGTTCGGTTGGTATCTTTTCCGCAATCCGTTCACCTTCCTGGCAGGGATAATCTTCTTCATATGCTCCCTTGCCGAGATCAACAGAACACCCTTTGACCTTCCCGAGGCCGAGACTGAGCTGGTCTCCGGTTTCTGTACCGAGTACTCCAGCATGAAGTACGCCATGTTCTTCATGGCAGAGTATGCCAATATGGTCACCGTCTGTGCTGTCACCACCACCCTCTTCCTTGGAGGCTGGCAAGGTCCACTACCTTCTGTGCTGAACTTCATCGCCAAAGTATATTTCCTGATGTTCGTCTGCATGTGGATCAGGGCTACATATCCCCGTTACCGTTACGACCAACTGATGAAGCTCGGCTGGAAGGTTTTTCTACCGTCAACCCTCTTCCTCATAGTTGGCAATGCAATCTGGATCACGCTCTTTAAGTAAGAAGCGCATGAATAATCCGTACCTGACTGAATCCGTAGAGAGGATACGCAAATGATTGTACCCCTGATCAAAGGTCTGCAAATAACGCTGAAGCACCTTTTCAAGAAGCCGATTACTCTGATGTATCCAGAAGAGAAGCCGGATGTGGCCCCAAATTTCCGCGGCCTGCACGCTCTCAAGGTGTCTCATAACAAGGCCAAATGCGTTGCCTGCTACCTCTGCCCCACCGTCTGTCCGGCAAAATGCATCACCGTTGAGGCTGGAGAGGATGCAAACCACGACAAGTATGCGGCCAAGTACGAAATAGACATGCTCCGTTGCATCTTCTGCGGTTATTGCGTGGAAGCCTGTCCGGTGGATGCACTCGGCATGACACAGACTTTCGAGCTTGCCAACTATAAGCGCTCAGACTTCGTTTTCACTAAAGAACGACTGCTAGAAAAGAAATAAAGGAGCAGCAATGGAAACCTTGTTTTTCAGCATTGTGGCAGCAATAGCCATCCTGATGAGCATCCTGGTTATCAGGTGCAAGAACCCGATCAACAGCGCACTCTCCTTGATCATGACATTCTTTTGCCTGGCGACCCTCTATGTCATGCTCGAAGCACCGTTCATGGCAGCCATACAGGTCATCGTTTATGCCGGCGCCATAATGGTTCTGATCGTCTTCGTGATCATGCTGCTTAACATCCGTACGGAATCCGGGCGCAGGACACAGCATGCTCTCTTCCTCGGAGCGGCAACCGGACTCTTCCTTCTCTTCCAGACCTGGTATTTCCTGAGCAGGAGCTCGCTCACCGGTGCCAAGGGAGCGATAGATTCTGCTGCCATCGCCAAGGTTGGACATACCGAACTGATCGGCCAGTCTCTCTTTACCGAGTTCCTGCTGCCGTTTGAGATCACCTCCATACTGCTGCTGGCAGCAATTGTCGGCGCAGTCGTGCTCGCAAAGAAAAAAGTGTAAGAGTCAGGAGATATAACCATGGTTTCCCTTCACAGCTATCTGATACTGAGCGCAATTCTCTTCTCCATCGGCACGATCGGCGTCCTCACCCGACGCAATGCCATAGTCATCTTCATGTGCATCGAAATGATGCTCAACGCGGTGAACCTTACCTTCATCGCCCTGTCGAAGTACCTTGGCAACCTGGATGGGCAGATCTTCGTCTTCTTCGTCATGACCGTAGCCGCTGCCGAGGCGGCAGTCGGCCTGGCTCTGATGATCGCCTTCTTCAAGAATCGCGAGTCCATCGACGTGGAAGACCTCAACCTGATGAAGTGGTAGTCAGGGACTGCTGCAAAACGAATCATTTCACTCAAGGAGTCTGGAATGCTTGACAATGTATGGCTAATACCACTGTTCCCCCTGATCGGATTTCTGATCAACGGCCTCTTCGGCAAGAAGATAAAGAATGAAGGCGTAATCGGCGGGATTGGCACCCTGGCGATCTTCTGTTCGTTCCTGGTCTCATGCGGAATCCTGATGCAGCTTGTCGGACTTCCGGCGGAACAGCGTGTATTCGAAAAAGTCATATTCCCCTGGATTCATGCTGGCAACTTCAAGGCGGACATGGCGTTCCTGGTTGATCCGCTCTCCGCGGTGATGATCATGGTGGTCACCGGCGTAGGAACCCTGATCCACCTCTACTCCATCGGCTACATGCACGGAGAGGAGGGTTTCTACCGCTTCTTCGCCTATCTGAACCTCTTCTGCATGTCAATGCTCCTTCTGGTTCTCGGCGCCAACATGCTGGTGATGTTCATCGGCTGGGAGGGCGTGGGCCTCTGTTCATATCTCCTCATCGGCTACTACTTCGAGAAGAAGTCCGCAGGTGATGCTGCAAAGAAGGCATTCGTCATGAACAGGGTTGGTGACTTCGGCTTCCTCATCGGCCTCTTCACCCTCTTCTGGTGGTTCGGCAGCAATCACAATATCTGGACAATCAACTTCATGGAGATCAAGGCTGCATCCCATCTCCTCCCCTATGGCGGCGTAGTGACCGTTGCTACCCTCTGCTTCTTCCTTGGCGCTACCGGAAAGTCGGCCCAGATTCCGCTCTATACCTGGTTGCCTGATGCGATGGAAGGCCCCACACCCGTTTCCGCTCTCATCCACGCCGCTACCATGGTTACCGCCGGTGTCTATATGATCGGCAGGATGAGCTTCGTCTTCATCAAGGCTCCCGAGACAATGATGGTTGTTGCCGTGGTTGGTGCTGCAACCGCCCTATTTGCTGCCACGATCGGTACTGCACAGAACGATATAAAGCGAGTCCTTGCCTACTCCACCGTTTCCCAGCTCGGTTTCATGTTCATTGCCATGGGTGTTGGCGCCTTTACCGGCGGCATCTTCCACCTAATGACCCATGCCTTCTTCAAGGCCTGCATGTTCCTTGGTTCCGGCTCTGTGATCCATGCCATGCACCATGCCCTGCATCATGGCCATCTCCATGACGATCCACAGGACATGCGCAACATGGGCGGCCTGCGCAAGGCCATGCCTATCACCTTCCTGACGTTCTTTGTCTCGACCTTCGCGATTGCCGGTATCCCCCCCTTGTCAGGCTTCTTCTCCAAGGACGAGATTCTCTGGCAGGCATTCTCCAACCCCTACCATGGTGATCTTAACAAGGTCGTCTGGGCACTCGGCTGCATTGCCGCATGTTTCACCGCCTTCTACATGTTCCGCCTCGTGTTCATGACCTTCTTCGGTGAGTGCCGCATTAACCCCAAGGTTAAGGATCACCTGCACGAGTCGCCACTGGTCATCACCATTCCGTTGATGGTTCTCGGCGTTCTTGCTGCCGTTGGCGGATTCATCGGTGTGCCGAAATTGATAGGCATTCTCCCCAACTACTTCGAGCACTGGCTTGAGCCGGTATTCGAGCTGGCCAATGAGTACGGCAAGCAGTACGCACACATGCATGAGCACAGCCACTCACTGGAGTGGGGGCTGATGGGTCTCTCCGTGGTTATCGCAGCCATCGGTATCTTCATTGCCTTCACCATGTACATGGCCAACAAATCTCTGCCGGAGAAGTTCACCTCCGCATTCCCCGGGCTGTACCGTGCCGTGTATAACAAGTGGTATATCGACGAGCTTTACGACTTCGTCTTCGTCAACCCCTGCAAGTCCCTGGGCAATCTCCTCTGGAAAGGGTTCGATGTTGTTATCGTCGACGGCGTTGTCAACGGCGTCGCCAAACTGGTCATGGCTTTCTCCGCCGGCCTGAAGGGGCTGCAGTCCGGATATGTGCATAATTATGCCATGGGGATGGCCCTCGGCGTCGTCGTAATAATCGCTTTCTACGTATTCCGCTAATAGACTTTGACTGTTGAGTTCATAAAGGAGCAGATTCAATGAACGAAGTTATCCTGAGCCTGATAACCTTTCTACCGCTGCTGGGTGCTTTCCTGCTGCTGTTCATCCCCAAGGATAATCACGGCCTGCTGAGAGGGTTCACTCTGGCGGTGACTGTCGTCACCTTCCTCGTGTCGCTGCCGCTGGTAACCGGTTTCGTCACCAATGCCGACTACCAGTTCGTGCAGAACATCCCATGGATCCAGGCCGGACCCTTCAAGATGAACTATCACGTGGGAATCGACGGCATCAGCCTCTGGCTGGTCATGCTGACCACATTCATCATGCCGATTGCCGTTCTCTCCACCTGGACAGCCGTGGAGGAGAAGGTCAAGGGGTACATGGCATGCCTGCTCCTGCTCCAGGTCGGCATGATCGGGGCGTTCATCTCCCTCGACCTCTTCCTCTTCTACATTTTCTGGGAAGTAATGCTGATTCCGATGTACTTCATCATCGGCATCTGGGGTGGCAAGAACCGTGTCTACGCTGCGGTCAAGTTCTTCATCTACACCATGGTTGGCTCCCTTCTCATGCTTGTCGCCATCATCGCCCTCTATTTCAAGGGGATGGCCAGCGGAGCCACCGACTTCAGCCTGGTAAATTTCTTCAACCTGAATCTTGATCCGGCCACCCAGACCTGGATGTTCCTGGCATTCGCCCTGGCGTTCGCCATCAAGGTTCCCATGTTCCCACTGCACACCTGGTTGCCAGACGCCCACACCGAGGCTCCTACCGCTGGTTCTGTGATCCTGGCGGCCGTGCTCCTCAAGATGGGTACCTACGGCTATGTCCGCTTCGCCATGCCTCTCTTCCCCAATGCGGTGCAGCAATTCACCCCACTTATAGCGACCCTGTCGGTCATCGGTGTCGTCTATGCTTCTCTGGTGGCAATGGTCCAGGAAGATGTGAAGAAGCTGGTTGCCTACTCGTCCGTAGCCCACCTCGGATTCGTCATGCTCGGCGTGTTCGCTCTCAACCAGATGGGTCTGCAGGGGGGGATGCTGCAGATGCTCAACCATGGTATATCCACCGGCGCGCTCTTCCTTATCGTCGGTTTCATTTACGAGCGCCGTCACACAAGGATGATCGCCGACTTCGGCGGCTTGGCCAAGCAGATGCCGATATTCGCCACGATATTCCTCATTGTCACCTTCTCGTCCATCGGCCTGCCTGGCACCAACGGCTTCGTCGGCGAGTTCCTCGTCCTAATCGGTGCCTTCGAAAGCTCGATCCGCTGGTGGGCGGTGATCGCTTCCAGCGGCGTCATACTCTCAGCAGTTTACATGCTCTGGATGTTCCAGAGAGTTATGTTCGGCAAGCTCGATAATCCTAAGAACCAGAAGCTTCAGGACCTTAACGGCCGCGAGATCGCCATCATGCTCCCCCTTGTTTTCCTGATCTTCTACATGGGTTTTTATCCGACCCCATTTACCTCGACCATGGCCCCTGCACTGGACAAGGTAATCAAGCAGACCAGGCTGCAGACTGCTGCAGTTCCGGAGCAACCGGTGGCCGCACCGGCAATGCCGGCAATGCCCCATGCGGTGCCGGCCGGCCATCCTGCTGTTGAAGCTAAATAGAGTTGAGCGCTAAATAGATACTGGAGGAAATTGATGGAAACAATTGCAATTCCAGCGATAAATATGTCGGTAATCGCTCCGGAGATGATTCTGTCGGTCGTGGCAATGGCACTGCTGCTGATAAATGTCTTTGTCAAGAATGAGCAGAAGGGTTATCTCGGCTATCTCAGCATTGCCGGTATTCTGGTTACCCTCTATTCGCTGACGATTGGCTGGGGCGCTCCTCAGGATGGTTTCAGCGGCTCTGTGGTACAGGATAACTTTGCAATCTTCTTCAAGGGGATCTTCCTCGTATCCGCGGCGATGAGCATCCTCATAACCGATCAGTATCTGCAGCGTGAAGGGTGCAACCAGGGTGAAGTATACCCCCTGATGCTCTTTGCCACAGTGGGTATGATGCTCATGGCATCGGGCACCGACCTGATGACCATCTTTCTCGGACTTGAGGTTCTCTCCGTTTCCCTCTACGTTCTCGCAGGGTTCAACAGGGGGAGTATCCGCTCCAACGAGGCCGGTCTGAAATACTTCCTCCTCGGGGCTTTTTCCACCGGTTTCCTTCTCTACGGCATGGCTCTTACCTACGGTGCAACCGGTACCACCAAGGTAGTCAAGATTGCAGCTGCAGCCCAGAGCGGTATGGTCTCCTCCAACCTTATGCTTGTTGCCGGAATGCTGCTCATGGCAACCGGTTTCGCCTTCAAGGTAGCTGCAGCCCCCTTCCACATGTGGACTCCTGACGTCTATGAAGGCGCACCCACCCCCATCACTGCCTTCATGTCAGTAGGTCCCAAGGCTGCCGGCTTCGCCGCTTTCCTGCGCGTCCTCCTGGTGGCTCTCCCCGTTTTCAAGGCCGAGTGGTCGTCGCTCCTCTGGGTACTGGCAGTCCTTACCATGACCGTAGGAAATATTACAGCCCTCTACCAGCAGAACATCAAGAGGATGCTTGCATACTCATCCATCGCCCATGCAGGCTATATTCTGGTCGGTTTCACTGCCGGTAATGCGGTTGGAACATCAGGCATACTCTTCTATATGCTCAGCTATGCGTTCATGAACATCGGCGCCTTTGCTGTGATCATCCTCGTTGGCAAGAAGGGCGAGGAGAACAACAATCTTGCTGATTATGCAGGTTTCGGTTACAAGCACCCCGCCCTGGGTGTGGCCATGTGCGTTTTCCTCTTCTCCCTGGCCGGCATCCCCCCCGCAGCAGGTTTTGTCGGCAAGTTCTACCTCTTCTCCGGTGCCATTCAGGCAGGTTACATCTGGTTGGCGATCATCGGTGTACTCAACAGCGCTGCTTCCGTTTACTACTACCTCAGGGTTATGATTTACATGTACTTCAAGGAGCCGACCGAGGATTTCAACTGGGTCAGGCTCTCCCCCGCATTCATAATCTGCCTGATCATCGCCATCGCCGGCGTCATGATCCCGGGTGTCGTGCCAGGCACGATACTCGAGCTGGCACAGAAGGCGATCCTCATGTAACTCTGCACTTGTCTGCCGATATAAAAAACCCTTTCGCTGCATCTGCGAAAGGGTTTTTTATTGTCCTGAAATGTGATTGGTATTATCGTGCCATAAATGCAGTTTGTCATGCGGTGCTATTATGAGTGAGAAACAACAAGTGAATTCCAACAGCTTGGTCATGAATGAACCGATAACGGTTATGCTGGTTGGCGGAGGCAACAGGTACCCGGCATTCATTGGTGCCCTCCAGGCTTTTGAGGAGAGCGGGCTGTCAAACTCCAAAATTGTTGCGTCTTCCTCTGGTGCCGTGGTTGCGTCGCTTTATGCCTCCGGTCTGACCCCCGCAGAGATACTGGATGAGTCTCTGGCAATCGATCTGCGCAGTTTCAGGGATGTGAGCCTTCTTTCCCTTTTGAGGGACTTCGGTCTCTGCTCCGGCAGGAAACTGCAAACCTGGCTAGAAACAAAGATCGGCAACCTAACCTTCTCCTCCCCCCTGAAGATCCCTCTGGAAATTGTCGCCACGGACATGCGCAGCTACCGGCCAGTTATCTTTAATAGAGAGAGATTTCCCCATCTCAGCATTGCCGCCGCTGCTTCCGCATCTACGATGATTCCGGGACTGTTCGGCCTTAAGAGGCTGGAATATGAGGGTCTGGAGTATGCTCTGATAGATGGCTCCCTCATGACGGGTGTTGTGGAGGGGCGCTTGAGCAGAAGCCAGAAGACCCTTGTGGTGAAGGTGATGTCCAAGCGGACCCTGAAAAGGGATGGTGACTGCCGGCTTACACTTGCCAGTTATCTACAGGAACTCATGGCCTTTTCGCTCCACTCCCAGGAGAAGGAGTTTTTGAAGGGAGGGAAGTGGAAGGATACAATTCTGGTATACTGTTCAGAAATATCACCAGTAAGATTTTCTCTGTCCCGCGAGGATATGAAGTTTCTCTATGCCCAGGGGTACGAGCAGACTAAGAAGTACCTGGAGTTCAAATGGGGGGTGAGAGGTGAATAAGGCAATACGGGCATCCATCTCCATGGGGATTGTTTCTTCTCTTCTTCTGCTCCTCGCATCCTGCACCATGTTCACTGCATGGCGCTCGATCCCTGCGCCGGGTGGCTGCGAAGAGTGTCACAAGCTGCCGATCTCTGCCAACTGGCAGGTTACCTACAGGCCGGCGATCCTTTCCGATGAGCGAAACAGGCCATACTTCCAGACGGAGGAGTACTCTCTCTCCACGGCGGGTAAGCCAGCTTCGCCTGTCGAGAAGAGAAAGCTTGAGGAGCTGGCCTGCTTCGAGTGTCATAATGCACCAGACAGTTCCCACAAGGGGCTTAAGGGGAAATTCCATCACTAGGATGCCGAAATGAACGAGAAGGTGAGAAGGACCAAGATAATAGCCACCCTGGGGCCTGCCAGTTCGACAGGGGAGTCCATCGCCAAGTTGATGGATGCCGGTGTAGATCTATTCAGGCTCAACTTTTCCCATGGTTCAAATGCCGACAAGGCTAAGATCATCGACCTGATCAGGGCCCTGAGCGCCAAACGTGGCAAGGAGATCGGCATACTGGCTGATCTGCAGGGGCCGAAGATAAGGACCGGCAGGATGGAGAACGGTGCAATCCCACTGAGGAAAGGGGATATTATCTCCATTACCACCCAGGAGGTGCTGGGAAGGCCTGGTCTGATCTCCACTATCTACAAGGCTCTACCCCACGACGTGAAGCCCGGTTCGCGCATTCTCATGGATGACGGCCTGATCGAACTTAAGGTGAAGAGCGTAGAGGAGGGCATTGTTAACTGCCTAGTCATCGAGGGGGGGATACTTAAGGACCTGAAGGGGATCAATCTACCCGGTGTCAAGGTCTCCAGCCCCTCCTTAACGGAGAAGGACAAGACCGACCTAGAGTTCTGCCTGGAAAGGGGGGTTGACTACATAGCCCTCTCCTTTGTGCGCAGGAGCGATGATGTCGAATCTCTTAAGCGGATTCTTGCCGAGCGCGGATTATCGACACCGGTAATAGCCAAGATCGAGAAACCCGAGGCTTTGCGTAACTTCAAGTCTATCCTCCAGGTGGCCGACGGCATCATGGTCGCAAGAGGGGATCTGGGGGTGGAGATCAATGCGGAAAAGGTGCCGCTCATCCAGAAGCAGATCATCAACGCCTGTAACGAGGTGGGCAAGCCGGTAATTACCGCCACCCAGATGCTTGAGTCGATGATTCTCCATCCGAGGCCGACCAGGGCTGAGACATCCGATGTTGCCAATGCCATCCTCGACGGCACCGATGCGGTAATGCTCTCCGGAGAGACTGCTTCCGGCAGCTTCCCGGTGGAGGCGGTGCGGACCATGGTGAAGATAGCCCTTGACGTGGAGGGGAGCGGCCTTTGGCGCATGGCCTACAGCCAGCCGCCAGCTGGGAGCAGTGCCATCCCGGTGGCTGTAGCGCAGGCAGCCTGTCTGGCTGCTGCCACTGTCAAGGCCAAGGCAGTAGTCGTCTTTACCCAGTCTGGCTCAACGGCAGCTAGGATCGCACGTTTCAGGCCCCAGCTCCCCATCATCGCCTTTACCTCATCCACCGATATCAGGCGCCGTCTCGCGCTTTACTGGGGGGTAAAGCCCCTGCCGGTGGGGACCATGGACAACTCGGATCAGCAGATCAATCTGGTGGAAGAGACTCTACTGGAGAGCGGCTTCAGGAAGGGGGATGTGGTGGTTGTCACCATGGGGGTGCCCCTGGGTAGTAGCGGTTCCACCAACCTGATGAAGGTGTTGAAACTGGGGGCTAAGGGCGAAAAATAGCCGCAGCGCAATCAGTCACTGCCGAATGCCCTGCGGCTGATTATTGACTCAGCTGTGCTCCCTGGTTTCGAGGAACTGCAGCTCTTTCCACTGTTCCATGGTGTTCTCCAGACGCCATTGGCTTCCGGCCAGATAGGTCAGGTTCCCCTCCCCGTCGATGTAGCAGTGCATCGCCTCTTTACGCTGGAAATCATCCAGCTTCTTCCTGTCGCCGTTTACCCACCTGGCCGTTACGTAGCTCACCGGCTCGTAGGTTGCCTTGACCTTATACTCATGCTCCAGGCGGTGCATGACAACGTCGAACTGGAGCACCCCCACGGCGCCGACAATCCAGTCGCTACCCATCTGGGGGCGGAAAACCTGGGTCGTTCCCTCCTCAGCCAGCTGCACCAGCCCCTTTTCAAGCGCTTTCGACTTCATCGGGTCAAGAAGGCGAACCTTGCGGAAATGCTCGGGGGCGAAGTTGGGGATGCCTGTGAATTTCAGGTTCTCCCCCTGGGTGAAGGTGTCGCCGATCTTGATTGTGCCGTGGTTGTGGATGCCGATGATGTCCCCAGGGTAAGCCTCTTCCACGTTGGTCCTGTCCTGGGCCATGAAGATGGTGGCATTGGCGATCTGCATATCCCTGCCGAGGCGCAGGTGCTTGACCTTCATGCCACGGGTGAACTTGCCGGAACATATCCTGAAGAAGGCTATGCGGTCGCGATGGGCCGGGTCCATGTTGGCCTGGATCTTGAAGACAAAGCCGGTGAATGGCTCCTCATAGGGAGAGACCGAGCGGGTGGCGGTTTCTCGGGGGAGCGGTTCAGGGGCGTTCTCGACGAAAGTATCCAGTAGCTGCTGCACGCCGAAGGTGTTGATGGCGCTGCCGAAGAACACCGGGGTCTGTTTGCCGGCGAGGTAAGCCTCCTTGTCAAATGGGTGGGAGGCACCTTCAAGCAGGGCAACGTCGTTGCGCAACTCCTCTACCTGTGATCCCAGCAACTCGTCCAGGCGGGGATCGTCCAGCCCCTTGACAGTGACAATACTCACCACCCCGCGATCAGCCTCAGGGTCGAAGAATGTCAGCTCCTTGGTGTAGAGGTGGTAGGTACCACGGAACCTTTTCCCCATCCCGACCGGCCAGGTCATGGGGGCACACTGGATCTTCAGGACGCTCTCGATCTCATCTATTATGTCCAGCGGTTCCCGACCCTCGCGGTCGAGCTTGTTGATGAAGGTCATGATCGGCGTGTGGCGCAGGCGACAGACCTCCAGGAGTTTCTTCGTCTGGCTCTCCACCCCCTTTACGGAGTCTATGACCATGAGTACCGAGTCGACAGCGGTCAGCACCCGGTAAGTGTCCTCGGAAAAATCGTTGTGACCAGGCGTGTCCAGAAGGTTAATGTCGAAATCTCTGTATTCAAACTTCATTACCGAGGAGGTAACTGAAATGCCGCGCTGCTTTTCCATCTCCATCCAGTCCGAGGTGGCGTGGCGTGCGGCCTTGCGGGCGCGAACCTCCCCCGCCTGCTGGATGGCACCGCCGAAAAGGAGCAGCTTCTCGGTGATGGTCGTCTTCCCCGCGTCGGGGTGGCTGATGATGGCAAACGTACGGCGACGGCTGGTTTCTTGCTGATTATGCATGGTAATAAATTGCTCCGCTCTGCTTGTTATTGATGTTTTTCAACTGACATAATACGATCCGGGTACAAATAAAGGCGAAGATTGCTCTTCGCCTCATTGGATAATGACATCACCGTCGGAAAAGGGCAACAGAAAACTTAGTAAAAACGTGTAGTAATCGTGCTAAACTGGGTCATGTTCATCGATACCCATTGCCATCTTGACTTGCCACCCCTGCGCGACGAGCTGGAGCAGGTTCTATCTCGTGCAGAGAGTGCCGGGGTGGGGTGCTTTGTCGTCCCGGGGGTGACTCCCGAGGGGTGGGGAGGCATCAGTTCACTCTGCTCCGCCAATGCAAGGCTCCTCCCAGCCTTCGGAATTCACCCGCTCTGGTCGTACCTGGGTGACGATGATGCTCTGGAGGTTCTCGTCTCCCATCTTGATGGTGCCGTAGCCCTGGGAGAGGTGGGGCTCGACTACTCAAGCGGGGCCCCTGACCGGCTTGTCCAGCAGGAACTGTTTCGACGCCAATGCCGCCTGGCTGTAGAGCGGGGTTTGCCACTGCTGACCCACTGCAGGGGGGGCTTTGCCGATCTGCTGCGTATTCTAAAGGAAGAGAATGCCTTCCGGGTGGGTGGGATAATGCATGCCTTCTCGGGAAGCGCCGAGTTGGCCTGCGAATTCAGCCGCATCGGTTTCTACATATCTGTCTGCGGCACGGTCACCTATGGAAATGCTGTCAGATCGCCAAGGGTTGTGTCCCAGGTCCCACTTGAATGCCTGGTCCTAGAGAGTGATGCGCCGGACATGGCACCGGTCCCGTTCCGCGGCAGGACCAACGAGCCGGCCTTTATCCTTGAGGTTGCCAGGAAAATAGCGGCGATCAAGGGGGGGGCCATGGAGTGCGTGGCGGAGGTTACTACCGCCAATGCCATGAAGGCATTGAAGATTGATCACATCAAAATGGAGCGAAAAAATGGCTAAACTGCACAGATTCTCCCGCACTGAAATTCTCCTCGGCAGCGAGGGGGTTGCCCATCTGGAGGGGGCGTCGGTGATCATATTCGGCTTGGGTGGCGTGGGGAGTTACTCTGCCGAGGCTCTCTGCCGTGCCGGCATCGGTCGACTTCTGCTGGTGGACTTTGATGACATATGTCTCACCAACGTCAACCGCCAGATACACGCCATGGAGGGGAACATCGGCCGGGCGAAGGCCGAAGCCATGGCGGAAAGGCTGAGGCTCATCAACCCTTCCGCAGAGATAGTGCCACTCAAGGAGTTCTACTGCGCGGAAAACAGCGCAGAGCTCCTCTGTGAAAGGATAGATTACGTTGTTGATGCCATTGACCACTTTACCAGCAAGGTGCATCTCTTGAAAAGCTGCCGCCAGAGGGGGCTGGCCGTGATCTCCAGCATGGGGGCGGCAATGAAGCTCGACCCGACCCTGGTCAGGGTGGCGGATATTGCCCAGACCAGCAGGTGTCGCATGGCCAGATCGGTGCGCAAGCTTTTGCGCAAGGAGGGGATAGAGGAGGGAATCAAGGTGGTCTACTCCCTGGAGGAGTTCCGCCAGCCCTTACTGGACGGTGGTTGCAAGAGCGACTGCATCTGCCCGAACAAGGACGAGCAGCGCTTTTCCTGCGAGCACAGGAGGGTTGTCCTTGGGAGCATCTCCTATCTGCCGGCCATATTCGGTATGACCATGGCCGGCGAGGTGGTCAGGGACCTGTTGCTAAAAAAATAATGAGCCCGGTTGAATAGGTTGCAAGAGCAGGTAAAATTCTCTTACAACTATACAACAAGGGGGGGTCCATATGGGAAGGGAGTACTCGCTTCAGGATGCGCTCAAGCTGGCGATAAAAGGGGAAAAGGACAGCATAGACTTTTACCGCAAGGCAGCTTCCGTTGCCAGCAACGAAAGGGCCAAAAAGGTCTTCGAGCTGTTGGCCAATGAGGAGGTCGGTCATCTCAAGTCATTCTTCGATCACTACAAGGGGGGGGAGTTCGGCGATCTGGAGAGCTACATGAAGAGTCCGCCCGATATCAACAACGCCACCTATCAGGCGCTTCTCAAGGCAGTTTCCGAAAGCACCATGGAGCAGCAGGCCCTTGAGATAGCCATGAAGGAGGAGAAGGCGGTGGTCAACCAGTACACGGTCCTGGCCAAGGATATCGTGGATCCACTGGTTAAAGGTATTTTCGAGCGGGTCGTCAAGGAGACCCAGGCCCATTACGACATGATTGAAGACGAGTACATGCATATCATGGGGATGGTTGACAAGACGGATCAGGACACCTATGTCAGGGAGTAGTCGCTGCTCTGAAGGGTGAATGGAAAAGGCCGGGTCAACCGGCCTTTTCCATTTTTACCTGCGAAGGGTGAGGCACAATCCCTCTTTTTGCCGGCTGATAATGCAGGAGGAGTAACCGCTTCGCTTCAGGCGGAAGAGAAGAAGCGGCGCTGCAAGGATGTTTGCCTCTTTGAAGAGGATTGCCACGGGCGAGCCGTTGCCAAGAAAACGGTCGAGATTGGCGATTGTACAGGCAAACTGGGCAGATGTTATGCTATGAATGTCTCTGGATGTAGCAGATGTAGAGGGCTTTACCAGTGGGGGGGATGAAGCATGGGGGAAGAGGGAGTAGAATGACAGCAAAGCAGTTGCCTGTAAGCTCTTCAGAAACTTCATGTTGGGAATGTACCATCTGCTTTCTGGAAGGGCAATCCTTTCGTCAAGCCAGTGGCATGGGGTGGGAGAGCTGACGGATGGATCTCTTGCCGGGAAATGAGCTCTCTTTTTCACCGGATCTTTCCCCGGGCAGCGACGAGGCGGCACTTCGCAAGCTTCTGCGCGGCGGGGACATTCTGGATCGGTATCTCAGGCGCTGTTGCGAACGGCTGGATGAGCGCTTCGGCGTATATCTCGCCCGCTTCCCTTCCGTCCAGTGGGCCCAAGGGCTGCTGCTGTCCGGTGAGGTGCGCAGTCAGCACGAGATTTATCTCCCCATGGAGGAGGTCGGTCCACCGTTTGCCCATCTATGCCGCAGCAGTTGCCTTTATCCGGTGGATACGGACGGGATGCGGATATTTGCTTCTCCTTCGTGGCCAGACTTCCTCTCCCGGTTGCGAGCAGATATTGCCCTGTTCAATCCTGCCGCTCTCCTGCAGCGGCTCGCCGCTGACGAGGGGGTGCGGCGCCGGTTCCTCTTCAATGTTTTCATCCCCCCCAGTTTCGGGGGTGGATTCGGGCGCTATCCGCGCCAGACGTCTTTTCTCTCCCATTGGCTCGCAGCCAACAGGGAGAGGTTGTCTGCCGGGGCAACGGTTCTTGATGCGGCCTGCGGCTGCGGTGAAGGGACCTATGAGGTGGCGGAGCTCCTGCTCGACAACCGTTATTCAGCAGATGCGACCAGAATTCACGGCTCGACCCTGGAGCCTCTCGAACTGGTGGCCGCCGCTTTCGGTATCAGACCGGATGACCCCGTCAGGGGGGCTCTGTTCAGGGAGAGGATCAAACCGCTTCTGCATGGTGGGGGGGGTGCTATGATACGCTTTTATCGCGAGGATGTCTGCATGCCGGAGCATCCTCGGTCCAGCTTTGACGTGATCCTCTGCAACGGCCTTCTGGGCGGGCCGTTGCTGCACGGAAGGGTGAAGCTGGCTCAGGCAGTCAGTTGCCTGGCTGCTAGACTTAGGCCAGGCGGGGTGCTGCTGGTTGCCGATTCTTTCCACGAAGGGTGGAAAAAAAAGCAGCAGGGTGAAGTTGTCGCCCTGCTGCGGGAAAATCTGCTTCATGTTGTAGATGCGGGTGAGGGGGTTGCCGCGATCAGAAGCGGATCAGCAGTCCACCCCAGGAGAGACCGCCGCCGAACCCCATGACCAGCACCAGATTGCCGGGCTTGATGGTGCCGTTACGCCGGTTCTCGTCCATGACAAGCCCGACGGAGGCTGCAGCAGTATTGCCGTAGCGGTCCAGGTTCAGGAGGAACTTTTCGTTGCCAATACCCGTTTTCTTGGTGATGTGGTCGATTATCCTCAGGTTTGCCTGATGGGGGATGATGTAGTCCAGGTCAGACGGTGAGATTCCAGCCTTTGCCGTCACCTCTTCGATGATTCTCGGGATAACGTCGGTGGCGAAGACAAAGACCTTTTTCCCTTCCATGACGAAGGTATTTTCCCTTGCAGCTATGGTCTCCGCACTGACCGGTTTGCGCGAGCCGGAGGATGGTACCTGGATCAGGTCCCAACCGCGGCCATCGCTCTTGATCATGCTCTGCAGGATACCGGTCGGCTTTTCCGTGGCGCGGAGGATTACCGCGCCGGCACCGTCGCCAAAGAGGGGGCATGAACCCTTGTCGTCGAAGTTGAGGATCTTGGAGTAGGTATCTGCGCCGATAACCAGGGCTGTCCTGCATTTGCCCGCCTTGATGAAGCTGTCTGCAGTGTCGATGGCATAGACGAGGCTGCTGCAGACCGAGTTCATGTCGAATGCGAACGCATTTACCGCGCCGATGTTCTTCTGCACCATGCAGGCGGTGGCAGGGAGGATCATGTCAGGGGTGGAGGTGGCGACTATGATGCAGTCCAACTCGGCAGGGTCGATGTTGCCAGCAGCGAGAGCGCTCCTTGCCGCTTCCGTCGCAATGTCGGATGTGGACTGCTCCTCGGCTACGAAGCGGCGCTCGCGAATGCCCGTGCGGGACAGTATCCAGTTGTCGGCATCCTCAACGAGGTAGTTAAAGTGGGAGTTGGGCACAACCCTGGCAGGAATGCCTGAGCCGGTAGCTATCAATTCGGAGTAGGGCATGCTGTCCTCTCTCTCTGATTGTAAAACAGCGGTTGTGATCAACGTTTATATTGCACATAAACTGTTTTAAGTCAAATTAAACGTTTTCAAGGAGATAGCTCTTCATTGCTCTTGCCTGGGGCAACTGCCGCGTCCACCACCGCGGCAATCCAGAGAAAAAAGAAGCCGTTGAGCAGCCAGCCGATATGCGGGGAGCTCTTCCTGATTCCGTCCAGTACCTTGAGTGCTTCGTCAGTTCCTGATATCCTTGCTGTGAGGAGAAAGCTGCCCATCCCCTTCATGACTAGGAATAGGGCGGATAGCAGGAAAACGTTCACCAGGATGAGGAAGATTCCCCCCTTTAGCCGTTCACCCTTGTAGAGCTGTCCTATCCCCGGGAGGACGAGAGCTGAGAGTAGAACCGCCTTGATTCTTGTTTGCATGGCATGATTCCTTCAATCAATTGTTGTAAATAGAATTCATTTTGGTAATAATGCCCTAATCATGGAACCGAGTGCAACGGCAAAAAGAAGAGACGCCCTGATCCCCCTGCTGAAGGACCCTGATGGGGATGTGCGCGCGGCCGCGGCCGCAGCAATGGAAAAGCTCGAAGGTATTCAGAGCCTCGACGAGGTCATCGAGCAGCTTAAGAAGGGGGGGGTGGCGGCCAAGGTGCGGGCCATATACGCCCTTGCCGAGATCGGCGGTGACAAGGTCGTAGCACCGCTTGTCTACTGCGCTTCAAGGCCGGAGGAAGAGATCAGGGGGGCGGCTATAGATGCCCTTGGGACAATCTCCAATCGTTCGACTCTTCAGGTTCTGGTTGAGCGTCTCAAGGACAACAACTCCGGTATCCGGGCCAGGGCGATCAGAGCTCTCGGCAATTTTCGCGATCCGGCCCTGGTTCCTGTACTGCTCCCATTCCTCGACTCAGGCGATGGCCTGACCGACGTGGAGGCAATCCTCTCCCTCAGCGCCATAGACAACGGCTCGCTGCAGGAGAGGTTCGTGGAGCTGACCCGCTCCCCCAATGCTGCAACCCGCGTTGCAGCGGCCACAGCCCTGGGTGTCCTCAGGCTTGCCTGAAGTACTCCCCTACGTCGATCCCCTTCGCTACCGGGTTTAGCACCGCCACGATTCTGGTCGCCGTTTCCCTCTCGGCCAACCTTTCCGTTACTGGGTTCTCCACCGGGTCGCCATTGGCATAAAATATCACCCTTGCCAGGGGCATCTCGGGATTGCCGGGGTTTGCTTTCCAGACAAGGGCGATCTCATTCGTGTCCAGCCTCAGGAGGGTTCCCGGCGGGTACTTCCCCATCATCTTGGCAAAGCTGTTGACCATTTCAGGGTTGAGGAATTCTCCGGCAAGCCCCTTCATCAGGTTTATCGCCGTGGCCGGCGGCATGGGGAGTTGGTAGACGCGCAGGGTCGTGCAGGCGTCGAAACAGTCGGCGATGGCGATTATCTGGCTGAGGTCGCTAAGTTCCATCTCCTTTGCCCATTCCGGGTAACCCTTGCGGTTATAACGCAGGTGGTGACCAAGCACCGCCTCTCCAACACTCCTGCTTATTCCGGACATCTTTTCGATGATCTTCACCCCGTCTTCAGGATGCTTCTTGATCTCGTCGAACTCTATGGTCGACAGCTTCCCGGGCTTGTTGATGATCGCCTTTGATACCATGGTCTTGCCGATGTCATGGAGGAAACCCGCTATGCCTGCCTCTTCGATACGCTGTCTGTCCAGTTTCATGTGGGCTGCCAGGGCCATTGCTATGACACCCACATTGACGCTGTGATTGAAAGTGTAATTGTCGAAGTCCTTGATCATGGAGAGGCAGGCGACCACAAGCGGGTCCTGGACGGCAATGTCCGTGAACTGCCGTGTGGCGGCAAGCAGCCTTTCGCTGGAGGGGACGCGATGCTCCTCTATGTCTATAAAGGCTGAACGGATCGACTCCAGGGCCATCTGGTAGGCGTTGCCGGCCTCGTGGAGCAGCTTTTCCTCCGTGTCCTCGGCGGAGATGATGAGCAGGTGGGACTTGCCGTCTGTTTCCAGGCTGCGGACGATTTTGTCAGTCGTCATGTTCCTGTCTGACAGGAGTTGGGCAAGTCGGAATATCTCTGCAGCTTCTACCCCCTGCATGATGATCATTGCGTCAATCTTGCGGGAGGCGAAGATGTTGGCCAGCTCTTCCACCGGTGGAGTGGCGGTTACGAAGAGGTGGTCCTCGACGAAGAGGAGTTCGTCCGCAAGCCCTAGACGGATGGAGTTGCCAGTTTTTAGGTGGGATTCGACCAGGGCGTGCAGGTCCTGGAGCGGGCGTGTCAGGGCCGGATTTCCGGGGGGATAGAGTGTCGTACTCCTGATCAGACCGGAAAAAATTGATGCCAGACGCTGTGCATCGGCTAATGTCAGTTTTGCTAGTTTAGGTGTGATCATTATTTAGCCAGTCTCTCCAGGTTGTCCACGGCATCGCCGCAGGCGCTGCCCAGAGGGGTTTTCTGCTGTGCCAGGCGC
This sequence comes from uncultured Geobacter sp., assembly GCA_937871715.1. Taxonomy (GTDB): domain Bacteria; phylum Desulfobacterota; class Desulfuromonadia; order Geobacterales; family DSM-12255; genus CALMBF01. Next base: position 5,678 of record CALMOE010000015.1, on the reverse strand, counting down.
CTTAGGAGCGGGATTGCCGATTCATCGCCAATCTGCCCTAGCGCATTTGCCGCCGCGATCTTCAGCTCCTGCCAGCGGCGCGGTGAAAGCCACCCTCTGCATTCGAGCAGCCTTGTGAGCGATTCTGTTGCCTGCTTCTCTCCGATTCTGCCAATGGCCAAAATGGCCTGTTTCTTCAGGGGGAGCTCCTTAAGGAAAGGGTCCGACTCATTGACGATCTCCAGAAGTGGCCTGACCGCTGATTTTGATCGCATCGAGCCGAGGGAGTGGATTGCCAGGCGGACAACGTCGTCATCAGGATCTGAGGTCATTGATACGAAGGTGTTTTCCGCCCCCTGGGGGCTTATCTTGAGGAGAGACTTTATGACTTCTTTGCGCACCTTCGGCTCGGCATGTGCGGCCGTTGTCTGCAGTGATCGCAGGGCGGAAGGGGAGGCAATTTCTCCCAATATGGTTACCATGTTGCGGACCACATACCAGCGTTCATCCTTGAGCATGGAGAGGAGCGCCGGAATACCTGATTCGCCTGTCCTGGTGAGAAGCCCGGCAATACTTTTCCTCTCCTGGAGAGAGTCGGCGATGCAGAGCCTCTGGATGAGTGGGTATGCCATGGTCTTGCCGACGACTGTGCAGAGCTCCTTCAGCAGGTTGTCATGTATGGTTCCCTTCTTCTGGGCCAGGTCAAGGAGGAAGAAGGTCATTTCGCCTTCTACCGTCTTCTCCAGGGCAAACCTTACATATTCACGCTGCTGTTCGCTCAGCCTTGGCAGATCATGCTCCTCCATGAGAGTGGAGAGAGCCGCTGTGAGAGGGTGGAGTGCCTCACGCCTCTTCAGTTTTTCCACCGCATCGATAATGCCTCGAATCAGTTGGAGATAAGCTGGCTCTTCGGTCTCCTTCTTCAGTTTCTTCAGGAGGGTTTCCAGCTCCATGGCTTCCTGCAGCTCTGCCCCCTGATTCTCGCTCCCCTTCTCCTCTCCCTCTTCCTCGGGTTGAAGATCTTCACCGTCTTCAGCCTCGGGCTCCTCCTGCTGCTCAGCCAGTTTTTTCAGGGTTTCAAGGTCCACTTCATTGGCGCAGATGGTGACGATGCCGGCTGCTGCCATCTCCTTTTCCACCCCGCCGTGGGCAAGAATGATCGATGCATCGGTAGTCAGGATGGTCAGGAGCCTCATCAGGTCCCTGATGGTGACTTCCGGCGAGAAGGTAAGCCTTTGCAGCTTTCGCACCAGCATCTCCCTGGCAAGCCCCTTTGCCGTGAGGGAGCTGCTCTTCAGGGCAGGCCTGTCGGCAACGGTGCAGGCGTCCCTGCTCCAGAGGAGGATCAGTCCCCCCTCTTCCAGGAGCGGTTGCAACTGATTGAAGGCAGAGGTTGTGGTGTCCCCCCTCTGGGGGTGTCCTTCAGGATAGAATGTCTGGGCTTTCAAGGCTTTTGCCAGGGCACTCAGGGCGTTTTCCAGGAGCTGATCCTCGCTCTGCTCCCTCCCCAGTATGGATGACTGTTGCCGACTTGACATGCGACCCTCGGATAAACTTGAATCTGCCCAATATCCTAGCCAAATTGGTCAAATTTGCAAGTGATAATCGGTTTCTCGGCTAAGGGGAGTCATGTTGACACGGGGAGGCATGGGAGCATACAATCCGGTGTGGAGCAGAGTTGGCAAAGAGGGGGTGACGGTGAAGAACAAGGTGCTTTTCGCATGTCAGAAGTGCGGCCATCAGTCGGCCAAATGGTTGGGGAAATGCCCGGATTGCGGATCCTGGAACAGCATGGCCGAGGAGCTCGTTTCCAGAACCGCTCCAGCAGTGGCAAATGGAGCGCCGTCCAAGCCGGTGAAGATATCCCAGGTTGCTCGGGACGTGGAGCAGCGACTCTCATGCGGGCTCTCGGAGCTGGACCGGGTCCTTGGCGGCGGCCTCGTGTCAGGCTCCATGATTCTCATCGGCGGTGACCCAGGCATAGGAAAGTCCACCCTGCTTCTGCAGGCATCGGCCCACCTGGCGGACACCGCCGGGGCGGTGTTATACGTCTCGGCCGAGGAGTCCACACAGCAGATCAAACTGAGGGCGCTCCGCATGGGGATCGGCGGAGAGGATCTCTTCCTTTTTGCGGAAACGAACCTGGAACGGATTCTGACGCAGATCCAGCAGCTAAGGCCAAGAGGGGTGGTGATTGACTCCATTCAGACCGTTTATACCTCAGCTATCGAATCTGCTCCGGGCAGCGTCAGCCAGGTTCGGGAGTCAGCCGGCAGGCTGATGGTCACAGCCAAGGGGAGCGGCATCCCGATCTTCATCGTCGGTCATGTCACCAAGGACGGCTCACTTGCGGGGCCACGGGTGCTGGAACATCTGGTTGACACGGTCCTCTACTTCGAGGGTGATGGGAGGCATCCATTTCGCATCCTGCGGGCGGTTAAGAACCGTTTCGGTTCAACTAATGAGATAGGGGTGTTTGAGATGCAGGAGGGGGGGCTTTGCGAAGTGCGCAACCCTTCGGAGCTGTTCTTGGCCGAGCGTCCCCTGGGGGTTTCCGGTTCGGTTGTCGTCGCCGCCCTGGAGGGGAGCCGGCCGCTTCTGGTGGAGCTACAGGCGCTGGTCACATCCACAACCTTCGGCAATCCGCGCAGGACCACAATCGGCGTGGATCACAACAGGCTGGCCCTGCTGGTGGCTGTCCTGGAGAAGAAGGTTGGGATGCATCTCTCCGGCCAGGACATCTTTCTCAACGCCGCCGGCGGGGTCCGTCTCAACGAGCCCTCGGCTGATCTGGCAATTGTCATGGCGGTGGCCTCCAGTCACTTGGACAAGGTGGTCGATCCCCAGACTGTTTTTCTCGGCGAGGTTGGCCTTTCCGGTGAGGTCCGCGGCATCTCCCAGCCGGAGATACGGGTGAAGGAGGCGGCCAAGCTCGGCTTTAGCCGCTGCCTCCTTCCGGCCGGCAACCTCAAGCAGGTGAAGGTCAAAGGGGTTGAGTTGGTCGGGGTGAAAAATGTCGATGAGGCGCTGCACGCCGCCCTGTAGCTTCCTGGTCTTGAAAAATAACTTTACTTGCTCACGGAAATATTTTTTAATATATTTTTAAACTGAGGAGGCTAAGGGCCATGGATCAGGAGAGGATGGAGTATTTTAGGCAGGTTCTTCTCGAAGAGATGCGGAGTCTTCTTGGCGAGGCTGGGAAGACCGTTTCCGAGATGACGGCGGATAACGATAACTTTCCAGATCCCACGGATCGGGCTACCAAAGAGTCGGACAGGAACTTTGAACTCCGCATTCGTGACCGCGAGAGGAAACTGATCAACAAGATCCGTGAGGCATTGGAGCGGATCGACAAGGGTGAATTCGGCATCTGCGAAATGTGCGGAGAGGATATCAGCGATGGGCGCCTCAAGGCCAGGCCGGTAACTACGCTCTGCATCGATTGCAAGATCGAAGAAGAGCGTAAAGAGAAGATCCCCTAAAATCGTCATTGCCAGCAGCATCTTTGCCCCGGAGACGTAATGATCTATCATAACGCCAGAGCGAAGAGCTTCATGAAGTTTATCCCCACCTTTTGTCGCGGGTCACAAGGTAGTGGCCCCCTATTCCCCGATCACCATATCCTATTCACCAAGGCTCGGTGATTCATGTCCTTTCTTGTTGACCTAATAACCGCTGGTGAAGAGACGCTGATGAACAGGATCATCACCTATGCCGGTGAGATGGGGTATGCTCGTTACACCCCTGCGGATCCCCTTGTCTGGCGAAAGGCCGTCCGGGGGCTCTCCTCCGGTATTGTGGCCGCCCTGGGCAGGAGCACGCAGGTGCCGGAACTCTCTCCAGATATGGATTACCTGCATGACACCATTACCTGCTTCGGCATCGACCAGGCCAGGAGGCATCGTTTCCGCGGGGTGACCCTGGAGAGGTTCCTCGGCCTGATGAAGTATTTCCGCCAGAGCTACCACGACCTGGTGGAGGAGGCTGGCAGCGATGCCGCAGAGAGCCGATGGGCAGCACTATACATCGATCGATACTTCGACAGGATAGAGATAGGTTTCGTCTCCGAATGGGAGCGGAATGCCGCCGAGCTTGGCCAAAAGCACGAGAAGCTGCTACTGGCTCGTAACTCCGATCTGCGGGCAGCCAACAAAAGCCTGCAGAGGGAGGTTGCCGAGAGGCAGCGCGCCGAAGAGCAGGTCATGCGCCTCAATGCCGATCTGGAGCGGAGGGTGGCCAGGAGAACGGCCCAGCTGCAGAGGTTGACAGATCAGAACACTCACAAGCTGAAGGAGCTGGCTATCCTCAACCGCTTCAGCAGCATCAACCTTTCCTCCTTCAGGCTCAATAGGCTGACTTACCTGATCCTCTCCACCCTGACATCCAGCGAACAGAAATTCTTTGACCGGGCGATGCTGTTCATGGTCAACGAGCGCTCCCAGACTCTCCAGGGGATGCTCGGTGTCGAGCGTGATGATGCCTCGCCTCTTCCTGCGGCTGAGGCCGAAGGTGGTGGATCGGGGGTGACCGAGGAGGATGTGAAGGCGCATCAGGACTCCCCCCTGAGCCGCAGGGTCCGCTCCTGCCGTTTGGAGATGGGGAGTATTGTTGGGGGTGTCGCCCGAGCAGTCACGGAGAAAAAGGTTTTCAAGGTCAACGGAGGAGGGGAAGGGGGCGTTAATCGCGAGCTTGAGGAGTTTTTCGGAAACAGCCCCTTTGCCGTCATGCCCATCAAGGAGAAGGGGCGGGTATTCTGTATCGTGCTTGTGGACAACTCCCTGACCGGCAGGGAGATCGGCCGTGATGACCTGAGATTCCTCAGGTTGTTCGCCAACAGCGCCGGGGTGGCCATAGAGAACCTCATGCTCTTCACCCGTCTTGAGGAGGCCAGCCGGAGGCTCAACGAGGCACAGGAGCAGCTGATGCACGGGGAGCGCCTGGCAACCATCGGCGAGATGTCAGCAGGGATCGCCCACGAGCTGAAAGGGCCGCTGGTCTCCATCGGGGGGTTTGCCAGGCGGCTGGCGCGCAGCATGCGGGAAGGGTCATCAGAGGCACAGTATGTTGCCACCATCATCGAGGAGGGGGGGCGGCTGGAGAATATGTTGGCCGATATCCTCGCCTTTTCCAAGAAGACCACCATCTGCTACGAACGCTGCTCCATTGCCGAGGTAATCGACGGCGCATTGGCAATTGTCGCCCACGCCGTGGAGAGGAGCCAGGTCACTCTGATCAAGGCATACCCCCGCAAGCAGATTTACCTGTACGGCGACTGTCAGCAGCTGAAACAGGTCTTTATCAACCTCTTCCACAATGCCCTCGAGGTAATGCCGTGCGGAGGAGAGTTGAGGGTGGGGGTTGCCGCGGCGCTCCTTGGCGGGGAGAAGGCGTTGATTGTCAGGGTGGCCGACACTGGCAGCGGTATTCCTGTTGCCATGCTGCACAACATCTTCAATCCGTTCGTAACCACGAAAAAGAGCGGTACCGGGCTCGGCCTGCCGATCGCCAACAGGATAGTCGCCAATCATGGCGGGAAGATGCGGGTCAGGAACCGCGGCGGCGGCGGCGGTGCGGAGTTCGCGGTGATCCTCCCCTGCCGCGAATGAAATCTCTTTTCAATGGGTCGCCTGCGTAGTATAAAAAAATGATATTTGGGGCTGTAGCTCAGTTGGGAGAGCGATGCGTTCGCAACGCATAGG
>CALMOE010000014.1 GCA_937871715.1 uncultured Geobacter sp. | reverse complement strand
CTGCCTGAGTTGGAGATTTTCGGACATGGGGTAAGATGGATCGACGACAAGGCAGAGGCGCTCGACAGCTATCGCTACCATATAGCAATCGAGAACTTTTACGGCGACCATCACTGGACTGAAAAGCTCGCCGACTCCTTCCTCGGGGTTACTCTGCCGTTTTATTACGGCTGCCCGAATGCTGAAGAGTATTTTCCCCCTGAGAGTTTTATAAGGATCGATATCAACGATGTTGCCGGTTCTTGCGAGATTATTCGCCGTGCCATTGATGCCGGAGAGTACGAGAGGAGGCTCCCCCACATCCTGGAGGCACGGCGACTGGTCATGGAGGAGTACAACCTGTTTGCCGTGTTATCCCGGCTGATTGGGGAGAGAACGGAAGAAGGCGCTGTAGCAGAAAACGGAGCAAGGGTTTTGTCGCGTCGCCTGCTCCGCCGCAGGCGTCCTTTGGTGGCTCTGCAGGATTTTGCCGGCAAATGCAGGATGAAACTTCTCAATTTCAGTCGCTCTCTGAAGTAGCTTTAATACCCAGTTTAGACCATACTGTTTCTGTCATGCGCGTCCTGATCATCAAAACAGAGCCTTTGGAAGAGATCATCCTCTCCCTGCCGGTTCTCGATTACCTGCACAAGGTGTTCAGGGGTATCGAGGTGGACTGGCTTGCGGACTATTCCTGCCTGGAGATTCTAAGCGATCACCCCCTTGTCAGCCGAACCCTTGGCAGCAGCTACGGCAGGTGGCGCAGTCATCCCTTTGTTTTGAAAAGCTGGCGCGAGGCCATGTCCCTCAAGGAGATCGTCAGGGAGCGAGCCTATGACCTGGTTTTCGACCTGGAGGGGACCCTGCTGAGCGGCGTAGTTTCACACCTCTCTAAATGCAGGCGTCGCTACGGCCTGGATGCAACCTTTGTGGCGGATCAGTTCAACCTTCGCTTCAACTGCAACCGGGTTCCCCTGCGCAGGCAGGACCAGCACCTGACCGACAGGGCGCTGCGCATGGCGAGCATCCCCTTCGGCCGTGATCATGCTGACCTTGAACCCTGCGCCGAAATCCCTGTCCAGCCCGATGACGAGATTGCCGCCAAGCTCTTCATGGCGACCCTCTCCGACGGGCTGGTCTTCGTCTTCCACCTGGGTACCGGATCTGCCACCAGGCTCTGGCACGAGACGGGGTGGATCGAGCTGGGGAGAGAACTCCTCTCGACATTCGCCGCCGCAACCATCCTCCTCTCAGGAAATGACGGGTCTGGTTTGGCGGAGCGTGTGGCCCAGGGGATAGGGAGGCAGACACGCTTCCTCCCACCGATGAGCCTGAGCGGTCTCGCCGCAATCCTCAGAAAATCCGACCTGGTAGTAGCCGGAGACTCCGTGCCGTTGCACCTGGCTGCAGCCACGATGACCCCCACGGTCTCCTTCTACAGGTCGACCGATGCCAGAACCCGCGCCCCCAGGGGGGAGATGCACCGCTCCATCCAGTCTCCTCTTGCCTGCAGCCGATGTCAGCTATCAAGCTGTGCCAAGGATGCTCAATGTCGCGAGAGCATAAAGGCGGGTGACCTGGCTGACGCGGCCATGGCAATTCTTCTCAACCAGCCGCAGTGACCAAGGCCATGAACCCGGTTCCAGTCCTGCTCTACCACCACATCGCTCCCCATCCCGGTGACACGGTGACCGTAACCCCGGAGGTGTTCGCTTCCCAGATGCAGTGGCTCTCTGATGAGGGGTACGGCTTCCTCTCCGCAGGGGAGCTGTTGGGGCATGTTGCCGGGACCTCCCCCGCAGAGGGGAAGTCTGTGGCAATCACTTTTGACGACGGCTGGCTGGACAACTACCTCCATGCCTATCCGGTAATGCAGAGGCTGGGTATCAAGGCGACGATGTTTGTCATTACCGCCAGGGCTGACGCTGCCTCCCTGGCTGGTTGCCGTTTCCCGGCAGAGGTGCCTTGCCACGAAACCGCCAAGGGTTTTATCCGCGCAGGGGAGGCGGAGAGGGTCGTGCTGGACTGGCAGACCATCCGGGCCATGGCTGCCGGCGGTCTGATGAGTTTCCACTCCCATACTCTGAGTCATCGGCGATCAGTTGATTTGAGCGAGGAGGAGTTGCTTTTCGAATTAGCAGAGTCGAAAAAAACTCTGCAACGCGAGCTTGGCCGCGAATCTGATTGTCTCTGCTGGCCCTACGGCAGCTTCAATGAACAGTGCATGGAGATTGCCAGGAGGGCTGGTTACCAGGCACTTTTTACGACCATAGATGGTTTATGTCCGCCCGCTTCCGACTTGATGCGCATCAACAGGATAGAGGTGGCTGACTCCCTTGAGTGGCTCAGGATGCGTCTTGCCACGGCTCTTTTCAATTGAAAATTCCAACCATTCGGTGTACGAATTGAAAGCCGTCCAATCCATGTACAGGTTTTTGCCATGAAACGTCTCCCCATTGATCTGCACGAAGTCAAGACATACCCCTTGCGGGAGCGGAAAAACAAGATGGTCATGGAGCGGGACCGGGCAGGTGCGGTCAGCTCCGGCATGTCCGTTTCGTCACTTCTGGATGCCATGCCGCGTCAGCTAGGTGCCAAAGCCCTGCTGGGTGTAATCGATTCGGTGGTGGCAGCCAGGGAAGGGGGGAAACCCGTTGTCGTGGCCATAGGCGGGCATGTGATCAAGTGCGGCCTGCAGCCGGTGTTGCGCAGCCTCATAGAGGCCGATGTCATCACGGCCGTTGCCATGAACGGATCCGCCTCCATTCATGACTATGAGCTCTCCCTGATCGGCGAGACCAGCGAGGATGTGGGGGCCGTGCTGCACTGCGGTACCTTCGGCATGGCCGAGGAGACGGGGCGCGACATCAACCGGGCGCTGAAGTCCGGCGTAGCGTCGGGCATGGGATACGGAGAGTCCCTGGGTAGATACATAATCGACAACAAAAACCCGTTCAGGGAGAACAGCCTGCTCGCCGCCTGTGTCGAGCGCGACGTTCCGGTTACGGTCCATGTGGCCATCGGCACGGATATCATCCACCAGCACCCAGAGGCCGACGGAGCCGTCATCGGGGCGGCAACCTTCACCGACTTCAGGCTTTTTACCACTGTAGTCAGCGAACTTGGTGATGGGGGGGTCTACCTGAATGTCGGCAGCGCGGTAATCATGCCCGAGGTATTCCTCAAGGCGCTCTCCATCGCCCAGAACCTTGGCCACCATGTGGACCATTTCACCACCGCCAACTTTGACATGCAGCAGCACTACCGCCCTCTGCAGAACGTTGTAAGGAGGCCCACCTCCGGCAGGAGCAGGGGGTACACGGTCACCGGTCACCACGAGATCTTGATACCCCTGCTGGCCGCGGGGATAATGGACAGACTCGGCAAAAAGTCCGCCTAGAGCATTTCGCTTCCTTAATCGACAGCCTTATTACTAACAGGTATATTATGGATCGCAAGAACATCGAATCATTCTTCCTTCGTGCCAGGGAGGTGCGAGCCCTGGTCATCGGTGACCTGATGCTCGACGAGTACCTCTGGGGGAGGGCGGAGAGAATCTCCCCGGAAGCACCTGTGCAGGTGGTCGATGTGGTGAGAGAGGATATTCGCCTAGGCGGTGCCGGTAACGTGGTCAACAACCTTGTGGCACTCGGCTGTAAGGTGTCGGTCTGCAGCGTCATCGGCGCCGATGACAACGGCACCAGCCTCTGTCACGCTTTCAGCGGCATGGGGGTTGATACGACCGCGGTATTCGAGGACCCTTCTCGCCGCACCGGCAAGAAGACGCGGGTTCTGGCAGCCCACCAGCAGATAGTCAGGATCGATCGGGAGTCAAATGAGGATATTGATCCCGGATACGAGGAGATGATCCTGGAGTACCTGCAGAGGGATGGGGGAGATTTCCAGGTTCTAGTCGTGTCGGATTATCTGAAAGGGGTTCTCACCCAACCCGTGCTCAAGGGGATAATCGAGGCGGGCTGCCGGTTAGGCATTCCGGTTGTGGTTGACCCAAAGGGGAACGACTACTCCAAGTACCGCGGGGCGACGGTCATCACCCCAAACCGCAGGGAGGCGGAGCAGGCCTCGAGGATTGCGATATGCGACGAGAGCAGCCTGAATGCGGCAGCATCCAGGCTGCTTGCCGATCTGCAGCTGAACTCCATCCTGATCACCCGCAGCGAAGCCGGCATGTCCCTTTTCCATGCCTCGGGTGAGACCCTGCACATCCCGACGGTTGCCCGTGAGGTTTTCGATGTCACTGGGGCAGGCGACACGGTGCTGGCGGTCTTGAGTCTCGGCCTGGCAACAGGGCTTCCCATCGAGGATGCAGCCAGGCTCTCCAATGTCGCTGCAGGCATCGTGGTTGGCAAGCTGGGCACCTCAACGGTAACCCCGCAGGAGATCGTCACCGAGGTCTGCCATGATCACAGGGACAGCGACTCGAAGATCAAGAATCTGGACGTGCTGGCCGGTATCGTTGCCGCGGAGAAGGGGCGTGGCAGGAAGATCGTCTTCACCAACGGCTGCTTCGATCTCCTCCATGTCGGGCATGTGAAGTATCTGCAGAAGGCCCGTGCCTTCGGCGATCTGCTGGTTTTGGGACTCAACAGCGACGACTCCATCCGCAGGCTGAAAGGGGAGAAGCGCCCCCTTATAGCCGAGGAGGAGAGGGCCCATATCCTGGCTGCCCTTGACTGCATTGAGTACGTTGTAATCTTCGAGGAGGATACCCCATTGGGGCTGATTACGGCTCTCAAGCCGGACGTATTGGTCAAGGGTGGAGACTATACCCTTGACGGGGTAGTCGGGCGTGACCTGGTGGAGTCCTACGGCGGCAGGGTGGAGCTGGTCTCTTTCGTGGACGGCAGGTCTACCAGCAACATCATCGATAAGATTCTGCAGAGTTACGCCTAGCCGATGCTTTCGACTTTTGCCACCTCTTTCCGGAAAGGATTTTTAGCATGAGAAAGGTTCTGGTTACCGGTGCAGCCGGTTTCATCGGTTTTCATCTCTGTCGCAGGCTCCTGCGTGAGGGGGACCAGGTTGTCGGCCTTGACAATGTCAACAGCTACTACGACGTGCAGCTGAAACTGGACCGGTTAAAACTCCTCCAGGGGGAGGATAACTTCTCTTTCCATCGCCTCGGGCTTGAGGACACGGAGGCGATTGCCGAGCTTTTCTCCAGGGAGAGCTTCGATGTGGTGGTCAACCTGGCAGCCCAGGCTGGGGTTCGCTACTCCCTGGAGAACCCCAGGGCATACATCGACAGCAACATCGTCGGTTTCACCAATATTCTCGAGGGTTGCAGGCACAACCAGGTAAAGCACCTGGTATATGCCTCCTCCAGCTCGGTCTACGGCGCCAACACTAAGATGCCGTTCTCCATCCACCAGAACGTGGATCACCCCCTCTCCCTCTATGCCGCCAGCAAGAAGGCCAACGAGCTAATGGCCCATACATACTCCGGACTGTTCAACCTGCCAACCACCGGCCTGCGCTTTTTCACGGTTTACGGCCCGTGGGGGAGGCCGGACATGGCCCTGTTCCTCTTTACCAGGGCGATCCTGGAGGGGAGGCCCATCGATGTCTTCAACTACGGCAAGATGCAGCGGGACTTCACCTACATCGACGACATCGTCGAGGGGATAATACGTGTCATGGCGAGGGTTCCTGCTCCGGCAAAGGATTGGAGCGGCATGGAGCCGGATCCAGGGACGAGCTTTGCCCCATACGCCATCTACAACATCGGCAACAACTCCCCTGTGGAGCTCAGCCGCTTCATAGAGGTCCTGGAAGATTGCCTGGGGAGGAAAGCGGAGAAGAACTATCTGCCGATCCAGTCCGGCGACGTTCCGGCCACCTACGCCGATATCGATGACCTCTGTCGAGACGTGGGTTTCAGGCCGGCAACCGGCATCGAAGAGGGGATAGCCAGTTTCGTCTCCTGGTACAGGGATTACTACAAAGTCTGAGGTTATTATGGAAACGATACTGGTAACAGGGGGCTGTGGCTACATAGGTAGTCATGTGGTGCGCCAGCTCAGCGAGGCTGGAAACCGGGTGGTTGTCTTCGACAACCTCTCCACCGGTTTCGCCGATGCCCTGGTGCATGGAGAAAAGCTTGTAAAGGGTGACTTGGCGGATGTTGATGCCATCGAGGCACTCTTCTCTGAGCACGGTTTTCGCACGGTGCTCCATTTCGCCGCATCCATAGTGGCTCCAGAGTCGGTGACGAACCCCCTGAAGTTCTACGCCAATAATACCCGCAATACACTCAATCTCCTCCAGGCCTGCGTAAGGCACGGCGTTGAGCGCTTCATCTTTTCCAGCACCGCGGCGACCTACGGCCTGCCTGAGGGGGGGATTGCCTCTGAGGAGAGTCCTAATCTGCCAATCAACCCCTACGGCACCTCCAAGCTGATGAGCGAATGGATGCTCAGGGATACTGCCGCTGCCCACCCCCTCCGCTATGCGGTGCTGCGCTACTTCAACGTTGCCGGCGCCGACCCCATGGGGCGGATGGGGCAGCGCACCCCTGAGGCTACCCATCTGATCAAGGTCAGCTGCCAGGCCGCCCTGGGGGTGAGGAGAGAGGCCTGCATCTACGGCACCGACTATCAGACCGTGGACGGCACAGGGGTGCGTGATTATATCCATGTGGAGGATCTGGCCTCGGCCCACCTGGCAGCCCTTGCCCATCTGCGCGGAGGTGGAGACTCCCTTCTCCTCAACGTCGGCTACGGCCGAGGTGCTTCGGTGCGTGAGGTTGTTGCCATGGTAAAGCGTGTCAGCGGAGTTGATTTCCCCGTCATTGAGGCGGAACGCAGGCCCGGAGATCCGGCCATGCTGGTTGCACGGGCGGAGCGGATCAGATCCGTTCTCGACTGGAGCCCCGCGCACGACGACCTTGAGACTATCGTCAGGGATGCATGGAACTGGGAGCAAAAGCTGCACGGCATCAACTCTGCCGTTATGCCAAGCATTGAAAATGGAGGAGCAAGATGACCAGAAGCATGACCGGCTACGGCAAGGCCGAGACTGTTGCCGCTGATGGTAAATATACGGTGGAGGTCCGTTCGGTGAACCACCGCTACGGCGAGGTGACAGTCAAGCTCCCCCGCCAGTTCCTGTCTCTCGAAGGGGATATCCGCCGCCGTGTATCGGAGCGGTTCAAGCGGGGAAAGATAGACATCTTCATCCAGTTCGAACCTGCCGCTGGTGGTTCGGTGCAACCCGTCGCCAATATCCCCCTGGCAATCGCCTATCACGAGGCTTTTTCACAGGTGCGCCAGGCGATAGGCTCAAATGACCCGGTCCCCTTAAGCTTGGTCCTTTCCCAGAAGGATGTTCTTGGTACCCAGGAGGAAGCTGCCACCCTGGAGAGCCAGGCTGCTGAACTCGGGACTGTCCTTTCGGCGGCACTGGACCGCTTCGGGGAGATGCGCATCAAGGAGGGGGAGCAGCTGGCAAAGGAGATCTCATCCAGAATATCCCTGGTAAGCGGTCTCGTGGAGCGTGTCGCCTCCAGGGCACCTGCCGCTGTAGCCGCCAATGGCGAGAGGCTAAGGGAGAGGATTGCCCGCCTGCTCGGGGATCTGCAGGTCGACGAGGTTCGCCTCGCCCAGGAGGTGGCCATTCTGGCCGACCGGATGGAGATAACAGAGGAGCTAGTCCGCCTGCGCAGCCATTTCAAGCAGTTTGACTCCACAATGGCACTTGACGAGCCGGTGGGGCGGAAACTGGATTTTCTCCTTCAGGAGATGAACCGTGAGGTGAACACCATCGGTTCAAAGGCCAACGACGCAGAGATCGCAGCCACTGTCGTCGAGCTCAAGTCCGAGCTGGAGAAGGTGCGCGAACAGGTACAGAACATAGAGTAGGGGGGATCATGCGTCGCAAGGGATTGCTTTTCATCGTCTCAGCCCCCTCCGGTGCCGGCAAGACCAGCCTCTGCAGGGAAGTCCTTGACATTTTTCCGGTGCTGCGGCATTCTGTCAGCTTCACTACCCGTCCCCCAAGGAACGGCGAAATACACGGCAGGGACTACTATTTCGTAGCCAAAGGCGAGTTTCAGCGGATGGTCAGGGATGGTGAATTTGCCGAATGGGCCGAGGTGCACGGCAACTGTTACGGCACCGCCTTGAGCACCCTGGCCGAGGCAAGGGAAGAGGGGGTAGACCTGATTCTGGACATCGACTGCCAGGGGGCTCGGCAGTTGAGGGCGAAGGGGGTAGAGGGGGTCAGCATCTTCATTCTCCCCCCCAGTTACTCAGAGCTGCGCCGTCGTCTTGAGGGGCGCGACTCCGACACCAGCGAGGTCATCGAAACGAGGATGGCCAATGCCGTTAAGGAGATAGGGCAGGCCGGCAGTTACGATTACATTATCGTCAACGATCAGTTCCCCAGGGCGGTGGAAGAGTTGAGGGCGATAATCATCGCCGAGCACCAGCGGTTGGCGCTGATGATAGATTCAGTAAGCAAAGAATTCAACATACAGGGTGGCTGACAACGTCGACCATCCCAACAGGGAGTAAGCTATGGCAAGGGTAACAGTAGAAGATTGTCTGGATCATGTTGATAACCGTTTCCTTCTGGTGATGCTCGCTTCAAAGCGTGTAAAGCAGCATTACAAGGGGGCAAAGCCGCTTATCGACAACAAGGCCGAGAACAAGAATGTGGTCCTGTCCCTGCGCGAGATCGCTGCTGGCAAGGTCAAGTACGAGTTTTCCGGACGTCGTGGCGGTAAATAGTCTCATCGCAGTCAACATTAATCGGTGTAACCCAATGGGCGACGGTTTTAATCGTCGCCTTTCTTTTACGTGCGGATAAATCGCGGATTTTATGATCAGACTCAATGACATACTAAGCAAGGTCTCTGCCTATAACCCCACAGCCGACCTTGATATCGTCCGCAAGGCCTACGTCTACTGTGCCAAGGTTCACCAGGGGCAGACCAGGCTCTCCGGGGAGCCATATCTGGTTCATCCCATGGAGGTGTCGGCGATCCTTGCCGACCTTAAGCTGGACGTCCCCTCTGTGGTTACAGGTTTGCTCCATGATACCGTCGAGGACACCCTGGCAACCATTGAGGAGTTGACAGAAATGTTCGGCGAAGAGGTGGCGAACCTGGTCAACGGTGTCACCAAGATCGGCAAGATCCACTTCAAGACCAAGGAGGAGAGTCAGGCGGAAAACTTCCGCAAGATGCTCCTTGCCATGTCCGATGACATCCGCGTCATCCTCATCAAGCTTGCCGATCGTCTGCACAATATGCGCACCCTTCAGTATCAGCCCGAAGTCAAGCAGCGGGCCATTGCCAGGGAGACACTGGACATATACGCCCCAATAGCGCACCGCCTGGGTATTCAGTGGGTTAAGAGCGAGCTTGAGGATCTCTCCTTCCGCTACCTTGATCCCCAGGTCTATTACGATCTTGCCTCCAAGGTCAGCATGAAGAAGAAGGAGCGAGAGGCATATATCGAGCAGGTGAAGAGTGTCATCAGCGAAAAGCTTGCTGAGCATGGCATCAGGGGGGAGGTTTCTGGGAGGAGCAAGCATCTATACTCCATTTACCGCAAGATGGTGAAGCGGAATGTGGATATCGACCAGATATATGACCTGACAGCAATACGTGTTCTGGTGGAGGATATCCGCAGTTGCTACGAGATTCTCGGCCTGGTTCACTCAAACTGGAAGCCTATCCCAGGGCGGTTCAAGGATTATATCGCCATGCCCAAGGGGAACATGTACCAGTCATTGCATACCACGGTAATCGGCCCTACCGGAGAACGGATGGAGGTGCAGATCCGCACCGAGGAGATGCATCGGGTTGCCGAAGCTGGCATTGCTGCCCACTGGAAATATAAGGATGGCAAGGGGTACGACGAGCGTGAAGTCAAGCGCTTCGCCTGGCTCAGGCAGCTTTTGGAGTGGCAGCAGGAGTTGCAGGATTCCAAGGAGTTCATGGACAGTGTCAAGGTCGAGCTTTTCCCCGAGGAGGTTTATGTCTTCACCCCCAAGGGGGACGTGAAGTCTTTTCCCAAGGGGTCAACACCCATCGATTTTGCCTACAGCATCCACAGCGACATAGGTCATCGCTGTGTCGGCGCCAAGGTGGACGGCAAACTTGTCCCCCTTAAGCATGAGCTTAAAAACGGCGAAATCGTCGAGGTCATAACTTCCCCCCATCATACCCCCAGCAAGGACTGGCTGAAGATCGTCAAGAGTTCCAGGGCGCGGAACCGGATCAAGGCATGGATCAAGACCGAGGAGCGCAAGCGAAGCATCTCCCTCGGCAAGGAGATCTGCGAGAAGGAGTTCCGCCGCTACTCCCTGAACTTCGCCAAGCTGCAGAAAGGCGGTGACATCAAGCGGGTGGCAGCCGATTTCGGTCTAAATGGCGAAGATGACCTCATGGCTGCCATAGGCTATGGTAAGCTCTCCTGTCTGCAGGTGGTCGGTAAGCTGGTTCCCCATGAAAAACTGGAGGTTCCGAAAGAGAAGGCCGAGTCCAGGGTGGAAAGGATCTTCAGTCGCCTCACCGGCAAGCCATCCAGCGCCATCCAGATAGGCGGGGTAGACGATGTAATGGTCAGGTTCGGCAAGTGCTGTAACCCTCTTCCGGGGGACGAGATCGTTGGCTTCATCACCAGGGGGAGAGGGGTTACGGTTCACTCCAGTGATTGCGCAATTGCCCAGGGTAGCGATCCGGAAAGGCGCATAGAGGTTGCCTGGAGCAAGGACAAGAAGTCGGTGCTGCCGGTGAAGATCAGGGTTGCCTGTCATGACCAGAAGGGTGTTTTGGCCAATATCAGCCAGGCGATTACCAACTGCGAGGCGAATATCACCAGTGCGCACATCCAGAGCACGGTGGACCGCATGGGGGTCAATGTCTTCGAGGTGGAGGTGACCGACCTGGAGCACCTGCGCAAGGTCATGAACTCCATACTTAAACAGCCGGGAGTTACCCAGGTTGAGAGATTGCGCAGCTAAGCAGTGCCATTTTGAAGTGTCAATTTGCTAAGGGGGGTAGTTATGGAGAGGGAGGTAATTCATACTGACAGGGCACCGGCAGCTATCGGCCCCTATTCCCAGGGAGTAAGGGCGGGAGAGTTCATCTTCTGCTCCGGGCAGATTCCCATAGATCCGGCAAGTGGTGAGGTGGTAGGTGGCCGGATAGGGCCACAGACTGAGCAGGTGATGCGTAATATCGGGGCGCTGCTGGAGTCTGCGGGGTGTGGTTTCGCTTCGGTGGTGAAGACGACTATATTTCTCACCGACCTGGCCGATTTCGCCACGGTCAACGAAATTTATGGCCGTCATTTTCCAGAGGCTCCTCCTGCCAGGTCCACTGTCCAAGTCAGTGCTCTTCCCAAAGGGGTGAACATCGAGATAGAGGTGATCGCTTTTGCTGGCAAGCCATGAGCAACTGACGGTATGACTCTTTAAGCAAAACAAAAGCCGCATCCAATCTTAATGGATGCGGCTTTTGTTCAAACTATCTTCGAGGTTCTCTGCAGAGCGCCTCAGAGGGCCTTGGTTACATGGCCGGAGCGGATGCAACGGGTGCAGACCTTGATGCTTTTGACAGTACCCTGGCGGATAGCTTTAACTTTCTGCAGGTTGGGGTGCCAAGTGCGACGGGTTTTGTTGTTGGCGTGACTTACGTTGTTCCCGAAGCTCGGTCCCTTGCCACAGATTTCGCATACTTTAGACATGGTGTTACCTCCTGAGAGACTGAAGCATCATTTAATAGCAGAAAGAGTGGTAAAGAGCAAGCAGAATTTGTCGATTTTTTACTGCTTGTCCACCCGCAGTGTTGCTGCTATTAATGGCAGACTTTCGCCTGATAGCTTATTCAAACTAGTGGGGTTTTCTTTGGCATTCATCAAGGGGCTATTTTCTTTCCTTATTCTGTTGCTGCTGGTTGTTGCCGTGCTCTTCGTGGACTTCGTCTATAAGACTTTTTCCGTTCGCCAGAGGGATGTGCGTACGGATGCCGTCGTGGTCCTGGCAGGTGGAAAGGGACGGATAGAGGAGGGGGTCCGTCTATACCGCGAGGGGAAGGGGGAAAGGCTCTTTCTCATTGGTGTCGACCCGTCGGTACGCAAGTCGGATCTGTTCACCGAGAAATCGGGAGAGAGGGGGGGGGAAGGGGTCTTCCTTGAGAAAGTTTCCCGCAACACCCTGGAAAACGCCATCATGGCAAGGCAGATGCTGCTGCAGTACAATGTCCGTTCCATTATCCTGCTAACCTCCCGCTACCATATGAAGCGATCCCTGCTCCTTTTCCGCCAGGTTTTCCCCAAAGATGTGGCTATATACCCATATCCGGTGACGGTAAATCCTTCTAAGGATGGGTGGTGGAGCCATGGTGGCAGTGTCCGCCTGCTCTTTTCAGAGTTTTACAAATACTGCCTCTTCAGGTTCATCTTCCTCTTCTCCCCGGGCGAATTGCGAGGGTGAGTGATGCCGATTCATTGGGCGGAGCGGACAACTCTGTAAGGGGAAGTTGAGTAGGCGTGGAAAAGAGTGTCCCCCTCGTACTGCAGGAGTGAGTGGAGGCGATCCCTGTTGGCAGGGTGTTCCATCCTCTCCATGGCTTCTTCTTCGCTGAACCAGCCTACCTCCGGACTCTCCTCGCTGGGGGTCGGCACCCCTCCATAAGATGTGGCGAGAAAGTTTAGGATGATGGCCGGCGGAGACGACAGCTTCGACCAGACCGAGGCAAGCGGTCCCACATTTACTAAGAGTCCGGTCTCTTCCTTCACCTCCCGCTGCAGGGCCTGAATGACATCTTCTCCGGCCTCCACGTGCCCCTGGGGGATTTCCCATCCTCGCCTGTAGTGGCGTATGAGAAGCATTCTCCCAGAGTCGTTACGGATCAGGCAACCGACTATGACCGCATGCCCGACGCGTTCCATTTTTATCCCTCCTGCATTCATTCTCTTTGGTCAGCAGATATCTCATCTCAAAATAACAGGAGAGCGTTCTCCATCTCAAGGTTTTTCATGGGCGAACGAATTGAAGTGTGCCGTTAATGGGCTAAAATTCGTACAAAAAGAGTGTGGAGGTGGTGATGAGGAGAGTTGCACTACTTACCAGCGGCGGCGATGCTCCGGGTATGAATGCCGCCATTCGTTCGATAGTTAGAAGTGGTATTGCCCGCGGCTGGGAGATGTATGGTGTGCGTAATGGTTATGCCGGCCTGATTTCCGGAAGCATAGCCCTTCTAGGGGCCAGGGACGTTGGGGGGATCATCCAGCGCGGCGGCACCATGCTTGGCAGTGCCCGCTGCAGGGAGTTCGAAACCGAGGAGGGGAGGAGAGCCGCCCTGAAACAACTGGGCCGCCGGGGTATAGGAGCTTTGGTGGTTATCGGCGGCAACGGCTCCCAGACCGGAGCCCATGCCCTGTCGCTGATGGGGTTCCCGGTTGTCGGCGTTGCCTCCACCATCGATAACGACCTTAGCGGCACGGATGTGACCATTGGCGTCACCACCGCCATAGATGTCGCACTGGAGTCCATAGACCGGTTAAAGGTCACTGCGGCTTCCCATCAGAGGGCGTTTCTGGTGGAGGTGATGGGTCGCAAATGCGGTTACCTCGCCCTGATGGCGGGTCTGGCAGGCGGGGCGGACTCCATAGTCATCCCCGAGCAGGAGGTGGATCCGGAAACTGTGGCGGAAGACCTGCGCGGTGCCTATGCCAGCGGCAAGGCCCACGCGATCGTGGTGGTTGCCGAGGGAGCGGGCAACAATGCTGAAAGAATGGTGGAGTTCTTCCAGCAGAACCACGAACGGCTCGGCTTCGACCTGAGGGTTACGAAGCTTGGACATATCCAGCGGGGTGGGGCTCCCGGCGCCTATGATCGTCTTCTGGGGACTCTGTTTGGTGCCGCGGCAATTGAGCGGTTGGCAGAGGGGGTGAATGGGGTGCTGGTCGGCATGGTCAAGGGGGAGGTGGCAACCACCCCTCTGGCAGAGGTCGTGGCATGCAGGAAGCCCCTTGACCTTAAAATGCTGGAGCTTGCCAGGGTGCTGGCAAAATAGGCTCAGCTGCCGCGCCATTTTCGCTGACAGTGCAATTGAAAACGGCCCCCGGAATTTTCGGGGGCCATTATATTTTGACGGCAGTCGTTGATGCTGGGCGAGCTATTCGCTCCTTTCCTCGATGCGCGGAAAGAGCGCTTCCGCCTTGGTGATATTGGTGCCTGCAGCCAAGCCGCCCCAGGCCAGGGTTGCCTGGTCCGGTGCGGAAGTTACTCCCAGGTAGTCCAGCCCCTTGGCGGAAGTGGCTGGCATGAATGGGGCGAGGAGGGAGTAGACGAGACGCTGGGATTCGGCAAGGCAGTACATAACCGTAGCCAGGCGCTCCCTCTTCCCGGGATCCTTGGCCAGGGTCCAGGGGGCTGTTTCATCGATGTACTTGTTGCCGGCAGAGATGACCTCCCAGATACATTGCAGCGCCTTGCTGAAGGCCAGTTCCCCCATCTGTCCGGCTACACCTTCGAGCATTGCCACGCTCTTCGCCCGATAGGCGCTGTCGGTGTCATCAAGTTCGCCGCAGGGTGGCATCACCCCGGCAAAATATTTGTTGATCATGGCGGTAGTGCGGTTTAGCAGGTTCCCCAGGTCGTTGGCCAGGTCGGAGTTTATCCGGTTGACCAGGGCGGCGTGGGAGAAGTCCCCATCAAGGCCGAACGGAACCTCCCTGAGGAGGAAGTAGCGGACAGCATCTACGCCGTACTTGTCGATGAGCATGTTAGGTTCAACCACGTTTTGCAGGCTCTTGCTCATCTTCTGTCCCTCAACGGTCCACCAGCCGTGGGCAAAGACCTTCTTTGGCAGTGGCAGGCCGGCGGCCATGAGAAATGTTGGCCAGTAGACGGCATGGAAGCGTAGTATGTCCTTGCCGATCAGGTGTACGTCCACAGGCCAGAAATCCTTGAAGTTGCCGCTCTGGTCAGGGTAGCCCAGGGCGGTAATGTAGTTGGAAAGTGCGTCGAACCAGACATAGATGACATGCCGGTCGTTTCCAGGGACAGGTATTCCCCAGTTGAAGGTGGTGCGTGAGACGGAGAGGTCGCGCAGCCCCTCCTTGACGAAGGCGAGGATTTCGTTGCGTTTGCTTTTCGGCTGAATGAAGTCGGGGTTGGCCTCGATGTGGGCGAGGAGTTGCTCCTGGTAGGCGCTCATGCGGAAGAAGTATGACTCCTCCTTGAGCTTCTCCACTGGGCGGTTGCAGTCAGGGCATTTGCCGTCTATAAGCTGGGTTTCCGTCCAGAAGGTTTCGCAAGGGGTACAGTACCAGTCCTCATATTCACCCAGGTAGATGTCTCCCTTGTTCATCAGTTGGCTGAAGATGTGGCTGACCCCGGCTTTGTGGCGCTCCTGGGTGGTGCGGATGAAATCGCTGTACTCTATGCCCAGTTTGGCCCAGAGGGAATCGAAGCGCTTCATCACCCGGTCCGCCAGTTCCAGCGGTGTCTCGCCAGCTGAGTTGGCGGCCTTTTCAACCTTCTGGCCATGTTCATCGGTGCCGGTGAGGAAGAACACCTTGTCCCCCATGAGGCGGCGGTAGCGGGCAAGAACATCCGCGGCAAGGGTGGTGTAGGCGTGACCGATGTGGGGGACATCGTTGACGTAGTAGATCGGAGTAGTGATGTAGAATGTGCGGCTCATGGCGTCTCCTTTGCTTTTTCCTGTTTTCCCTTGCCCCCCTGGCGGTTGCGGTTGCGGCTGCGGCGGCGTCCTCCTCCGGGCTTCTTTTCCTGCTCATCCCGTTGGGGCTCTTCAACTGTCTGCTGTTGGGGAGGTTTCTGCTGCCCCTGTCTGGCAACCGGCTGCTGTCCCCTTGACTGCTGATCCCCTGATTTGGCCTGCTGCTGGGAGTCCTTAGTCGGCCGCTGCTTCTGCCCCTGCCTCTGCGCCTGTCTTTGTCTCTGCTGTTGTCGCGGCCGCTGCTCATCCACCGGTGTGGTTGATTTTTCGGCAACTTCCAGTTCTGTACCCTCAACCCTGCTCTCCGCAAGCAGGTCTTCAGGGGTGAGGATTACTTCCCTTGAATCGGTAGTTCGTACGGTGAAGTGGCGCCCAAGGGTGTTTACCTTGATTACCTCCCCTTCCGCCTTGCAGCATTTGACCTGCTTGCCGCACTTGGGGAGCCCTTTGCGCAGTTCGCAGTAGGTCTCGAATTCGTACCCCAGGCAGCAGAGTAGCCTGCCGCACTGGCCGGATATCTTGGTGGGGTTGAGGGCCAGATTCTGTTCCTTGGCCATCTTTACCGATACCGGGGCGAAGTCTCTCAGGAACGAAGAGCAGCAGAGTTCCCGTCCGCAGATGCCGATTCCGCCCACCAGTTTGGCCTCGTCCCTGACACCGATCTGGCGCATCTCAATGCGGGTATGGAACTGGTGCGCCAGATCCTTCACCAGGTCACGGAAGTCTATGCGGCCGTCTGCTGTGAAGTAGAAGATCGCCTTGCTGCCATCATAGACATACTCCACCTTGACAAGCTTCATCTCCAGGTTGCGCTCGGCAATCTTCGCCTCGCAGAAATCGAAGGTCTCCTTTTCCCTTGACCTGTTGCGCTCAGCTGCCTCCAGATCAGCCTGGCTTGCCTTGCGCAGGATCGACTTGAGAGATTCGGGGGCCAGCTCATCCGGGACTGATGATGGCCTTGTGGCCACCAGGGCCATGCTCCTTCCCCGGTCGGTCTCCACGATGACCCTGTCGCCGGGTGAGAGGTCGAGCCCTCCGGCGTTGAAGTCGTAGAGTTTTTCCGCGGTGTGGAACTGTATTTTGACTATGTTGATCAATGTTCCTCCATGTGGGTGCTGCTGTTGTTTGCTTCAGGTGGCCAGCTTCATGCTGAGCACGTCAAGGGCCAGGCGGACATTGGCATTGCGCTTGATGGCGCCCCTTGTCCGCCCAAGTTGTTCGATGTTCTCCAGGATGGTTCTTTCGCTCCGCCTTGCCGCTTCCTCCTGCAGCATGGTGAGAAGGTCCCTGTTTACCATCTGGCCAGAGCCGCTGCGCAAAAGGAGCAGATCGCGCCAGAAGCTGGCGAGCAGTTCCATGGCCTGGTCCGCTTTTTCCCTGTCTTTGTCGAACATCTCCCCCAGGGTAAACAGGTTGGCAATCTCCTGCCGCCTGAGACCGCAGGCTGCTGAGATAATGGCACTTCGCTGCGCCATGATATCCACGTTGCAGAGTGCGAGACCCTTGGTGATGCTGCCGTCAGCCAGGGAGGCTGCCACCTGGGCGGTTTCTGCCGGTGTTCCCCGACCCATGAGGAACTCCTCTATCTCCTCTGTGGGGATGCCGCTGAAGAGGAGTTGCTGGCAGCGGGAGCGGATGGTGGGGAGTACGCTGTCCGCCGTGGTTGCCAATAGGATCATCAGGGCATTGCCTGGAGGCTCTTCCAGCGTTTTGAGCAGGGCGTTTCCCGATGACTGGTTGAGCTTGTCCGCACCGTCTATTATGCACGCCTTGCGTGGTGCCTCGTATGGACGATAGGCAAGCTCCCGCTGCAGCTCTCTCACTTGGTCGATTTTGATGAACTGCCCGTCAGGGACGAGGAGATGCAGGTCTGGGTGGCTACCGGCTGCCAGTTTTCGGCAAGAGCTGCAGTTGCCGCATGCATCGTTGTTGCCACAGAAGAGGGCGGCTATGAAGGCTTCGGCACTCTTCTTCTTGCCGACCCCTTCCGGACCGATGAAGAGGTAGGCGTGGGCGATTCTCCCTGAGGAGACGACCCGCTGCAGGATGGCAATGTTCCTGTTGTTGCCGATTATCTCCCCAAAGGACATCACTCCCCCCGGGAAAGTCTTGCGGCAACCGCTTCGCTGACCTCGGCGAAGATCTCCTGCACGCTGCCGTTGCCGTTAACCAGGCAAAACCTCTCCGGCTCATCGGCTGCCAGGGAGAGGTATCCATCGCGCACCCTCTGGTGAAACTGTATCGATTCCATTTCGAACCGCTCCTCCCGGCTGTTTCCGTCAACAGGCTGGCATGCCTCGATTCGCGCCATGGCACGCTTCAGCCCGGTTTCCACCGGGCAGTCGATGAGAATCGTCAGGTCAGGGCGACAACCTGATGTTGCGAGGTCGTTCAGTTGCAGGATGAGACCCCTCTCAAGGCCGCGACCATACCCCTGATAGGCGATGGTTGCGTCTATGAACCTGTCGCAGAGGACGATGTCCCCCCTGTCAAGCGCTGGGGCTATCACCTCCCTGATGTGCTGGGAGCGGGCAGCGGCGTAGAGGAGCAGCTCGGCGGACGGGGTCAAGGCACTGTTTGCGGCGTCGAGCAGGATGGCGCGGATCTTGTCGGCTATCGGGCATCCGCCCGGCTCCCTGGTTAGGGTCACCCTGTGCCCGGCCACTCTGAGTGCTTCTGCGAGCAGCTTGATCTGGGTCGTCTTGCCGCAACCCTCGACCCCTTCAAAAGTGATGAAATATGCCATGAAATACACCCCGATTTAAATGTGGAAGTATATGGGAGGGGGAGGAATTAATCAAGCCAAAACGCTTGAAATGACTCCATTGCTATTGATTATCAACGGTGGCTTGGGTATAGTGATTCGCTGTGCTAATTAATCCGAATTCCGCATATGATCGTCTTGAAATGACGCTTGGTTATAGCTTTCGTGATCGTGACCTGCTGCGGCAGGCGCTGACTCACCGCTCCCGCGCCAACGAAGTTGGCTGGCATCTCCCTGACAACCAGCGACTGGAGTTCCTCGGAGATTCAATACTGGGTTTCATGGTGGGCTATGACCTCTACCTGGCACACCCTTCCTGGAAGGAGGGGGAGCTCAGCCGCAAGCGATCTTCCCTGGTCGACGAGGAGAGCCTTGCCAGGCTGGCAATCTCCATAGACCTGGGTGACTTCCTCCTTCTTGGCAAGGGTGAGGAGACGGGGGGCGGGAGAACCAAGAGATCAATCCTCGCAGATGCCTATGAAGCGCTGATAGCAGCAGTTTATCTGGACGGGGGAATTGAGGCGGCACGGGATGTTGTCAGCCGACAGTTCGCTCAGCTGATTGCCGCCAACGCCCCGGATGGGCAGAGCAGGGATTTTAAGACCGAGCTGCAGGAGATTACCCAGTCCCGTTTATCCCTTGTGCCACGATACGAGCTGCTGGACGCTTCCGGGCCAGACCACGAGCGGAGCTACAGGGTGGCGGTTTATCTGGGGGGGGAGCTTGCTGGGGAAGGTGTCGGCAAATCCAAGAAAGCGGCGCAGCAGGCGGCTGCCGGCCAGGCTCTGGAGAAGCTCGGTTGAAAAGGGTGATAGTCCCCTTTTTCATCCCGCACCAAGGGTGTCCCCACCAATGCGTATTCTGTGACCAGCGGGCCATAAGCGGCAAGAGCGCTCCTTTGACGGAGGGCGAAATAGTCGAGACCGTTGGCCGGTGGCGCGCTTTTTCCGCTTCCCGATCGGTAGAGGTGGCTTTTTATGGCGGGACTTTTACCTCCCTCCCCATTAATCTCCAGGAAAGGCTTCTTGCCCCCCTGCAGCCCATGCTCCGCAAAGGGGAAGTGTCGTCGTTAAGGGTATCCACCCGCCCCGATGCTCTGGACATGGAGAGGGTAAGCTTCCTGCGTGACCGTGGTGTCGAGCTTGTAGAGCTTGGGGTACAGTCCATGGATGATGCAGTCCTGCGAATGGCCGGCAGGGGGCATCTGGCGGCTCACTGCGAGGAGGCTTTTTCCCTTCTTAAATGCGCCGGTATGAAAGTCGGGGCCCAGCTGATGCCGGGACTCCCCGGCGATACCTCTGCTGGGGCCATCAGCTCGCTGCGCCGACTCTTGCCACTCGGTCCTGACCTGCTGCGCATCTATCCGGCGATCGTCCTTAAGGGGACAGAGCTGGCAACTCTTTATGCGGCTGGTCGCTACACCCCCCTCACCATAGACGGGGCAGTTTCCATCTGCAAGGTGATGCTGCATGATGCGGCAGTTGCCGGGGTAAGGGTGATCCGTGTTGGGTTGCACCACAGTGAAGAGTTTGCAGCTGGCGGTGAGGTGGTTGCCGGTCCTTATCACCCGGCGTTCCGTCAGTTGTCCGAGGGGGAGAGGTGGCATGATCTGCTAACTCTTGTCTGTGCCGATTTTTCTGCCGGCGATGAGCTGGAGGTTAGCGTCTCGCCTGCCAGGGTCTCAGACCTGGTTGGCCAGAAACGGTTCAACCTGAGGCGCATAGAGGATAGAATCCGGGTCCGATTCCGCCGTGTCAGAGGTGAAGCATCCCTGGGCTTGGACGAAATCGTCGTCAGCTGCGGGAGCATGACGGTTAGGGACAACATACTCAAACGATTAAGATACGATGGTTCAATGAACGTCAATAAGGAGCAACCTTGACAGAACAGCAGTTTCATTCAGGATTCGCGGCCATTGTCGGCAGGCCGAACGTGGGGAAGTCGACCCTTCTCAATGCCATACTCGGGGAGAAGCTGGTTATCACTTCCGACAAGCCCCAGACAACACGCAACCGTATCCAGGGTATACACAACGTTCCGGGGGGGCAGATCGTCTTCATCGACACCCCGGGTGTTCACAGAGCGGGATCCCGGCTCAACCGTTCTCTGGTGGATGCGGCTATGGAGGCTATCCAGGGGGTGGATGTGGTTCTCTTCCTGGTGGAGGCTACCACTAAGCCGACAGCGGAGTCGGAGACCATGGCCGAGATCCTCTCCGGGGTTAAGGTGCCGGTGATCCTGGTGATCAACAAGGTCGATTTGGTGGAAAAAGGGTCTCTCTTTGCCTTGATGGAGAGTTACAGCAGGATGCATGATTTCAGGGAGATCGTTCCCGTATCGGCCAGTAGTGGTGACGGAGTGGAGCGCCTGACGGAACTGGTCTGTCGACTTCTTCCTGTTGGCCCTGCCTACTTCCCGGATGATATCCTTACCGATCTGCCGGAGCGCTTCGTTGTAGCCGAGATGATCAGGGAGAAGGTTTTTCATCTCACCAGGGATGAAATCCCCTACTCTGTGGCCGTGCAGGTGGAGAGCTTCAAGGAGCGGCCTGAGAGCGGCGTCATTGCCATAGGTGCAGCGATCATAGTAGAGAGGGAGTCTCAGAAGGGTATAATTATAGGCCGTCGCGGGGAGATGCTGAGGCGTATCGGCACGGCGGCAAGGCATGAAATCGAGCGTTTTCTGGCGGGAAGGGTCTATCTAGAGCTGTTCGTCAAGGTGTCGAGGGACTGGAGCGACAACCCGCAGAAACTGAAGGAGTTTGGATACTGATGAGACCGATCGTGGCAATAGTTGGCCGCCCAAATGTGGGGAAATCCACCCTTTTCAACCGTATTATCGGTGAGAGGAAGGCCATTGTGGATGACATGCCCGGAGTTACCCGGGACCGGAATTACGCCAATGTGGACCGCTTCGATGTGCCGTTCACCCTGATAGACACCGGCGGATTCGAACCAATAAGCCAGGAGCTGCTCCTGCAGCAGATGCGCAGTCAATCCCAGTTGGCCATGGAGGAGGCAGATGTCATCATTTTCCTCATGGATGGCCGCGCCGGCCTGACCGCGGCAGACCGCGAAGTTGCCGGCATGTTGCGCAAGATAAGGAAACCGGTTTTTTACGCGGTCAACAAGGTTGATGGCGAAAAGGTTGAGGCTTTGGCAACGGAGTTCTACGATCTGGGGATAGACAGGTTTTACCCGGTGTCTGCAGCCCATAACCGCGGTGTCGGGGATCTGCTGGATGACGTGTTCGCCGCTTTCCCCAGCACTGTTGCGGTTGCAGAGGACGAGGAGCTGACAAAGGTAGCGGTGGTCGGTCGACCCAATGTCGGCAAGTCCTCACTGGTGAATCGTCTGCTCGGCTTCGAGCGTTCAGTGGCAAATCCCCAGGCAGGAACTACCCGCGATTCCATAGATACCCCGTTCACCTGCAACAAGAAGCGTTATCTACTCATCGACACTGCAGGGATCAGGCGTAAGGGGAAAGTCTCACTGAAGATCGAGACCTACAGCGTGGTTGATGCCCTGCGCAGCATCGAGAGGGCCGACGTGGTGCTGATCGTCATCAATGCCGAGGAGGGGGTGACCGAGCAGGATACCAAAATTGCCGGCTATGCCTACGAGGCGGGAAGGGCCTGCCTGTTTGTGGTGAACAAATGGGATGCGGTTGCCAAGGATAATTCCTCCATGGGGAAGTTCGTCGATAGAATCCGTACCGAATTCAAGTACATGGCATTTGCTCCGATTGTCTTCGTTTCGGCCAAGAGCGGGCAGAGAACTGGGAGCATCATGGCTGAAGTGGACAAGCTGATGGCCCAGTACACCAAAAGGGTTTCTACCGCAGATCTGAATCGTGTTTTCAAGGAGGCGATAGAGTCTCACCATGCACCCCTGGCTACGGGGAGGCGGGTCAAGTTCTACTATGCAACCCAGGTCAGCGTTAAACCGCCGGGGTTTGTCATCTTCACAAACCAGCCGGAGGGGGTGCACTTCTCCTACGAGAGGTATCTGATCAACAGGTTCCGCGAGGCATTCGGCTTTGCCGGAACACCGCTACACCTCATGTTCCGCGGCAGGGAACATGCTAAAAAGTGATTCCTCCCAGGGAGGGACGTGTCAATGCAGTGTAATTAGGCTGTTATAATTCTTTACCTGGCCGCGGCTCTCGGCTATTATTAATCAATTTATCGGTGGCGGGATTAGGGGGATTGGTTGAGTCTTGTCGGTAATCTGGCAGACCTGGGACTTGGCGAAATTCTGCAGATCGTCAGTCTCAGCAGGAAATCTGGCATTCTTACCCTGCAAAGCAGGGGGCGGGAGGGGATAATCGTCTTCCGTTTCGGCCAGGTGATCCGCGCCAATTCCAGTACCATGCGCTACTTCCTCGGCGAGGAACTGTTGAAAAGGCAGGTCGTTGACGAGGATTGTCTCAAGAAGGCCCTGCATGAGCAGCAGGCGACAGCCTACAAGGAGCGGCTCGGGCCGATTCTCATTCACAAGTTCAATGTCCCTGCCCAGAAGATCGAGGATGTTGTCAGGGAACAGATCGAGAAGGTCGTTTATTCATTTTTTTCCTGGGAAGATGGACGCTTCGAGTTCGAGGTCCAGGAAGATGTTGAAACAATCGATGATTCAAAGTTAGATCCTCTCCAGTTCATGCTTGCCCAGGGGCTCAATCCCCAGTTCCTTGCCATGGAAGGGTCGAGGATTATCGACGAGAAGCGTCATCGCGGCGATAGCCTTGATGCTGAAATATGTCATGGGGGCGATGGGACGCCCGATGTGGCTTTTGATCTGATAACCCCGGGTGAAGAGCAGGTCGAGGATGGCGTCGCTCAGGCATCCTCCCATCCTTTAGGGGAACTCGTGCTGGTGGAGGATGACTCTGCCGTCAGGAAGTTCCTCGCCGATCTCTTGTCCTCTTCCGGTTATGAGATTTTCCCTTTTGCCGGAAGCGAAGATGCCCTGATCACTATCGACACCCTTTACCGTGACGGAAAGAGGCCGAGCATTCTGCTTGACCTCATAATGCCGCGCATGGACGGCTCAGGGGTGTTGGGCGGACTTGAACTATTGGAGCTGCTGCACTCCAATTTCGCCGACCTCCCTGTTCTTGTGACCTCGGATTACCGCAACAGTGAAGCCGAGAGACGCATTCGCGAAATCGGTGCAGATTTCATAATTAAGCCAAGGCGAGGAGAGATCGCCGAACATCAGGCATCTCGGGAATTCAGCCAGACGCTGGTAGATAAGCTGCGAAGATTGGCGAGCGGCGCTTCCAGCATCAGTATCTGCGAAGATGTAAACCTAGGCGACGAACTTCGTCTTGAATTGGGTGATATCGGCGAGCAGCCTTCGTCAACCGTTGTGCCAAGCACCGGCATCTCGATGTTGAGAGGAATGCTGGAGGAGTTGAACGACCCTTCTCTTGGTGGCGGGATAATTCTCCTTCTGCTCCGCTTTGCCTCCGAGTTCGTAAACCGTGCGGTCATCTTCCTGGTGAAGGAGGCAGATATTGTCGGTATCGGTCAGTTCGGCATTGTGCTGCAGGAGCGCTCGGCAGAGAGAATCATTCGCAGTCTAAAGATTCCATTGCAGGAAGAGTCCCTTTTCAGCGGAGTCTTGCATAGCCGCATGCCGTGCAAGTATGCGCCCAAAGAGAATAAGTGGAGTGATTATCTTTATGGTCAGATAGGTGGCGCCCCTTGCGAGATATTCCTCGGGCCTCTAATCAGTCGCGGTAAGGTTGTGGCCATCATTTATGGTGACAATTATCCGGAGCAGAAACCTGTAGGCGATACGGATTCCCTTGAGATTTTTCTCTCCCAGGCAGGGATTGCCACAGAGAAGGCTTTTCTTGAGCAGCGCCTCGATGCGTTGTCGTCCGGCTAGTCGAATCAATTTTTTGCAGTTCAGTGTATTTTACCCGTCAGATTGGAGGAGTGGAGAGTGATGACTGATGCTAAGGATACTTTCCGTGGAGATTTTTGCCGCTCTTACGGACTTTCGGGTTGTCTCTCGGAGGGGGTATGAGGAGGATTCTGGTTACTGACGACTCGGCTACCATGCGTTCGCTGCTTGTGGCAACCATCGAGGCATCTGGCGATTACGAAGTAGTGGAGGCTGCCAGCGGTTTTGAGGCTCTTCGCCTTCTCCCCAGGGAAAAGGTTGATCTCATCATAACTGACATCAATATGCCGGATATCAACGGCCTGGAGCTTATAAACTATGTGCGCAAGAGTGAACAGTACCGCAATACACCACTCTTCATAATCTCCACCGAGGGGCGCGAAAAGGATGTGGAAAAGGGGCTCGCTCTGGGTGCAAACGAGTACCTGGTAAAACCAATCGACCCGGAGAGACTACAGGCGCTGATAAGGGAGTATGTCGGTGCCGATGCAGAGTAGATCCATCTCGTACTCAGTTGCTTATGGAGAATGCCATGTCCGGAGTTAATGATGTTTCAGGGAAGGCCGTAAAGGACTTTCTTGCTGAAGCCGAGGAGATTCTCGACCAGCTCTGTGCAGATATAGGTGTGTTAAGCGAATCTTCTGAAGGGGGGGAGTGCGACCCTGACTCTCTCAATTCGGTGTTCAGGGGAGCTCATTCCCTCAAGGGATTGGCAGGCATGTTCGGTTTCAACGGGATACAGGATCTTTCCCATAACCTGGAGAATCTGCTCGACTCCCTGCGTCTCGGTAAGGTTGCCATCGGACCGCAGGTTGTCGTTGTATTGACCGACTCTCTCGAAGCACTGGGCATAATGATTCGCAATCTTGGCGAGGGTGTTAGCGAGAAGATATCTGTCCAGTCGCTGCTCCAGCGGATCAATGACTGCGTTTCGGGCAATGAGGGGGTGGAGAGCGATTCCCTGCTGTCATCTCTGGAAATTCCCCGGTCGATGATCAACGCCCTTACCGAGTACGAAGAGCATCGTTTGCTGGAAAATATAAAAAAATCCAGAAACATCTTCACTGTGCTTGCTTCCTTCAGCCTGGCAACTTTTGATCAGGATCTGGCGGAGTTGACGGATCAGCTGAAGAAAAACGGAGAAGTAATCAGTACGCTGCCGAGTGTTGGTGCCAGTATAGAGTCTTCCATTGATTTCGAGATACTTTTCGGCTCAGCCAAGCCTATGGCAGAGATAGTCGCGCTTGTTGCCGATGGTAATGTTGTTGTCAGGCAGGTCAACGGACAACAGGTGGTGATTCCCACTTCCGCTACCGGAAATACTGTCGTTGCGGAGGATGCATATCCGGAAGCAGCCGAGAGCGATGCTGTGAAGCCAAATGCAGCTGCACCCGCCGATGCAGGCATAACTGCCAAGAGCATGAGTCGCACCGTCAGGGTTGACATCGGCAAGCTCGACGACCTGATGAACATAGTAGGCGAGTTGGTGCTATCCCACTCAACCATATCTGACATTGCCGAGAAGATGCGCAAGGCAGGATATTCCACCATGCTGGCCGAGCTTCTTAAGGCAGCCAAGGGGCTTGAGAGGAAGCTTAACGAACTGCAGAAGGGGGTCATGGAGATAAGGATGATCCCCGTTGGCCAACTGTACGAGAAGATGGGGAGAATAGTCCGAAAGATCTCAAAGGAACAGGGCAAGAAGGTCGATCTGCGTGTGTTCGGTGCCGACACCGAGCTGGACAAGCTTATCATGGAGGATATTGCCGATCCTCTGATGCACATAATAAGGAATGCGATTGACCACGGGATTGAGTTGCCGGAAGAGCGTCGCGGCAGAGGCAAGGACGAGCGCGGCACAATAAAGCTCTCTTCGTACCAGAAGGGTAACCATGTCGTTATCGAAGTGGAAGACGACGGTCGCGGTATCGATGTGGCCAAGGTTAAACGCAAGGCAATAGAAAAAGGGCTGATCTCACCCAATGACAATCTGAGCGATCGCGAAGCAGTGGAGCTCATATTCCTCCCCGGTTTTTCCACCAGCGAAACCGTAAGCGAGATTTCCGGTCGCGGCGTTGGCATGGATGTGGTGAAGAACAACATTGCAGCTGTCAGCGGAATGGTCGACGTTGAGAGTGTCCATGGTGAGGGGAGCAGGATGACCATAACCCTCCCCATAACCCTGGCGATCATAAAAGCGCTGATCATCTCCAC
Organism: uncultured Geobacter sp.; assembly: GCA_937871715.1. Classification (GTDB taxonomy): domain Bacteria; phylum Desulfobacterota; class Desulfuromonadia; order Geobacterales; family DSM-12255; genus CALMBF01. The sequence goes on along the minus strand of CALMOE010000014.1, from coordinate 25,005 downwards.
TGCCGGCCGCTACTATGCACTGCCGATAACATCGGTACTCGAATCCATAATGATTGAGCCGGCTGACATCCTTACCGTTGAGAGGAAAGAGGTGATTCAGCTGCGGGAGAGCACACTGCCGCTGTTGCGGCTCAACCGTTTCTTTCACCTCGACGGTGAAGCGGCCGGAGAAAATGTCTTTGTCGTCGTTGTAGGTGTGGCTGACAAGCGACTCGGCATTGTGGTGGACGAACTTCTCGGTCAGCAGGATATTGTCATCAAGACCCTTGGCCCGGTATTCGAAGGGGTCAGGGGGGTTTCCGGTGCAGCCGATCTGGGGGATCAGAGAACCATACTGGTACTTGACGTCGGTGGCATCATTAACGAAGCTACCAAGGGTGGTGGTCAGGCCTGATGCTTATCTACAAGGATTTTTACCGATTAAGGGAGCGTCCCTTCAGCAAGACTCCGGATCCAAGGTTCCTTTACCTCAGCAAGGGGCACAGGGAAGCACTTGCACGTATGCAATACGTCATCGAGGAGAGGGAGATTGCCCTGCTTACGGGGGAAATCGGTTGCGGCAAGACGACCATTTCGCGGGCTCTTATGGACAGCATGGGTGACAGCTGTCGATTCTGTTTCATCGTCAACCCACGCCTGAATACCCTGGAGTTCCTCCGTACCATTGCCCGGGCTCTTCTGTCGACACCTCCGGTTGAGGACAAGGAGGGTCTGTTGAACCAGATTGCCGATGCCCTGTTCATGTTCCATAATGAAGGTATCTGCCCGGTCGTTATTATCGACGAGGCACAATTGATTCCTGACAATGAAATCTTCGATGAGATCAGGCTGCTGACCAATTATCAGCTGGATGACAGGAATCTGCTCAGCGTCATTCTCATGGGGCAACCAGAGCTGCGCAATATGCTTTCCAGTCCGGTCTTCGAGCCACTGAAACAGCGAATTACCATGCATTACCATCTGTCACCCCTCGGAATGGATGATATTCTCGATTATCTGGATTACCGCCTTGAGGTTGCCGGAGGTTTGGGGGGGCTATTCTCGCCTGACGCGGTACAGCGCATCTATGAACTGTCAGGAGGTGTTCCTCGCAGGATTAATCTTATTGCCACAAATGCCATACTTGAAGGGTATGGCCGAGACTCTGCAATGATAGATGCTACAATAATAGATGCCATTGCATCCGAACTGTTACTCTAAGCGGAAGATCACTATGAACCTAGCAGAGATAAGAAAAAAAGCTGCCGAGGCAAGCAAGCAACAATCAGATGCTCCAGACGAGCAGGTACCTGCAGAAAGTGTCGATTATCTCACACCTGAAATCATGGATGCTGGTCCGTTGCCTGAATGGGAGATCTCCGGGGGATTTCAGGAGGAGATTGGCAGTTTCGATCTGGAGGGGGTTGAGGAAGAGTCGGAGAGCTTTCAGGTTGAAGCTGTTGAAGAAACTTCGCCCATTCCGCCTGAGACTCCTGATGAATTTTTCAATGAGATGTCAAATGCGGATTCCGAACCGCTTTCTGAGTCTATTGTGACTGTTGCGCCAAGAGAGTCCGGGGTGCAGGGTGGGACTGCGGTCAGATATCCGGCTTATGACCCCGTAGCAACCATTCTCGCCGGCCGCATATCTTCTGCTGCTGATGACAGCGAGGCAACTGCCGAAGAGGCGGTTAGCGTTGCTGGTGATGTGGAAGAGTATCTCTGTTTCAAGGTGGCGGACGAAGAGTATGCCCTGAGTATCCTGGATATCAAGGAGATCATCAAGCCGCGCGAGGTTACGGAAGTTCCGCGTATGCCAGTATTCATCTCCGGCGTTATTTCGCTGCGAGGAGTAATCATACCCATAATGGACATGCGTCTTCGTCTCTCCCTGCCGTACGGCCAACCTACAGGGAGGGAGAGGGTGCTGGTGCTCAGGACCCCTTCAGGATTTTGTGGTGTGCTTGTCGACGAAGTGATTCAGGTGGTGAGGCTTAAGCAGGATGCAATAGAGGGGCCTCCTGCTATTCTCGATGGCATTGACAGGGAATTTGTCATGGGGCTCGGTCATTTTGACAGCAGGATGCTGATACTCCTCAACCTGGAAAGCATACTGAACCTAGAGATACATTGATGTCATCCGGTGAGCGGTTTACCATCCTCTTGCAGTTAACGGAGAACTAATGTTATGGCAAATAATAGAATTCTTATTGTTGAAGATGAGGAGAGTCTGCTTAAGCTGGAGAGCATTCTCCTGACATCGAGGGGGTACCATGTCAGGGGTGTTACCGACGGCATGGCTGCACTCAAGGCGATCGCCACTGACAGGCCGGATCTGGTTCTGCTGGATATCATGATGCCGGGTATTGACGGTTTCGAGGTTTGCAGGCGCATCAAGGAGGATCCGCTTACCAGCAGCATCCCCGTTGTCATGTTGACCGCCAAGAAAGGGAGCATGGATCAGGCAAGGGGGGCTCAGGTCGGAGCCGACGCCTATATTACCAAGCCTTTCAAGTCGGTAAAAATTATTGAAACGATAGAAAGCTTGCTCAAGCATAAATGAATCCAAGATGTGGAAAATGTACTCAATTCATATGACGAAAAGAGGCAGGGATGAGCGGCGGAATTACTGAGATACAGGTTGCCTGTTTCAGGCTTATGGATGATCTCTACGCAGTGGACATCATGAGGATCAACGAGATTATTCGGCCGCAAAAGCTGACGATACTGCCGAAAGCCCCCTCCTTTATAGAAGGGGTTATCAATCTAAGGGGTAACGTCATTCCGGTTGTGGATCTGCGTAAGAGATTCGATATGCCGCCCAGGCCGGCAAGCGCTGCAACCCGGCTCCTTATTTCGCGAGTGGCCGGACAGTCTCTTGGACTTGTCGTGGATGATGTTACCGAGGTGATCACTGTTCCGGTAAAGGAGATCAAGCCTCCGCCAACAGTTGCGGAAGGTGTTTCCGCAAAATATCTTCTGGGTGTATGTCTGTCAGCTGATGTTCTCGTCATGCTGCTCGATATAGACAGGTTGCTTACCTGTAGCGAGGTCATGGAACTGGGGAGTATTGCCTAGTAGTTACGAAGTCCAATTGGGAGAAAATATTAACATGCTCATATGTTGTCCGGTCTGCAAGACCAGATTTCGGCTTAATGAACAGAAAGTTGGCAGTTCCGGGGTTAGATTGCGCTGCAGCAAGTGCAGTTCTGTATTTCGTTTGGCCGCTGACAACGAGGCTCGCTCAGGCCGTCTCACAGTGCTTGTTGCCCACGAGAACAGGGAGTTCTGCTCTGCTGTGCAGAAGGTGCTTGCTTCCGAGCCGTTCACTGTCATCTCCAGTCATGACGGCAAGGAGGCGCTGGATATCGCTCTGAAACTGGTTCCTGATGTTGTGCTGCTCAATGTTGCACTACCCACATTGTACGGTTTTCAGGTGTGCGAGTCTCTGCGTAACGACCAGCGTACCCGCAACATAAAAATCATTCTTCTTGCGGCAATATACGACAAGACCAAGTACAAACGCTCTCCCCAGTCGCTGTACGGTGCGGACGACTACATCGAGCAGCACCATATCCCAGACTCCCTTGCTGGTATGATCTATCGCTTGGCTGCCGATGCCAGGCCGGTTGATGCGAATAACGGCGATATGGCAAAGGTTGAAAAACTGATAGCTACATCACCGGACAGATTGACCTCTGCCGAGGCTGCCAGCCAGGAGTTGGTACGAAAGGAGTTGAGGGGCCATCATCTGCCTGAGCCCGGAAATTTAAAGGAAAGCGATGTCGAAGCTGCGCGCCATCTTGCCCGGAGCATAGTGTCGGACATCTCGCTATACAGCGAGAAGCAGTTTGAACAAGGTGTGATGTCCGGCAATCTAGAAGAGGCTCTCGGCGATGAGATTCTTGACGGGCGCTCCATTTATGAAGAGAGGCTGCCAGCTGCTGCCAGGGACGACAACGACTATTTTGGGGAGGCGCTGTCCGAACTGGTTGAAAAGAAGAAGATTGAACTGGGAATAAAGTGAAAAGAGGTGGTCTGTGGAAAGGATAGAAGATCTGCGCGGCAGACTTGGCTCTTCTGACGAGGAGGAGAGACGCATATCAGTGCGTGCCCTTGCCGGATTTCCTTTGGCCGAAGTGCACGAACTTCTTTTTGCTTCCCTTGGGGATGAAAGTTGGAGAGTCAGGAAAGAGGCTGTTGATACTATTCTTCTTTATACTGCAACTGCAGACCTGGCGCGGGAACTGATAGCCCTCCTGTCGGTTCATGGCAATGCAGGCCTGAGGAATTCGGTTGTTGAGGTGTTGCAGACATTCGGTTCCTCCGTGCTCCCCCAGCTGTTTGAGGCCCTGCAGGATAATGATCCTGGCGTACGCAAGTTCATTGTGGACATCCTGGGTGGGATAGGTGATCCATCGTCGGTTGCCAAACTCGTCCTGGTTTTGCATGATGAAGATTCTAATGTGGCAGCAGCCGCGGCTGAAAGCCTCGGCCTAATTGGTGATGAACAGGCAGTACCAGATCTGCTCAATGCACTGGACCGGGACGAATTCCTGCTCAGATACGCAATTCTTAAGGCGCTAGTTAAGATAGGGGCTCCAGTTCCATTGGGAAAGATCACCCACCTGGCAGAAAATCCCCTCATGAAGAAGGCTCTCTATGAGTGCATCGGCATGGTCGGTAACTACGAGGCTGCAAACCTTTTGGCTGAAGCCCTGCACGACAGAAACAGAACCGTCCGTGCGGCGGCGGTTGTTGCACTGGACTCGATCAGGCGCCGTTCGAGTCAGGAGGAGATAGAGGAGAGCATAGATCCTTGTCTTCGCCTGCTTGTTGGCAGTGAGACCGTCGAGAACCTGCTTTTGATGCATGGAAATCAGGACAGCAGGGTAAAGTTGGCTGTAATTGCTATCCTGGGTGCAATTAAGGACTTGCGCGCCATAGATCTGTTTCTCATGGAATATCGTGAGGAAAAGATGAGGCAGAGTATCCTGGCGGCGCTTGGCAGCCTCGGTGAGGAAGGTGGGGAGCAGCTTCATAATCGATTTGCTTCAGCAGATGACGAAACCCGCTGCATTATCGCTCACATTGCGGGAGAATTAAGGCTCAGAGCCTGTGTCAGGATTGCCGCTGCTGGGTTAAGCGATGGCGTGCCGCTTGTCCGGGCGCTTTCCGTGGAAGCAGTTGGCAAGGCGGAAATGACCGAACTCATCCCTGCTCTGTTGAGGCTTTTGAACGACCCGTCCGCCGATGTCAGGCGCAAAGTGACCGGCGCGCTGGTGCGTCTTGCCAATGCCGATCCCGCTTCCGTTTCATCAGCGGCTAAACGCCTTGCCGAATCCGAGGAGCCGGGTTGCCGTCTGCAATCAGTCAAGCTGCTTGGCTCGTTGCGTGATGAGTCGCATCTTGTCCTTATGAGCAAGGATGAGGACCCGATTGTTCGTCGGGAGGCGGTAACCTACCTGGGGGAATTGCATCTGCCGGCCAGTTCGGGAAGGTTGTCAATGGCCCTGGCTGATGAGGATCTGGATGTAAGGGTAGCGGCGGCAACTGCCCTTGGTTGGCCAGGTTTCGCCGACGAGGCTGGTTCGCTGCTTCTTGCCATGAGCGACCCGTCCCCCCGGGTTCAGGTGGCGGTTCTTAAAAGCCTTGGCCGACGCAAGCAACACTCTGCCCTCCCTGGGATCATCTCCATTCTGGAAAGCTCCAGCGGTATGCTGCTCATAACCGCCCTGCAGGCGGCTTTCCAGATCTCTCCGCAGCAGGCACTCCCCTACCTGTTAAAGGCGGAGCAGGACAATGACTATGAGGTGGCAAGAGTGGCCAGGGGACTTCTGGATGGAGTGACGGAAAGTATCTGATGCTCTTTTTCTGTGATAACGACATAAAAATGACTGACGATGAGTTCCTGCTTGTCCGGGATCTCATCTATAACTATAGCGGTCTGTATTTTGCCGATGAAAACCGTTTTCTCCTGGAAAGGCGCCTGACACCAAGGCTGACGCAGCTGCAGTTCGCTACTTTTCATGATTATTATTACTATCTGAAATACGATCAGAACAGGGAGATGGAGCTTTCGGACATCATGGATGTCCTTACCACCAATGAGACTTATTTTTTCCGAGAGTCTTTCCAGTTAAGGGCATTTTCAGAGGAGATCATTCCGGAATTAACGGCGATCAAGGGGGCAAGGGGGGACAGGACTCTAAGAATCTGGAGCGCTGGTTGTTCCACCGGCGAGGAGCCTTATACGATCGCCATGCTTCTTATGGAAAAGCCGGAGCTTTCGGGGTGGAAGATAGAGATCGTGGGCACTGATATCAGCCAGAGGGTCCTGCATCAGGCGCGCAAGGGGGTATATGGCAGTTCCGCCTTCCGTGTGACGGACGAGATTTACAAGAGTCGTTATTTTCATGAACAGGATGGCCAGTTCAGGATTGCAGACAGTGTACGTGAACTGGTAACATTCAGTCGTCTCAACCTATATGACCAGAGCAGGTTTCTGTTCCTCGGCAAAATGGACATAGTCTTCTGTCGGAATGTGATCATATACTTCGATCTGCCTGCAAAGAAAAAGGTTGTCGAGCAGTTCTATAACTCGCTAAATTCCGGAGGTTTCCTGCTTCTCGGGCATTCGGAGTCTCTGATGAACATCACAACGGCCTTCAAGCTGCGTCACTTGAAAAACGATATGGTCTATGAAAAGCCTGGCAGGCTTGAAACGGGGTTATTGTGAGAACCGTACGAGTACTGGTCATAGATGACTCTGCATACAGCAGAAGAACCATAATCAAGCTGCTTGAAGAGCTGGCCGGGGTCGAGGTTGTGGGTTATGCCGTAAACGGTGAGGAGGGGTTGCGCAAGGTCATAGATCTCCGTCCAGATCTGGTTACCCTGGATCTGGAAATGCCGGGTATGGATGGCTTTACCCTGCTGCGAATCATCATGAATGCATGTCCCACGCCGGTCATCGTGGTCAGTGCCCAGAACGAAGATGAAAGGGTGTTCAAGGCCATGGAGCTTGGTGCCGTAGACTTTGTTGCCAAGCCCGGCAAGGTTGTCTCGGAGCAGCTTCTTGAGATTCGTGAGGAGCTGCAGCAGAAGGTCTCCAACGTATTCAATCTTAACCTTCAGGGTGTGAAGGTCAGGACGAAGATGGTGGTGCAGGAGGAGAACCTTCCTGTGCGCAGACCTGCCAGGCTCCCAAAGGGGGGGAAACAGAGGTTCGAGGTGGTTTCCATCGGCTCGTCCACGGGCGGCCCCCCGGCACTGCAGAAGATCCTCTCCCAGTTGCCCGGCACATTGCCATTCGCGGTGCTTATTTCACAGCATATGCCGTCTGGTTTTACAAGGGCCTTTGCAGAGCGTCTCAACCGCATGTTTCCTTTTGATGTGCGCGAGGCGATCGATGGTGAAGTCATCAGGCCCAATGCGGTCCTGATCGCCCCCGGCGGGATGAATATGGTTGCAGCAAGGCATGATGATCAGGTAATTGTAAGATTGAAGGTCCCGACCAAGGAGGACAAATACGTCCCTTCTGTCGATGTGATGCTGTCATCGGTTGCCTCAGTATATGGCACAATGGCTCTGGCTGTTGTCCTTACCGGCATGGGAAATGACGGTAGCAAGGGTGTCCTGAGGATAAAGGAGTGCGGTGGAAGCGTGTTGGCCGAAGCCGAGGATTCAGCAGTGGTCTTCGGTATGCCCAGAGAGGCGATTGCCACTGGAGCAGTGGATCGGGTCGTGTCCCTAGGCAAGATGGCAGGCGCGATCATGGAAAGTTGCGGTTTTTTGACCGCAACAGCCTAACAGGAGGTTGTGGAAATGACTATAGAGGAAGAATCCGGCTATCGTGGGAAGGCTGAGGAGTTCCTCCAGGTTTTCAAGAAGGGGGCCGAGTTTACCCAGGATCTGCTCAGGGAGAATGAGCGCCTGCGCTACCGTGTGCTGGAGCTTGAAAACTCCCTTAACAGCGCGACTGCTGGCAGTGGCCCGGACAGTCAGAGTCAGGCGCTCATACAGCGCATAAGCGAGCTGGAGCAGGAAAAGAAGGCTATTCTCGACCGCATCCAGCAGATAGAGGATGAAAACCAGGATTTTGCCAATCGCTACGTAGAGATAGAGGCAGAAAACAACAATCTGGCAAACCTGTACATAGCCAGCTATCAACTCCATTCCACGCTGGACTTCAAGGAGGTTCTGCAGATAATCATGGAGATCGTCATCAATCTGATCGGTGCCGAAGAGTTCGCCCTGATGCTGCTGGATGAAAAGAGTGGTGATCTGCAGGCCGTGGCCTGTGAGGGGCTGGACCGGGACGAAGTGCCTCCGGTCAAGCTTGGCAGTGGACTGATCGGGCAGACACTGCAGAGTGGAGAGAGTTATTTCACCGATGATCTGGAGAGCTACCAGCGCGACATACTGAATCCGATGGTATGTGTGCCGCTTAAGATCAAGGACCATGTGATCGGCGTGCTCTCAATCTACAAGCTCCTCTTACAGAAGGATCAGTTTGCCCAGGTTGACTACGAGCTCTTCACGCTCCTTGCCGGCCATGCGGCGACTGCAATTTTCGGCGCGAGACTCTACTCTGATTCCGAGAGAAGGCTTTCGACCATTCAAGGTTTCCTTGACCTGCTGACCAAATAAGTCGTCAATTGTATTTAACTCGGAGGGGTTATGGCTGATTATAATATTTTGATAGTTGAAGATTCGCCCACAATGAGGCAGCTTATCTCCTTTGCCCTGAAAAGGATCAGAGGGGTGAGAATAGTCGAAGCCAGCGATGGAGTTGATGGACTGAAAAAGATTTCGGCGGAAAAGTTCGACATGATCTTTACCGACATAAACATGCCGGTGATGGATGGATTGAAACTCATAAGTCTGGTACGAGATGAGCCGAATCATAAGGGGGTGCCGATCGTGGTCATTACCACCGAAGGTGCCCAGGAGGATAGGCAAAGGGCCTTGGCACTCGGCGCAAACGATTATATAACGAAACCGATTCAGCCTAACAAAATACTGGATGTTGCCAAACAGCTGTTAAAGCTTGCTTGAAAGGTTTAAGGTCCAAGGAGATTTTAGTGAAACGCTTCTGGCTGCAGGCCTTTCTGCTGATATTTGTGCCTGTATTACTCTTTGCAAAAGATTTCAAGAACGTTACCATCAAGACGACCACCGTGGGGAATGTCCCGTTCCCCCACGACCCGCATCTGAAAAAGCTCGGCAACAACTGTACTCTCTGTCACAATTCTGTATTCAAGATAGGGGCGAAAAATCCTACAGCAACAATGGCCGATATGGAGACCGGCAAGTCGTGCGGCCTGTGCCACAACAAGATACGTGCGTTCGGACTGACCGAGTGCGCCACCTGTCACAGGACCAAAGAGTTAGCCATCAAAATTCCGGATTTCGGCTCGGTCCTTTTCAGTCACAAATTTCACCTCTCCCTGTTTACCTGCACCGATTGTCACACCAGGCTATTCAAGGCCGACGGCACCAATCCACATGTGACGATGAAGCAGATGGAGGGTGGAGCTTCCTGCGGCGGATGCCATGACGGCAAGACGGCATTCAGCGTAACAGGCAGTTGCACCAAGTGTCATGCCGTCAAGGATATCAGCTTCGACGCCGATGCCCTGTTCAGCCATAACATCCACCTTGGCATGGGATATCAGTGCGGCAACTGCCACAGCAGACTTTTTGTCGCGGGTCCCAACAGCAAGCGTTACCTGATGAGTGACATGGCAAACGGGCTCTCCTGCGGAGGGTGCCACAACGGCAAGGATGCCTTCTCCGTTCGGGGTGATTGCAACAAGTGTCATACCGCCAAGCCGGACGTCGATTTCAAGGCAGGTGCCGCCCGCTTCAGCCATGAGATTCATACCGACTCGACCAAGAAGATGTATGTATGCGTCGATTGTCACAGCGGCATTTTTGTCGGCGGTGTCAAGAGTCGCAGGTACTCCATGGGGGATATGGAGAAAGATCTCTCCTGCGGTGCATGCCACGACTCAAAAATCGCCTTCAGCGTCACCGGCAGCTGCGACAGGTGCCATACAAAGACCAGGAATATACTCTTCGACATAGTCAATGCTGGCAAGGTGGAGTTCAGCCACACATTTCACCTGGGGATGTACAAGTGCGATGACTGCCACAACAAGATATTTACCACCGGAGCGCAGCGAAAATCATATTCCATGGCGCAAATGGAGAAAGGTTCATCCTGCGGTGCCTGTCATGATGGCAAAACTGCATTTTCCGTGGCCAAGGAGTGCAGCAAATGCCACCCTGTAAGGGATATCTATTTCACGGCGGATGCGCGGTTTCCCCATAAACGTCATCTGGAGTTGTACAGCTGCAGCGATTGTCACAACGCATTCTTTACACCAAACAGCGAGAACAGGCGCTACACCATGGCGGAGATGGAGAAGGACCGCTCATGCGGGGCATGCCATGACAATATCTTCGCCTTTTCGGTAAAGGGTGATTGCGTCAGGTGCCACACATCGACCAAGGAGATTAAAATCCCTGTCAGGGAGACCGGTCCGGTAACCTTCAGCCACAAGTTCCACACTGGAGCCTTCAAGTGCGAAGAGTGTCATTACAGCATCATCCCCTTGGGCAAAAATGCCAAGCGATTCAATATGGCCCAGTTGGAGAACGGCAACTCCTGCGGTGCCTGTCACGACGGTAAGAGTGCTTTTTCGGTCAAGGGGTCCTGCGACAGGTGCCATCCGGTAAAAGACGTCGCATTCAGGGATTCGGGGGCTCTATTCAGCCATAAGTTCCACCTGGAGATATACCGCTGCACCGACTGTCATGACAAGATATTCGTCCCCGGAGAGGGGAACCGTCGCCACTCCATGACCGACATGGAGAAGGGGTCATCATGTGGCAAATGCCACAACGGCAAGGATGCGTTCACGGTTACTGACAACTGCCAGAAGTGCCATCCGGCGCTCAAGGCGATTCGTTATGACTTCCCCAACAAGAAGGACCTGCAACCGGTTATTTTCAGTCACAAGATCCACCTTGGACGGGGTTACCGCTGCAATGACTGTCACTACAAGATCGTTCCCGCAAGTGTGAATAGAAAGCCGGTTACCATGGCCGATATGAATGTTGGGAAGTCATGCGGCGCCTGTCATGGGTTCCAGATGGCATTTTCCACCAGGGATCCGGCCAGCTGCGAGAGATGTCATAAAGAGCAGGGATTTGAATAAACTGATCTAATAGGTCACGGAGGGTTATAAAGTGCTTGAAAAGTATTCGCCCGCTGCTGTAGAGGGCAAATGGCAGAATAAGTGGGATACGGAGAAGAGTTTCAAGGTCAGCGAGGATGCTGCCAAGCAGAAGTATTATCTTCTGGAGATGTTTCCCTATCCGTCCGGACGTATTCACATGGGACATGTGCGCAACTATTCCATCGGTGATGTCGTCGGCCGTCATAAGCGGATGCGCGGTTTCAATGTTCTGCACCCCATGGGGTGGGACGCCTTCGGCATGCCTGCGGAAAACGCCGCCATACAGAACAAGACCCATCCTGCCAAGTGGACCAAGGAGAACATCGACTACATGCGTGGACAGTTGAAGCGCATGGGGCTCTCCTACGACTGGGACCGGGAACTTGCCACCTGCGATGTCGACTATTATCGCTGGGAGCAGAAGATCTTCCTTGAAATGTACGAGAAGGGGCTTGCCTACAAGAAAAGCTCATTCGTCAACTGGTGCCCGTCCTGTGAAACCGTGCTCGCCAACGAGCAGGTTGAGGACGGCTGTTGCTGGCGCTGCGACAGCGATGTGGTCCAGAAGGAGCTTGAGCAGTGGTTCTTCAGGATAACCGATTATGCCGAGGAGTTGCTTGACCATACAAACAAGCTGCCAGGCTGGCCTGAACGTGTTCTTGTCATGCAGAGAAACTGGATCGGCAAGAGCTACGGATGTGAAATAGATTTCCCCCTGGAGGGGGAGGGGTGCATCAGGGTATTCACCACCAGGCAGGATACCCTTTTCGGAGCGACTTTCATGTCCCTTGCCCCTGAGCACCCCATGGCTCTGGCCCTGACAACCCAAGAGCGCAGCGCGGATGTGGCCGCTTTTGTGGAGAAAGTCAAGAATACGGACAAGATCAAGCGTACTGCCGAAGATATGGAGAAGGAGGGGGTCTTCACCGGATCATGGTGCATAAACCCTGCAACCGGGGCGAGAATGCCGATTTACCTGGCCAATTTCGTTCTCCCAGATTACGGCACTGGCGCGGTCATGGCAGTTCCGACCCATGATCAGCGCGATTTCGAGTTTGCCAAGAAGTACGACCTCCCTCTCAAGGTAGTCATCATGCCGACGGGGGAAAATCTGGTCGCCGAAGAGATGACTGCAGCCTATACCGAGGTCGGCACCATGGTCAACTCCGGCAGGTTTGACGGTATGAACAGCGCCGAGGCGAAGGAGCAGATAGCTGACTGGCTGGAAGCGGAAGGGAAGGGGACGAAGACCGTCAATTTCCGCCTGCGTGACTGGGGAATTTCCAGGCAGCGCTACTGGGGCAATCCGATACCCATCATATACTGTGACTGCTGTGGCACCGTGCCTGTTCCGGAAAAGGAGCTGCCTGTCCAATTGCCTCTGGATGTTGCCTTTACCGGAGAGGGGGGGAGCCCCCTTGCCAGGATAGACTCCTTTGTCAATGTGGAGTGCCCAAAGTGCGGCAAGCCGGCTCGCCGTGAGACCGACACAATGGACACCTTTGTCGAGTCTTCCTGGTATTTCCTCCGCTACTGTTCGCCAGATTTCACTGCCGGCCCGCTTGACGGTGAAAAGGTGCGCTACTGGATGTCCGTTGACCAATATATCGGCGGCATCGAACACGCCGTCCTTCATCTTCTCTATGCCCGCTTCTTCACCAAGGTACTGCGCGACCTGGGCCACGTGAGTGTGGATGAACCGTTCACCAACCTCCTTACCCAGGGGATGGTAATCAAGGACGGTGCCAAGATGAGCAAGTCCAAGGGGAATGTGGTTGATCCCAATGCCCTTATCGAAAAATACGGGGCCGATACTGCTCGGCTATTCTCCCTTTTCGCTGCTCCTCCGGAGAAGGATCTTGACTGGAATGATCAGGGGGTTGACGGTAGTTTCCGTTTCCTGAACAGGCTGTGGAAGCTGGTGCATGAATCCCTTCCATTCATAGCATCCGCTTCACCGCTGGACCCTGCGGCACTATCCGACGAGTCCAGATCGTTGCGTCGTCTGGTGCATAAAACCATTCGCAAGGTGAGTGCCGACCTGGACGAGCGTTTCCACTTCAATACCGCGATTTCTGCCATCATGGAGCTGGTGAACGGCATCCAGGCATTTCCTGCAAAGAATCTCCCGGAAAACGGTCCCCTGCTGAAGGAGGCTCTGGAGAGCACCCTGCTCCTGCTCTACCCGTTTGTCCCCCATTTCTGCGAAGAGCTGTGGGAGGGGATCGGCAACAGCGGCGGCATCGAACTGGCCGGCTGGCCCTCCTTCGACCCGGAAGCCGCTGCAGACGAGGAGCTTCTCATCGTCGTCCAGGTTAACGGAAAGCTGCGCGGCCGTGTTACCGTGGCGGCGGACGCCACGGAGGAGGAAGTGAAGTCTGCTGCCATGGTCGATGAACGGGTCATCCAGCACCTTGAGGGGAAGAGCCCGAAGAAGATCATCTACGTCCCGGGCAAGCTTCTCAACGTGGTGGTCTGATCGGTGTCCGGCAAGTTTCTGCCATTGCTGGTGGCACTGTTTTTCCTGGCCGGTTGTGGCTACACTCCGCTGCGCAAGGATGGGGCGCCATTTGACGAGCGCTCCATTCAGGTGGCCACCTTTGCCAATAGCAGCCATTATCCTGAAGTCGAAGGGAGGCTGCGCCAGGCGCTGTCCAAAGAACTCGCCTTTCTCCCAATCACCTTGGGAGAAGATGGGGCAGATCTGCTCCTGGATGGTGATGTGGAGAGCCTCAATCTGGAAAGCGTGTCATTTTCAGGCCAGGACAAGGTGCTGATATACCGTATTCAGCTGACGGTTCTTGCCCGTGTCATTGAAGGGAAAAGCGGCAAGGTGATCTGGAAAGCAAGGGAGATCGTCAGGGAAGAGTATCCGGCAAACAGCGATATGGCCCTGCAGAGGAATGCCAGGGACTGGGCGGTGTCGGAAGCGTGCAGGGAGATGGCGCATCACCTTGTGCTGCAGATGAGACGGTTTTTTTGATGACAGGTGCAATTATCGCGGAACTGGCGGTTTTGCCGGGCGAAAATAATCACGGAGATGCTGGCTAATGGGTCCGGAGGAGTTGGAGAAGAAGGTGGGTAAAGGGGAGGTCGCTCCCCTTTATTTTATTTACGGGGATGAGGAGTTCCTCGTGGAGCGTGCTGTCCAGCGCCTGCTGGAGAGGATTGTCTCGCCAGATTTCCGCGACTTCAATTTTTCGGTTTTCTATGGCAAGGAGGTCAAGGTTGAGCAGATAATCGACTCTGCCATGACCCTGCCGATGTTTGCCCAGCGCAGGGTCATCCTGGTGAAAAGGGGGGACGAGTTGCCGGCTGAGGCATTCGAGCAGCTTGCTGCCTACCTGCAGAATCCGGCGAGCGAGAGCTGCATCGTGTTTCAGGCAGTAAAGGCTGATCAACGCAGGAAGTTTTTCCAGGAGCTGAAAAAGGGGAACTATCTTGTAGAGATAAAAAGGATGAGGGATGAGCAGTTGCCCGCTTTTGTGAGGCAAGAGGCGGAGCGACTGGGAAAGAGGATTGATCCTGCTGCCGCGGAGATGCTCGTCTATTACAGCGGCAATAACCTCAGGGAGCTTGTTGCCCAGCTGGAGAAGCTGGCCTCCTACTCGGGCGACCAGAGCCTGATTTCCATGGATGATGTGCGCGCCATGGCATCAGATACCAAGATAGACAATGCTTTCGAACTGGCAGATGCTTTGGGGAGGCGGGATCTTGACAAGGCGATGCGTCAGCTGCAGACGGTATTGCGCGATGCGGATGCCCCCTACATGCTGATCGGTGCCCTCGCCAGGCATTTTCGCCAGCTCTGCATAATCAGGGACCTGCTGCAGAAACGAGTCGCTAACGAGGAGATCGGCAGGAGAGCAAAGGTAAATCCATATTTTCTCAAAGGGCTGGTGGAGCAGGCCAGGAATTTCAGCCCGGTCGAGTTCTTCGGTATATTCGAGCGGCTGCATCAGGCCGATCTGGATTTGAAGAGCGGTGGGAGGCAACAGACCGTTCTGGAAATGGTGGTATTTTCGATCTGTTCCCGCTAACGAGGAGATCCTGGCGGAGGCATAAAAAAAGGGCCTTAAAGGCCCTTTTCCAGTTCTTATCTCTGTTGACTAGCCGAGGGTGTTGACCAGTTTGGTCAGACGGGATACGTTCCTGGAAGCAGTTGCCTTATGGATTACCCCTTTGGTGGCCGATTTGTCGATTACCGGAATGGCTGCCGCCAGTGCCTCTTTCGCAGCTGCCAGATCCTTATTCTCCACTGCCTCGCGAATCTTCTTCACGAAGGTCCTCATGGTGGAGCGAACATGTCTGTTCCTGGCATTCTTGACCTTGTTCTGCTTGATACGCTTGAGAGCCGATTTATGATGAGCCAAACTACACCTCCGATTTATGTGGATGACTTATTTATCTTTGGTTTCGAAAGAGTCTTATATAGCACCGCTCCATTTGCCGTGTCAATGAAAAAATGGTTTTGCCCCATGCCGTCTGTGGCGAAATGGGTTGACTAATGAAAAGGAGATTGCGTACTATTTGAAATTCAATTGCCTTGAATCGGTGGGTGAATAAATGGTTGATAAAAAGGTACATATTCAGACTTTCGGCTGCCAGATGAACGTAAGCGATTCGGAGAAGATAGTCGCCGCGCTCCGCCAGGTAGGTTATTCACCAACCGATACAATAGACGGTGCAGACATGGTGATTCTCAACACCTGCAGCGTAAGGGCAAAGGCCGAGGAGCGCATCTACGGGATTCTTCATACCATGAAGGGGGAGTTGAAAAGAAATCCCCGGCTTCTCATCGGTGTCGGCGGATGCGTTGCCCAGCAGGAGGGGGAGAGGCTCCTGAAAAAGGTGCCCCACCTGAGTTTCGTCTTCGGCACCCACAATCTTCACCTCATCCCCCAGATGGTGCTTGCTGCCGAGGATGGGAAGCGTATTGCTGAAACCGATTTCATCGACAATGAGACAAGACTCGATCTCTTCCCGGTCCTCGGGGGTACGGGCGGGGTAAGCCGTTTCGTGACCATCATGCAGGGGTGCGACAACTTCTGCTCCTACTGCATCGTCCCTTATGTCAGGGGGAGGGAGATCAGCCGCAGGCCTGCCGAGATACTTGAAGAGGTCAGGATGGCAGCCGATTCAGGCGTGCGTGAAGTGACGCTGTTGGGGCAGAATGTCAACTCCTATGGGCTTAAGGTGGGGGACGGTCCGAATTTTGCCGCGCTGCTCCGCCAGGTTGCCGCTGTTCCCGGCATCGAGCGGATTCGCTTCATGACTTCCCACCCAAAGGACATTTCCAAACCCCTGATTGACTGCTTTGCCGATCAGGAGAAGATCTGTTCACATATCCATCTTCCGGTGCAGGCCGGCAGTGACCGGGTGCTGCAGATTATGAACCGGGGGTACACCAGGAGTGATTACCTGCGCAAGGTAGAGAGCCTGAGAGCGGCCAGGCCTGACATCTGTTTTACCAGTGACATCATAGTCGGATTCCCCGGTGAAACAGAGGCCGACTTCAGGGATACCCTTTCCCTCATGGAGGAGGTGGGGTACTCCGATACCTATACATTCATCTTTTCTCCTCGGCCGGAGACAAAGGCTGCCTCACTTGAAGATAAGACCACCAGGGCGGAAAAGCAGGCAAGGCTGGATGAAGTCATAGCATTGCAGAGGAAGCTGACCGGTAATCTGCACAGAGCGCTCGTCGGCAGCAGGCTGCAGGTTCTGGTTGAAGGGGTCGGCAGGCACGAGGGGCAGATTTACGGACGGACCTCTGGAAATCGTATCGTCAACTTTACTGGACCGGTGGAGATGATCGGCTCCTTTGCGGATGTCCTAGTGGTCAAGGATGCTCCAAACTCGATGCTTGGAGAGATGGGATAACGGTCATGAAAGAAGCGGATGTTGATGTCAGGAAAGAGTACCGGCAGCTCAATCTTGTAGGTTTCACGGTAGACGCACAGCAGCCTTTGGCGCTTTTCAAGGATGCACAGGGTGAGAGCACAGTACCCCTCTGGCTGGATGTGAGTGATGTCCTTACCGTTACTGCGGATCTGGTTTCTGCCAGGCTTTCCGGTAGGCCGGGTGGGGATGAGCTCCTGGATTCACTCCTTGAGACCATGGGGCTAAGGATCAGGGAGATCCGAGTCGATGGTGTTGCCGGTCAGGGGTATGACGTAAGCGTCTGCCTCAGTTCCGGAGGAGATGATGTGTTGGTGAGCGTAGGCCTGGTAACTGCCTTGTTGACGGCAATAAGGTACAAGTTGCCTATCGGAATTTCCGACGAGGCCATAGCCACCTCCGAAATGGTTGATAAAAGCGGCTCTGCCGAGACCAGGCTGGCTGACGAGGGACAGATGCTTGCGTTGCTTGAGAGGCTCAGACCCGAGGATATGGGCAAGTATCCGATGTGATCTTCCCATGCACAACCTGCTGCTCTTGTGCAGATTGTCAAAGCTTCAACTCTTGTTACAATAGGTGTCTGGTAGAAGGAAAAAGGAGGTTTTTGTGAGGGATGAGTCATTTGCTTTCTTGTCGGCTCTGGTGGCTGCGCCGAGCCCCTCGGGCTACGAACAGCCGGCTCAAAGGCTGTTTCGCGGCTATATAGAGCCTTTTGCCAAGGTTGAGACCGATGTCATGGGGAGCGTCTACGGCAGGATCGAAGGGGTAGGTGAGACCACTCCCCGCGTAATGCTCGTGGGGCACTCCGATGAGATAGGTCTGCAGGTAAAATACATAGATGACAAGGGTTTTATATGGTTCGGGGCAATCGGCGGGGTTGACCCCCATCTCACCCCCGGTTTAAGGGTTAATGTCCATGGCAGGGGTGGTTCTGTCCCAGGGGTTATCGGCAGGAAGCCGATTCATCTCCTCGAACCCAAGGATCGCGATGCAGTGGTTAAGCTGGATGCACAGTACATCGATATCGGCGTAGCAGACAGAAAAGAGGCTGAGCAACTGGTGCGGGTCGGCGATCCGGTAACCTTCGCTGCGGAACTTCAGAGGCTGCAGGGGGACAGGGTTACGGCGCGCGGTTTCGACGACAAGGCGGGGAGTTTTGTAGTCGCCGAGGTGCTGCGCAAGGTGGCAGAGCTAGGCGCGCCACTCGGCGTTGACCTTTACGGTGTCTCATCGGTGCAGGAGGAGATAGGTCTCAGGGGGGGGGTGACCAGCAGCTACAACGTGAACCCGGATATAGGCATATGCGTTGAGGTTGACTTCGCCACTGACCAGCCAGACGTGGAGAGAAAGCATAATGGCGACGTGGCAGTTGGCAAGGGGCCTATCATACCCCGCGGTGCTAATGTGAACCCAGTGCTTTTTGATCTCCTCGTTCAGGCCGCCGAAGAAGATGGTATCCCGGTGCAGTTCACCGGCATACCACGTGCTACCGGCACCGATGCCAACGTAATGCAGATCTCCCGTGGGGGGGTTGCCACGGCACTTGTCAAGATACCCCTGCGTTACATGCACTCGCCGGTAGAGGTGCTGTCTCTGTCAGACCTGGACAACGCCGTAAAGCTGATTGTGGCACTCCTTGCAAGAATCAAGAACAAGGAGATGTTTGTTCCGGTTTGATGCTGGCAATGTTGCTGGCCCATCAATATCAGTTGGTTCGATATGTAGATATTTTCGTTTGTGTTGATTCTTGTCACGATCTCTGCATGAACGGATTAGCCAAGAGAGGAGAAATGTTATGCTAAATAGAGTCGTTTCCCGTCATACTGCTATGTCTGTCTTTTCGGTATTGCTGCTGGGCACGTCCGCCTTTGCCGCAACGCCAGCCGACATAGGTCCCAAAACCATTCAGTTCAAGATGGGTACGAAGACAATCGCCTTTTCTCACCATAAGCACCAGAAGCTGAGCAATAACAACTGCTGGGAGTGCCACGACAAGAAAAGTGGCAAGATACCAAACTGGGGGGAGACAGCTGCCCACAAGTTGTGCATCCCATGTCACGACCTGTACGAGAAGGGGCCTGTCTCCTGCAAGGGGTGTCACAAGAAGTGACATCAATTTAACCGATTTTGATACATGGGCTATTATTAGCGAATTCACTTTATTTTGTTGCGGTTTTTGTATATATGATTCGCTTGATTGTATTTACAGCGCAATTGGAGTGGTTCGGTGAGGATGGTTTTGAATAGGTGGCGCGACAGTCCGCTGCGTGTCTTGCTCACGCTGATGCTTGTAACCGCTCTTGCGGAAGTTCTTGTCATGCTGCTGCTTGGCAGGATCGGTTACATTATGCCGCCAGTCTCAGTTGTTTTCATCGACTCCCTCCTGCTTGTCCTGTTTCTCATCCCAGCACTCTACTACCTGGTTGCCTCTTCTCTTCATCGTCAGATCAGGGAACGGTTAGAAACCGAAAACGCCCTCCGCTCTAGCAAGACACGCTACCGCCAGCTAATTGATTCCATAGAGGGGATAGTCTGGGAGGCTGATCCCCGGACCTTTGCCGTTACTTTCGTCAGCAAGAAGTCAGAAGATATCCTCGGCTATCCGCAACTAAGTTGGATCGAATCCCCCACCTTCTGGGCAGATCACCTCCATCCCGATGACCGGGAGTGGGCGATCGACTACTGCCTTTCAGCCATCAGGGAGCAGCGTGATCACGTTTTCGAATACCGGATGCTTGCCGCCGATGGCCGGGTGGTCTGGCTGCGCGATCTGGTGACGCTGGTAGTCAATGACGGTGAGGTCACGGGGCTTCGCGGGCTCATGGTTGACATAAGTGAAATCAAAAGCACGGAACTGGCTCTGATCGCCAGTGAAGGGCGTTATCAATTTCTTGCGGATAATCTCAACGAGGTTGTCTGGGAACTGGACGAAAACCTCTGTTATGCATTTGTCAGCGCTTCAGTCTCGGCTATGTTCGCTTACAATGCCAAAGAGTTGATAGGGAAGCCGTTTGTATATCTGCTTACTGACAAATCCCGGGCAGAACTGTTGGATGCCATCGGAATCCTTGTCCCGGCTGATGGTGTTGCAGCAGGGAAAGGGGTACATTTTATCCTTGAGATGGAGTTCATTAAGAAGGACGGCTCCAGATTCTGGGGTGAAATGAACGCCACCCTCTTTTCCTGCGATGACAATAGAATCAGGTCAATGGTCGGCAGCACAAGGGATATATCCGATCGAAAGCGTGCCGAGACAGAGGTGCTCGGGGCAAATGACCTGCTGCACAAGACGATCAACAGCCTGATTGAGGCGGTGATTGTTGTTGATACATCCACCATGGAGATTAAGGATCTGAACCCTGCCGCGGCCAGAATGTTCGCCTACTCAATGGACGAACTGCTGGGTGCCCAATTCCCTCTTCTGCATGTTTCTCCGGAGACCGAGGCACGGATATCTGGCGAAATGGTGGATGGTTTTTCGGCCAGGGGGAGTTACAACGGCAAGCTGTCCATGAAGAAGAAGAATGGAATCGTTTTCCCGTGCGAACTCTCTGCCTCGCCAATTGTTTTCGAGGATGGTTCTGGCAGGGAGCTTCATGTCTGCGTCATCAGGGATATCTCCGCACAGCTTCTTCATGAGGAGCAGCTGGCTAGGGCCTATAACATGGTGGCCGACCGCAATGCATTCGTCGAATCGGTCATTACCAGTATGCAGAGCGGCATCATAGTCCTTGGCCGGGATATGTGCATCTCAATGATCAACCCCTATGCTGCAGATATTTGCCAGAGTGACCCGGATCAGCTTTTGGGCAGGAATTTTGGAAGTATCTGCCCCGAACTTCATGGGCATCTGCTGGAGGCGGATGAGAAGAAAACTGATGAGATGATCGTCTCATTTTGCGGCAAACGGCTCATCATCGGTTTCAACTATTTTCATCTCACCGATTCCAGAAACATCCCCAAAGGGGTGGTCATTACCTTCAAGGATTTGACAGAGATAGTCAGGATTCGCAACGAGATCCGCCAGAAGCAGCGCCTGTCAGCCATGGGGGAGGTGGTCGCCAGGGTTGCACACGAGATGCGCAACCCCCTCTTCGGCATGACCTCAGCCGGTCAGATCCTTAACATGGAGCTGGAGCTAAGCAGCGACCAGCAGCTGCTCATGGATTCACTCCTCAATGAGGCCCGCAGACTGAACAATCTTGTCGATGAACTCCTTGCCACCACCAGGGAGGTTCGCCTCAGCAAGAGGAGAGTCAATCTGGTCAAAGTTGTGAACGATTCCATGAGGCTTGCGAGCGGCAGAGCCAGTGAAAAGGGTGTGGAAATCGCTCCGGACGAAATGATCGGTGAGATTTTCGTGCATGCCGATCCGGAGAAGCTGGAACAGGTACTGCTTAACCTGCTGCAAAACGGTGTAGATGCCTGTGGCAATGGGGGGAGGGTTCTGTTGTCCACAACCGTAGATGGCATGTACGTGGTGATCAGTGTTGCCGACAACGGCAGCGGCATAGCGGAGACGGACATGGACTCCATTTTCGATGTTTTCTACACTACGAAGAAGAACGGCACCGGGCTTGGGCTCTCCATATCACGCAACATCATCGATGCCCATGATGGAGAGCTCTCCGCCCAAAACAACGAAGCAGGTGGGGCCACATTTGTCGTGCGTCTTCCGCTGTTTTCGGAGGGGGCGTGAGGGCGCTCATAATTGACGACGAACCGGGGGTGAGGATTTCCCTCGGGCACCTCCTCAGAAGGCGCGGTTATGAAGTTTATGAGGCCGCAACCGGCGAGGCCGGGTTGTTGGCGGCCAGAAGGCATCTCCCGGAAGTCGTCTTTCTCGACCAGTACATTCCAGGCATGTGCGGAGATTCGCTCCTCCCGCTGCTGGTCTCCCCCGAAGTAGGGTCATGCGTCATGATGATCACCGGTCACGTGGAGATCGATCAGGCTGTCCGTGCAATGAAGCTTGGCGCAGAGTATTTCTTCCCCAAACCCATCGACATTAAGCATTTGTGCATCATTCTCGACGGGGTGGAAGAGAGGCTGCGGCAGAAATACGAGAGTGATCATTATCGCCAACTTGCCGGGGGCGAGGTCCGTGGGAACAGTCTAATCGGGGATTCCCCTGCGATGCTCAAGGTGCAGAGACTGATCTCACTACTCTCCAGGAATGTCTCAACTCCAGTGCTCATAACAGGCGATTCGGGTAGCGGCAAGGAGTTGGTAGCCAGGGCAATTCACGAGCAGAGCGGAGTAATCGGGCCCATGGTGGAGATAAACAGTGCGTCGCTCTCCGAATCCCTGTTGGAATCGGAACTTTTCGGCCATGAGAAGGGGGCCTTCACCGATGCCTCCAGGTGCAAGCGGGGGCTGTTCGAAGTGGCTGGCAACGGCACGATCTTCTTCGACGAGCTTGCCGAGATGCCACTCTCGGTCCAGGCAAAGCTGCTCAAGGTCCTGGATACCAGGTCCTTCAGGAGGGTGGGTGGGGTTGAGGATATCAGCAGTAATGCCCGCTTCATCGGAGCCACCAACAGGAACATCAGTGATCTCGTTAAAAAGGGGCTTT
Source organism: uncultured Geobacter sp. (assembly GCA_937871715.1). Lineage (GTDB taxonomy): Bacteria > Desulfobacterota > Desulfuromonadia > Geobacterales > DSM-12255 > CALMBF01. The sequence goes on along the minus strand of CALMOE010000014.1, from coordinate 2,301 downwards.
TCCGCGAGGATCTCTACTTCCGCATAAATGTTCTCCCCATAACCCTACCGCCGCTCAGGGAGAGGGGAGATGACGTTCTCCTCCTGGCGAATCATTTCCTCTTCAGGCTGGCTGCGGAGATGGGGCGCGGTCCAATGTCCTTTGCAGCAGAATGTGCCGATAGCCTTAGGCAGTACGGTTGGCCCGGGAACGTTCGGGAACTGAGAAATGTGGTGGAAAGGGCGATCATCGTCACCGAGGGTAACATTATCAATTCCGCCTCCCTCCCAACCGAATTCAGGCGCTCCAGGCTGATGGTGCCTGCAGCCGGACAATCATCCTTTCCCACCCTGCAGGATGTTGAGGACGAACACATCAGGCTGGCTCTGCAGTACACTGGCAACAATCATAGCCGGACTGCTTCGCTCCTTGGCATCAGCAGGTCCACCCTCCACCTGAAGATGAAACGCCTCAAATCCTAGTGTACGAAAATAGGACGCGTACGGTTTTCGTACACCCTCTTCCTTGACAAGCTACTTATCCTGTATTTACACACTCTTATCCTGTCATATCCCAATAATTCCTGAAAGCAGCATTTATTGCTGTCCGAAAGTCGTACGTCTTCTGGTTTCCTTGACGGGTGTTTGTGTTAACTGCTTGCAATTTAAGACTAATTTGCTTGTTGCTTTCAGTGTTTTCTGGCACGTTTTCTGCTAATTGATGTCGTTCGGCAAATTTCCAGCGCTACCGCTAATAGGAGGCAAGATGTCAGACAAGCCGTTGAAAAAGATACTCCTGGTGGATGATGAACAGTCAATACTTCTTTCTCTCTCCTACGTGCTCAAGTACGAGGGGGTCGAGGTTCTTGCCTGCAACGAAATTGAACAGGCAGAGGAGGCCCTTGCCAGCAGCCATTTTGACCTGGTGATAGCCGATATCCGCATGTCCGGTCTCAACAGCATCGAAGGGCTGGAACTCCTCAGCTACATCAAGGAGCGCTTCACTACCGAGGTTATGATCATGACCGGATTCGGCACCCCGGAGATTGAGGCCGAGGCCTACAGACGCGGAGCAAGTCATTATTTCACCAAGCCGATAGAGATCCCGACCCTCTTACAGGCTGTTGCCAAGCTAGGTATCCCGGTGAGGCAGTGTTAGGAATAAAGCCTTGCGAGGTAATGGGCCATGGTCCGGAGTCATTTCGCTTTGCGTGTAAGCGTCAGGTTTGTACATACAGTCACTAGTTTCATGAATTGGGGGAACATATGTTGAAAAAGCTATTAGTGGTGGATGATTCGTCACTTATCCACCAGATGTATCGACTGGTGATGAGCCGCTACAACTGCAGCATCGTTGATGCCATGAACGGCCAGGAGGCGCTGGATATTTTGGCGCAGCACAAGGACGTGGACCTGATCCTTCTAGACATAAACATGCCGGTGATGAATGGCCTGCAATTTCTGGAAAAGGCTTCGGCCATGGGAATCGTCTCCAGAATCCCGGTGATCGTAATCAGCACGGAAGGGAAGGAAGAGGATACCATCAGGGGGCTTAAACTCGGAGCCAGAGGATATCTGAAAAAGCCATTTCACCCTTCGGGACTGCACGATCTGATTGATAAAATATTCAACAACTGAGGTCACGGTGTCTATTCAGTTTATAGATTACTTCGTGGCTGGTTTTGGAGTGATACCTGGAGGTAGCTGCTTTGGACGGTGTAATTGATGTTTCGCTACTGATAGAGGAGTACCTTGATGATGCCAACGGCCATGTGGATGCCGTTGAGGTAGCAGTCATGGAGCTGGAGAAGAGATGGAACGAGGGGGTAATGGATGATGCACTCCTGACCCTGCTCCTGGGGAATCTGCACACCCTCAAGGGGAATTCGGGGATGATGGGTTTTACCCCGGTGCAGCAGTACATCCATCGTCTCGAAAGTTTCCTCAAAGGCGTTCAGGAAAGCGCGATCCCCCTGTCAAGCGGTGTCTTTGAGCTCTTCTACTCTGCAGTCACCGCCCTTAGGAGCGGCTTTGCCAGAATTGCCTCGGATCCGAAGACTACCCTGGATTTCAGTGACGAGCTGATGTCCCTGGAGTTGATCTCCTACTCGCAGGAGATGGAGGGTGCTGAAGCCGGACGGGAAGAGCCCGCGATCAAAGCGCTGTCAAAGGCGAAAGTGGAGGAGCTCTCCTACATAACCCAAAAAAGCTCGACCCTCAAGGTCAGCTTCGAAAAGCTGGACGAACTGCTCAACCTTGTCGGAGAACTGGTTATACACAGGACCTCACTTGTTGCCCTTGAGAAGCGGCTGCAGGAGAAGGT
>CALMOE010000013.1 GCA_937871715.1 uncultured Geobacter sp. | reverse complement strand
GCGTCAGATGTGTATAAGAGACAGGGGAGGTGCTCATCGCCACCAACTTCTCGGTGGAGGGGGAGGCGACAGCCATCTACCTCACCGGCCTCATCAGGAGCAGGGGGGTACGGGTCACCAGACTGGCCCACGGCATCCCCATTGGGAGCGCCCTGGAGTACATCGATGCGGCCACCATGCAGCGGGCGCTCCAGGGACGAGCGGAGATGTGAATGGCAGGAAAGGCCGCATCGGTCGAGGGTAGTTGACTCCCGGGGGGGTCATGGTAGGCTGAGCATCAGCTTCGTAGAAGCTTGTTTGCAATAACTTGGCAACATAAACAACAGAGGAGGAGTTGTATGAGTCGTAAAATGGTCACCATTGACGGCAACACAGCCGCTGCCCACGTGGCCCACGCCACCAACGAGGTAATCGCCATCTACCCAATCACCCCGTCGTCGGTGATGGGTGAGATCTCCGACGCCAAGAGCGCGGCCGGGGAGAAGAACATCTGGGGCAACATCCCCACCGTAGTCGAGATGCAGTCCGAAGGTGGCGCAGCCGGCGCCGTGCATGGCGCCCTGCAGGCAGGAGCCCTCACCACCACCTTTACCGCCAGCCAGGGTCTTCTTCTGATGATCCCCAACATGTTCAAGATCGCCGGCGAGCTGACCTCCACTGTATTCCATGTTTCCGCCCGCGCTATCGCCGCCCAGGCACTCTCCATCTTCGGCGACCACTCCGACGTCATGTCCTGCCGCTCCACCGGCTGGGCTTTCCTCTGCTCCAACAACGTCCAGGAGGTGATGGACTTCGCCCTCATCTCCCAGTCCTCCACCCTCCGCAGCCGCGTGCCGTTCCTCCACTATTTCGACGGCTTCCGCACCTCCCACGAAGTGCAGAAGGTCGTTGAGCTCAGCAGGGAAGAGATGGCAGCAATGCTGGACAACGACCTCATCGCCGACCACAAGGGGCGGGGCCTCACCCCCGACAAGCCTGTGATGCGCGGCACCGCCCAGAACCCGGACGTCTACTTCCAGGGGCGCGAGACCGTCAACCCCTACTACCCCATCTGCGAGAAGATCGTCCAGGAGGAGATGGAGAAGTTTGGCAAGCTGACCGGCCGCAAGTACAAGCTGGTTGATTATGTGGGTGCCAAGGATGCGGAGCGTGTCGTCGTAGTCATGGGCTCCGGAGCCGACGTCGTCCAGGAGACCGTGGAGAACCTGGTGAAGAAGGGCGAGAAGGTCGGCGTCGTCAAGATCCGCCTCTACCGCCCCTTCCCGCTGGATGCCTTCATCAAGGCCCTCCCCAAGAGCGTCAAGAAGATCGCCGTCCTCGACCGCACCAAGGAGCCCGGCGCCCTTGGCGAGCCGATCTACCTGGACGTGCGCACAGCCATCGGCGAGGCCATGGCCTCCGGCAAGTTCAAGGCCGATGGCTACCCGGTCATCGTCGGCGGCCGCTACGGCCTCGGCTCCAAGGAGTTCTCCCCGGCCATGGCCAAGGCTGTTCTCGACAACCTGAAGAGCGCCAAGCCGAAGAACAAGTTCGTCGTCGGCATCGAAGAGGATGTGACCGGCTGCAGCCTCAAGGTGGACTACAGCTACAAGAACCCCATGGAAGGGGTCTACCAGGCCATGTTCTACGGCCTCGGTTCCGACGGCACCGTCGGCGCCAACAAGAACTCCATCAAGATCATCGGCGAGGAGACCAACAACAACGCCCAGGCCTACTTCGTCTACGACTCCAAGAAGGCCGGCTCCATGACCACCTCCCACCTGCGCTTCGGCAAGAAGCAGATCCGTGCCCCATACCTGGTGCAGGAGGCCGACTTCGTTGCCTGTCACAACTTCTCCTTCCTGGAGAAGTACGACATGCTCGCCAAGGCCAAGAGCGGCGCCACCTTCCTCCTCAACGCCCCCTTCGGCCCCGAAGAGGTTTGGGACAACATCCCCAAAGAGGTCCAGCAGCAGATCATCGACAAGAAGATGAAGATGTACGTCATCGACGGCGTCAAGCTGGGTAACGAGATCGGCCTCGGACCCCGCATCAACGTCATCATGCAGACCGCCTTCTTCAAGATTTCCAATATCATCCCCCTCAAGGATGCCGTTGCCTCCATCAATGACGCCATCAAGAAATCCTACGGCAAGGCCGGGGAGAAGGTTCTGGAGATGAACTACAAGGCCGTCGATGCCGGCCTGAACAACTTCTACGCGGTCAAGGTCCCGGCCAAGGCCAGCAGCAAGATCAAGATGGCAGCGGCCATCAGCGGCAAGGCCCCCAAATTCGTCAAGGAGGTCACGGGGGTGATCGTCGCCGGCCTGGGGGATTCCCTGCCGGTCTCCAAGATGCCCGCCGACGGCACCTTCCCCACCGCCACCTCCCAGTACGAGAAGCGGAACATCGCCACCGAAATCCCGGTCTGGGACGAGAAGATCTGCATCCAGTGCGGCATCTGCTCCTTCGTCTGCCCCCATGCCTCGGTGAGGATGAAGGCCTTCGACGCCAAGGAACTCAAGGGGGCCCCGAAAGCCTTCAAATCTGCCGACTGCACCATCCCGGAGATGAAGGGGAAGAAGCTCACCGTCCAGGTCGCCCCGGAAGACTGCACCGGCTGCGGCGCCTGCGCCTACAACTGCCCGGCCAAGGACAAGGCAAACCCTGGCCACAAGGCCCTTGATATGGCCTTCCAGCCGCCGCTGCGCGCCCAGGAGGCTGTGAACTACGACTTCTTCCTCTCCATCCCCGATGTCGACCCGACCCAGGTCAAGCTGGAAACCCTGCGGAGCAACCAGCTGGTCCGTCCGCTCTTCGAATATTCCGGTGCCTGTGCCGGCTGCGGCGAGACCCCTTACCTCAAGCTCCTCACCCAGCTCTTCGGCGACCGGATGATGGTGGCCAACGCCACCGGCTGCTCCTCCATCTACGGCGGCAATCTCCCCACCACCCCCTATGCCCAGAGGGCGGACGGCAGGGGCCCTGCCTGGTCCAACTCCCTCTTCGAAGACAACGCCGAATTCGGCTTCGGCATGCGTCTCACCGTGGACCAGTTCAGCAAGTCGGCCCGGGAGTACCTCACCGAGTTCTCCTCGGTGAAGGGGATCGACAAGCTGGCCGCGGACATCCTCGGGGCCGACCAGAGCAGCCAGGCCGGTATTGAAGCCCAGCGCGGCCGTGTTGAGGAGCTGAAGAAGGCACTTAAGGGGCGCAAGGAGCAGACAGCCAAGCTTCTCGTACCCATCGCCGACTACCTGGTGAAGAAGTCGGTCTGGTGCATCGGCGGCGACGGCTGGGCTTACGACATCGGCTTCGGCGGTCTCGACCATGTCATTGCCTCGGGCAAGAACATCAACCTCCTGGTCATGGATACGGAAGTCTACTCCAACACCGGCGGCCAGGCCTCCAAGGCCACCCCGCTGGGTGCAGTCGCCCAGTTCGCCGCCGGCGGCAAGCCGGTCTCCAAGAAGGACCTGGGGATGATCGCCATGTCCTACGGCACCGTCTACGTAGCCACCGTCTCCCTGGCCAATCCTGCCCAGTGCGTCAAGGCGCTCCTCGAAGCGGAAGCCTTCGACGGCCCGTCCCTGGTGATCGCCTATGCCCACTGCATCGCCCACGGCATCGACATGACCAGCGGTGTGGATGCCCAGAAACGTGCCGTCCAGTCAGGCTACTGGCCGCTCTACCGCTACAACCCGGCCCTGGCAGGGGATTGCAAGAATCCGCTGCAGCTTGACAGCAAGGCGCCGACCATCAGCTTCGAAGAGTATACCGGTGCCGAGAACCGCTACCGGATGCTGAAGAAGGCCAACCCTCAGGCGGCCGATGAGCTGATGAAAAAAGCAGGTCAGTGGGTCAAGGCCCATTTCTCCTACTACCAGAAGCTGGCTGCCCTCAACTTCGAGGATACCTGCGGAAAATAGCGGGATTATCAGCAAAAAAAGAGCCCCCGGCCGCAAGCCGGGGGCTCTTTTACTATCTTGAAAGCAGGGGGCATTTCTGTTATAGATGAAGTTTGCAACTGCAAAATGCCAAGCGTAAGGAGTCTTCCATGGCGTCCCCTCAGATGGTGATGTACGATGAGGAGTTCAAGCAGATAAACACCGTCATCGACAAGCTGCTCCGCGATGCCAATGCCAAGGTGATCTTCCTGGTGGACAAGAACGGGCAGCTGATCTCCGGAGTCGGCGAGGTGGAGCGCTTCGACACAACGTCGCTGGCATCCCTGACCGCCGGCAACATTGCCGCCACCGGCGGACTGGCCAAGCTCATCGGCGAGAAGGAGTTTTCCATCCTCTTCCACGAGGGGGAGAAGGACAACCTGCACATCTCCATCGTCGGCGGCCGGGTGATTCTGGTCGTCCTCTTCGACAACCGCTCCTCCCTGGGGCTGGTACGCCTGCGGGTGAAGAAGGCCTCCGACGAACTGACTGTCATCTTCGACGGCCTGATGAAGAAGGCCGAGGAGAAGGAGAAGAGCGGCGCCACCGATTTCCCCTTCGCGGAGATCACCGATGACGACATCGACAACCTCTTCAGTTAGGATCAGCGGAGCTTACCAATGTCGTTCATAAACTACGCCTCCAGAGAAATCAACTGCAAGATAGTCTACTACGGGCCGGGTCTCTGCGGCAAGACCACCAACCTGCAGTACGTCTATCAGAAGACCGCGGCAGACGCCAAGGGGAAGATGATCTCCCTGGCCACCGAGACGGAGCGGACCCTCTTCTTCGACTTCCTCCCCCTGGCCCTCGGCGAGATCCGCGGTTTCAAGACCCGCTTCCACCTCTACACTGTTCCTGGACAGGTCTTCTACGACGCCTCCCGCAAGCTGATCCTCAAGGGGGTAGACGGGGTGGTGTTCGTGGCGGACTCCCAGGAGGAGCGCTACGACGCCAACATCGAGTCCCTGGACAACCTGCGCTACAACATGACCGAGCAGGGGTACGACCTGGACAGGATCCCCTTCGTCATCCAGTACAACAAGCGCGACCTCCCAAATGCCATGCCTCTTGAGGAGCTGCGCCGCGACCTGAACACCACCGGGGTGCCGGAGTTCGAGGCCTGCGCCGCCACAGGGGAGGGGGTCTTCGAGACCCTCAAGGCGGTGGCCAAGCTGATCCTCATCGACCTGAAGAAGGGGCAGTAGGGTTTCTGTAGAAATATAACGAGTATGAAAAAGGGGCTGCGGATTTCCGCAGCCCCTTTTTTCGTGTTCAGGCGGCTTCCTGCCGGTAGAAGCTGCGCAGGCGGCTCTCCCGCAGCTGGCGGATGGTAAGGGGGAGGAGGACGGCGGCGAAGATGAGGAGGCAGCCGGCCCACTCCCCGGGGGTGAGGCGTTCGCCGAGGACGAGGTACCCACCAAGCATGCTCCAGACCGGGTCGAGGGTGTAGACCAGACCCGCGTGAGTTGGGGTGGTGTGGCGCTGCCAGCTGTTCTGCAGGGTGAAGCAGACAACCGTTGGGAAGATGGCGCAGTAGGCCAGTGAGCCGGCGGCTAACGGGCCGATGCTGAAAGGTGGCGGCGGGAAGAGGATCGTGAGGGTGATGCCGATGGCGGCTACCGTTATGAACTGCACCAGGCTGACCAGGTAGACGTCGTCGTCCTTGAGAATCCTTGAGACTGTGATGATATGCACGGCGATGAACAGGGCGCAGGTGGTGGATATGAGGTCGCCGCGGCTGAAACCGGTTGCACCCCCCTGGGCGAGCTCCCAGATGCCTCCCAGAGCGAGGAGGATGCCCGCCATGCTCCACCTGTCCACCTTCTCGCGCCAGATGAGGAAGCAGATGAGGGGGATGAAGAGGACGAAGAGGTTGTTGAGGAAGCCGGCCCTGGTGGCGCTGGTGCCCGAGAGGCCGATGACGAAGGAGACGTTGGTGGCCGCCAGTGCCAGTCCCACCATGGTGCCGCGGCGGATGATGGTGCGGCTGAGCCCTCCCAGCCGGGGGAGACAGAAGATTCCCATGACCAGCGTGGCAAGGGAGAAGCGCATGGCGAGGAAGGGGAGTGGCGGAATCTCGCGGAAGCCGAGCTTGTTGAAGATGAAGCTCCCACCCCAGAAGAGGGTGGTCAGTACCAGGAAGAGATGGACCTTCGTCTGGGAGACCGGAGCGGATCTGTTGTCATTCATCGGCGTTGATACTTCCTGGCAATGCTACCTGCGAAACATGGAGAAAACCCGGTTCCTCCCCGCGCCCTTGGCACGGTAGAGAGCCTCGTCCGCCTCCCTGATCAGGTCTTCGATGGATGTTATGAAGTCGGCAGGGTAGGTGGCGACCCCGAGGCTTACCGTTACGCGCACCCCTTTCAGTTGGCCTGTGAATGGATGCTGCTGGATGCGGCTGCGTATCCGCTCCGCAATGCTGATGGCGTCATCGTGGCTCGTCTCGGGGAGAACCAGGGCAAACTCCTCGCCACCGTAGCGGGCGGCACAGTCGTAGCTGCGCATCTCCACAGATGAGAGGCCGGCGACATCCACGAGGACCCTGTCTCCGCTCTGATGACCGTAGCGATCGTTCACCTGCTTGAAGTGGTCGATGTCCAGCATGATCATGGAGAGGTGGGTCCCTTTTCGTTCCGCGCGCTGCATCTCCTTCTCGAGCATCTCCATCATGTAGCGACGGTTGCGGAGGCCGGTCAGGGGGTCGGTGGTGGAGAGCTGCTCCAGCTTGGCGTTGGATGCCTTCAATTCGTCCTGCAGTGTTTTGATCTTCAGGTGTACCTTTACCCTGGCAACAAGTTCGCCGGCGTCGAAGGGCTTGGTGATGTAGTCGCTGGCCCCTTGGCCGAGGAGTCTGATCTTATGCTCCCTGTCCTCGTGGCCGGTGAGCATGATCACCGGGATGTCACGCAGCTCTTCCCTGGCGGAGATCATGGCTAGGAGCTTGCTCCCGTCCATGATGGGCATCTCCAGGTCACAGAGTACTATGTCGACGGGTTTCTCCAGGAGAATCTTCAGGGCATGCACCCCGTCCGCAGCCTGGAGGATATGGTCGAACAGCTCCGTCCCCTGCAGGATGCGGATTGTCTGCTCCCTTACCTGTGGCGAATCGTCGATTATGAGGATGCTCTTCGCCATGACCTGACCTATAGCCTCGGCTCCCTGGCCTGCTGCTTCAGGGCGCTGATTGTTCCCTTGTAGTCGCTGCTGCCGAAGACCGCGCTGCCGGCAACGAAGACGTCGGCCCCAGCGTGGGAGATTGCGGCGATGTTCTCCACCTTAACCCCTCCATCCACCTCCAGCTCGGCTTCGACCCCCCGCTTGTCCAGCATGGCCCGCAGGGAATGGATCTTGGGGAGGCAGGATTCGATGAAAGACTGGCCGCCGAAGCCCGGATTGACAGTCATCAGCAGCACCAGATCCAGGTCCGAAAGGACGTACTCCAGGTAGCTGAGGGGGGTGGCTGGGTTTAGGGAGACACCGGCCCTCTTCCCCAGGCTCCTGATCAGCTGGATGCTGCGGTGCAGGTGGATGCACGCCTCGGCATGGACGACGATGATGTCAGCCCCGGCAGCTGCGAAATCCGGGATGTAGCGGTCCGGGTCGGCGATCATCAGGTGCACGTCCAGGGGGAGGGTTGTAACCTTGCGCAGGGCAGCCACAACCGGCGGACCTATGGTGATATTGGGGACGAACTGGCCGTCCATGACATCCACGTGGATGTAGTCGGCTCCGGCGGCCTCAACGGCGCGTACCTCTTCGCCGAGACGGCAGAAGTCGGCGGAGAGTATGGAAGGGGCTATCTTTTTCATGGCACTTTTCCTCGTGAGCGGATATTGCCGGACTTTGCCGGTCAGTTCCGCTCTCTCTTTCTCATTCGCGCGGCAAAGAAGCCGTCCATGGCGTGACGGTGGGGCCAGCTGCGGAAAAAACCGCTGCCGCTCTCCATGTCCGCCAGGATGGGGAGTGCCACACTGACGGGTTCTATCACAAAATCCGGGTGATCGTTAAGGAAATTCTCCACCACCCCTTCATTTTCCTCAAGGGAAGTCGAGCAGGTGGAGTATACCAGTACCCCTCCGGGTTTGAGGCAGCGGGCAGCATTCGCCAGGATGTTCAACTGGGTGACCGCCAGCCTGGCCGGGTCGGTGGGCTCCTTCCACCACTTCCCCTCCGGATTGCGGTGGATGACACCCAGCCCAGAGCAGGGGGCGTCGACCAGGATGCGGTCGAAGGGGGTTGGGAGCAGCTCCTGCAGCGGCTTGGTGGCGTCCATGGGGATGGTGGTGATGGTGGCGATCCCCAGTCGGGAGGCAGCCTCTTTCACCTGCTCAAGCTTGCGCGGACTCCTGTCGCAGGCGATGACCCTCCCGCCGGGGCCGGCCATTGCTGCCAGGTAGGTTGCCTTACCCCCCGGCGCGGCGCAGAGATCCAGGATGGTATCACCCCCCTCCGGGGTGAGGAGAAGGGCCGCCAGCTGTGAGGCCTCGTCCTGTACGACGAACAGCCCCTCCCTGAAGGAGGGGAGGCTCCCCAGGGAGATGGCCGAGGTTATCACCAGGCCGTCTGGTGAATGTCGGCAGGGGATGGTGCTCACCCCCTCAATCGCCAGTCTTTGCCGCAGGTCATCCGGCGAACTCTTTACCCTGTTGGTCCTGATTGTCATTGAGGGGGGGGTGGACATCAGGGAGGCCAGCTCTTCTGCCTCGTCGAACCCCAACTGCCCGATCCAGTCGGTGACTATCCAGCGGGGGTGGGAGTGGCGCAGGGCAAGGTATTCGGCCGGATGCTCCCCCGGATCGGGGTAGGTTATCTTCTCTCTCCCCCGCTCTGCGGCACGCAGCACGGCGTTTATGAACCCTGCCCCCCTTGGGGCCGCCTGCTTTGCCAGGTTGACGGTCTCGTTGACCGCCGCGGATACCGGCACCCTGTCCAGGTAGAAGAGCTGGTAGAGACCGAGGCGCAGGAGGAGGATCACCGATCGCTCCAGCCTTGACGGCGGGGTGGTGGAGAAGGTGGCGATGATGTGGTCCAGGGTCCCCCTGCGACGGAGGGTGCCGTAGACCAGCTCGGTGTACAGCCCCCTGTCCGGGCCGGCCAGGCGACCCTCGCGCAGTTCGCGGTCGATGAGGATGTCGGCGTAGGAGCGCTCCTTCTCGATGCGAAGGAGGGTGGTGAATGCGGCGTAGCGCGGGTTATGGGTCACTTTTGCTCTTTTCCTGGGTGGTTGATTGCGCTGAAAAAAGGGGGTGAACTTTCCCAGCTCGCCCCCCTTCTCGCGTTGCTTGCTCCCCCCTGCAAGGCAGGGGGGAGGGGGGGTAGTTTACCTTGGCCCGTAGGCCAAGGCCTCAAGTCTCCTGATCCGCTCCTCCATGGGGGGGTGGGTGGAGAAGAGGGACATGAGGCTGCCGCCTGCCAGCGGGCTCACTATGAACATGTGGGCAGTCGCCGGGGTGGCATTCATGGGGATCTGGCGGTTGGCCATCTCCAGCTTGCGCAGGGCATTGGCCAGGTAGAGGGGGTTGCCGGATATCTGCGCTCCGCCGCGGTCGGCCTCGTACTCCCGGGAGCGGGAGATGGCCATCTGGATGAGCATGGCGGCAATGGGGCCGAGGATGGCCATGAAGATCAGGCCTATCCCGCCACCCTCCTCATCGCTGTCGCGGCCGGAGCCGAACATTGCCGCCCACTGGGCCATGTGGGCCAGGTAGGTTATGGCGCCGGCAATGGTGGCGGCGATGGAGGAGATGAGGATGTCCCGGTGGCGCACATGGGAGAGCTCGTGGGCCATGACCCCCATCAGCTCCTCGCGGGTGAGGATGCGCATGATGCCGGTGGTGGCCGCCACCGCGGCATGCTCTGGGTTTCGGCCGGTGGCAAAGGCGTTTGGGGTGTCGGACTCAATGAGGTAGACCCTGGGCATGGGGATGCCTGCCTGGATGGCCAACTGGCGGACCATGGAGTAGAACTCGGGTGAATCATGCTCCCCGACCTCCCTGGCACCGTACATGGCAAGGACGATCTTGTCGGAAAACCAGTAGCTGACGAAGTTCATCACCCCGGCCATGATCAGGGCGACGGTCATCCCGGACTTCCCTGCGATGGCTCCGCCGGCGATGACCAGGAGGCTGGTGAGGAGGCCGAGGAGCAGGGTTGTGCGCAGAGTATTCATGCCGATTCTCCCCCTTGTAGGTTGTGGCGACCCTTATGGCGCGTCAATATTTATTATAGGGGGTGCGCCGCCAAACCGCAAGGCTTCGCCCGGCTCAGGCGCCGCGCACTTTTGCTGAGATGGCGGAGATGTTCCTGATCCCCCGCTCCAGTGACTCCCTGTTGTGGGCCTCGATGGTCCAGACTGCGCCGGGGGCGTGGCGCTGCAGCAGCTCGAAGTAGAGGTCGAAGTCGATGTTCCCCTCCCCCACCGGGGCGTGCTCGTCCCTGTCGCCTCTGTTGTCGTGGATATGCACCTCGGCAATCTGCTTCCCCAGGGCGTCGAACCACTCCTCCAGCCCGACCCCGTCGGCGTGGAATAGGTTCCAGTGCCCCACGTCGAAGCAGTGACGCAGGCGGGGGTGGCTGCACGCCTCGATCAGGGTGACCAGGGTGGATGGCTCCTCCTCGAAGATGTTTTCCACAGCGATGGTGCAGCCGGTCTGCTCCGTCAATGACAACACCTCGGCGAAGCTCTCCATGGCGTGCTTCAGCCATGAGCTCTGCTTCTCCCCGTAGCGCCAGCGGTCATAGCCGGGGTGGAAGACCATCACCTTGGGCCTTAGGATGGCAGCAGCAGCGCAGACCTGGCGGAAGCGGTGCCTGGTGGCCTCGCGCAGGAGGCGCTCCTCCGACCCGGGGTTGAGGTCCATGAAGGGGGCGTGGATGGTGCAGGTTATGTCGTTGGCGGCAAAGGAGGCGGCCAGGGACTCCACCTGCTCGGGGAGGATGTTGTCCAGGGCGTCGGCACTGAGGAAGATTTCAGGGTGGACCCCCTTGGCAATCATGTAGTCCAGGTGGTCAGCAGCCAGCGAGAAGGGGACGTGGGCATGGATTATGTCAGACACGATGATGCTCCGTTTTGTGTTTATTGATGATGCTGCTGGCGCAGCTTGCACAGATCACCAACTCCTCCAGTTTCTGGATTGCCGAAGGGTTGCCGAGGACGATGAGGGTGTCCCCCCCCTCGATCTTGGAGTGGGATTCGGGGTTGAAGACCATCTTGCCGTGAACCTTCTTGATGCCGACGATGATCACCCCGGTCTCCTTGCGGAAGCCGGAGCTTACCAGGTTTTCGCCGACGAAGGCCGAATCGGCCGGGATGACGATCTCCTCCATCTGCAGCTCCAGGTGTTCGTGACCCGTGGCGATCTCGATGAAGTCCACCACGTTGGGACGAAGGATAGCCTGGGCCATCCTGCTCCCGCCTATTACGTAGGGGGAGATGACCTTGTTGGCCCCCGCGCGGCGGAGCTTGATCTCCGACCCCTCCTCACCGGAGCGGGCGAGGATGAACAGGTCGGGATTGAGCCCCCGGGCGGTAAGGGTGATGTAGACGTTTTCCGTGTCCGAGGTGACCACCGATATCAGCCCCTTGGCCCGCTTGATCCCGGCCCTGAGGAGGGTCTCGTCCTCGGTGGCGTCGCCCCGCAGGTGGAGGTACTCCTCGTGGTGCAGCTTTTCATGGGCCTCGGGGTGCTTCTCTATGACCAGGAAGGGGATCGGCTTGGCGCTGAACTCCTTGCAGATCAGCTGGCCGATCCGGCCGAAACCGCAGATGATGTAGTGGTCCTTCAAGGAGTCGATTTTCTTCTCCACCTTCTTCCTCCCGATGATGCGCTGAATCTGCCCTTCGAACATGATCTGGGCCAGGCTGCCGACGATGTAGCCGAGGACGCTCACCCCGAAGACGATCAGCGCGATGGTGAACATCTTGCCGTAGTCGGATAGTTCGTGCACCTCCCTGAATCCTACTGTGCCCAGGGTGATGATCGTCATATAGAGGGAGTCCAGCAGCGACCACCCTTCGATGGTCATGTATCCGGTAATCCCCAGGGTGACCAGAACCAGGAGCACTCCCATGGAAATTTTCAGGTGGCGTATGGGGTCCATTGGCTCTCCATCGATGATGGGGATTTCACAACATTTCGTTGAGATTACATGCCGATCGGGCAAATTTCAAGTGCTTTGGGGGGAAGGCCTAAGGGGCAATGGGGCTGGCAGGTGATGAATTGCGCCAATCCGCCTCCCAGTACGTAGTTCAGCTTGACATCTTCTGTATACTGTATACAATAAATAATCACCAATTCGGAGCAGCGGAATGAAAAAAACCATCGAAAAACACCTTACTCTGCGGGAGAAGATACTGGAAACCATCCGCGACGCCATCACCAGCGGTGCGCTCAAGCCCGGGGAGAAGGTTGCCGAGCCGGAACTGGCGGAGAGGTTCGGCATAAGCCGCACCCCCATCCGCGAGGCATTTCGCCAGCTGGAGTCCGAGGGGTACCTGACCGTCATCCCCCGCAAGGGGGCGGTGGTGGCCTCCTTCTCCAACAAGGAGGTTGAGGAGTTCTATGCCATCAAGAGCATCCTCGAGGGGTACGCCGCCAACCTGGCCTGCCGCAATCTGACGGAAAAGGAGATTGACAAGCTGACCGCCATCAACGATAAGTTGAGTCAGTTGGCAGAGGAAGACGACATCAAGCACTTCTTCAAGATCCACAACGATTTTCATGAACTGTTCCGCAAGGCTGCGGACAACTCCAAGCTGGACGATCTGATCAGCAGCCTGGTGAGCAAGTTCCAGCGACTCAGGTACGCCTCCCTGAGCAAGCCAGGAAGGATGAAGATCTCGGTGCAGGAGCATAACAAGATCATCGAGGCTTTCCGGGCGCGCAACCCTGAGCTGGCCGAGCAGCTGGTGCGCAAGAACGCCGAGTACGGCGGCAGGGTGCTGATGGAGAACGACGATGCTCCCCTGCGCCTCACCCTGGCCGAACAGAGCGCCGCTGCCCAGATCGACATCTGAAAGGGATAGATGCCCCACCTCAGCAGAATTCCCAAGGTTGACAAAATCCTTACCCACCCAGCCGCGGCCTCCTGGCTGCGGCTTTATCACCGCCCCCTGATGCTGCTGGGGATCCGCACTGTCCTGGAAGAGCTCCGCGCCGAGCTGCGCCGCGGTGAAGCCGTGCCGGAGATGGACGTAATCATCGCCAGGATAGGGGCCGTCCTGGTGCGGCTCGACACCCCCAGCCTGCGCCGGGTGGTTAACGGCAGCGGCACGGTGATCAACACCAATCTGGGCAGATCTCCCCTCCCCCCGAAGGTCGTCCACCAGCTGGTGGAGACCTCCAGCCACTACTCCAATCTTGAGTTCGACCTTGTCGCAGGAGAGCGGGGTGAACGCTACAGCCATGTGGAGCCACTGATCTGCGAGATCACCGGCGCCGAGGCGGCCATCGTGGTGAACAACAACGCCGCAGCCCTGCTGCTGGCCCTGGCCGCCATGTCACGGGGGCGGGAGGTGATAGTATCCCGGGGGGAGCTGGTGGAGATCGGCGGCTCCTTCCGCATCCCCGAGGTGATGGAGCAGAGCGGCGCCGTGCTGCGTGAGGTAGGGACCACCAACCGTACCCACCCGAAGGATTACCGGGGTGCCATCAATGATCAGACCGGCCTCATTCTCAAGGTGAGCTGCAGCAACTTCGCCGTGGTCGGCTTCACCGCCGAGGTTGGAGCGGGTGAGCTGGCGGCCCTGGCAAAGGAGAGCGGCATCCCCCTGCTGGTTGACTGCGGCAGCGGCCTGATGATCGACCTGGAGCCGCTCCTGGGGTGCGGCGAGAAGACGGTGCAGCAGTACCTGCAGAGCGGCGCCGACGTGGTTGTCTGCAGCGGCGATAAGCTTCTGGGCGGGCCCCAGATCGGCATCATCGCCGGCCGTCGGGAGTTCATCTCCGCCATGAAGAAGCATCCGCTCCTGCGCGCCCTGCGGGTGGACAAGATGACCCTGGCTGCCCTGGAGGGGGTGCTGCGCCTCTACAGGGACGAACGGCAGGCGCTCAAGGAGATCCCCACCCTGCGGATGCTCACCATGACAGAGGAGGATCTGGCGGCTCGAGGAGGCAGGATGCTCCGCCGGCTTAAGCGGCATCTCCCGGAAGGGGTGCGCCTCTCCCTGGTTAGCGGGGTCTCCATGGTAGGCGGAGGTGCCCTGCCGCTGTTGCAGCTCCCCACCAGTCTCCTGGCCGTGGAGAGCGGGCGACTCTCCCCCGGGGAGATCGAGGCGCGCTTGCGCCGCGCCGCCACCCCGGTGGTAGGACGGATCTCCAGGGGGCTCTTCCTCCTCGACGTCCGCACCATCATGGACGACGACCTGCCTTTCGTGGCCGCCGCCCTGGAGGGGCTGGATGGGTAGGGGGGATTTGCATTGGTATGAATCGAAAGGGCCTGGCGGCGAATCGCCAGGCCCTTCTTACGTCTGCGCCTTCAGCCGGTCGTGGCGCAGCAGCTCGGGGAAGAGCCGGGCCCAGAAGAGCACCACGATCAGGGTGCCGAAGCCGCCGATGAGTACCGCTGGCACCACACCGAACCAGGCGGCGGTGAGGCCCGACTCGAACTCCCCCAGCTCGTTGGAGGAGCCGATGAAGATGGCGTTCACCGCGCTAACTCGCCCGCGCATCTCGTCCGGCGTCTGCAGCTGCACCAGGGTGGAGCGGATCACCACGCTCACCATGTCCGCCCCCCCCAGTACCGCCAGCAGCAGGCAGGAGAGGGGGAGCCAGGATGAGAGGGCGAAACCGATCGTGGCGCCCCCGAAGAGGGCCACGCAGGCGAACATGGTCCGCCCCACCCGGCGCCTGAGGGGGAAGCGGACCATGGCAAGCGACACCAGCAGCGCTCCGATGGCCGGGGCGGCCCGCAGCATCCCTAGCCCACCGGGGCCGGTCTGGAGGATGTCCCGGGCGTAGATGGGGAGGAGGGCGGTGGCCCCGCCGAGGAGCACGGCGAACAGGTCGAGGGAGAGGGCGCCGAAGAGGACGGGCCTCCCCCTGATGAAGCGGATGCCGGCCAGGAAGGATGAGATCGACGGGGGCTCCCGGCTGGTAGTCTGACGGGCCATGGCGAGGGAGAGGGTGATGATTGCCGATACGACGAAGAGGAGCGCGCTGGTCAGGTAGACGGTGGTGGCGCCGGCCAGGTAGAGGAACCCCCCCAGGAGCGGGCCAATGATCACCCCCCCCTGGCGGACCGAGCCGGCCAGGGCCAGGGCCCGCGGCAGGGTCTCCTGGTCCACCAGACCGGGGAGGATGGTCTGCAGGGTGGTGAACTCGAAGGAGCGGGCGATGCCGATGAGGAAGAGGATCCCCAGGATGGCGTCCCGGCCGATCCAGCCGCCGAAGCTTCCCAGGGCGAGGAGGGCGAGGAGCAGGGCCATGGCGATCTGGGCCGTGGCGACGATGGCGCGGCGGTTGTAGCGGTCTGCCGCATGGCCGGCGACCAGCACCAGTACCACCGAGGGGAGGAATTGGGCCAGCCCCACCAGCCCCAGGTCGAAGGCCCTGCCGGTGAGGGCGTACACGTGCCACCCCACCGCCACCCCGGCCATCTGGAAGGCGACGGTCCCTGCGGCCCGGGCAACGACGAAGCTGAGGAAGGAACGGTTGAATTCTCTTGGCAGCTGCGGCACTGACATCTTCCTCCGTGGGGGTCGGGACCCTGTATAACACGGTGGTGCATTTTTGCCGACACCTTTTCGCCAGCTGCTGGCCGGAACGGCAAAGTGGGGTATGCTTTGTAGCGAAGTCAATCGCCATGGTGGGGAGGGACCAGATGTACGGTCATCGCCGGTCGGGAGATAAGAGGGGACGCCGCCTCGGCTGGCCTGTGTTCTCCATTACCCTGCTACTCCTCGCTTTGGCCACTGTCGCCGGAGCCGAAGGGGGGGGAGAGCGGGCTATCGTCGTCGGCGGTGACCGGGACTATCCCCCCTACGAGTACCTGGATAAGGGGGGGAATCCGGCGGGGTTCAACGTTGCACTGACCAGGGCGATTGCCGAAGTGATGGGGATGCGGGTGGAGTTTCGCCTCGGCGGCTGGTCCGAGGTACGCACCGCCCTGCAGAACGGCGGTGTCGATGTCCTCGAAGGGATGTCCCTTTCCGGGGAGAGGGCCGAGACCGTCGATTTCTCCACCCCCCATGCCATGGTCAACCATGCCATCTTCGCCCGCCGGGATTCCCCCCCGGTCAACTCCCTCGACGAACTGGCGGGGAGGAGCGTTGCCGTCCACCGGGGTGGGATCATGCACGACCTGCTTGCCCGGACCGGGTTCAGCGGAAGGCTGCATCTCACCCCGACCCCGGCCGATGCCCTGCGGCTGGTAGCGGCGGGGAAGACCGACTACGCCATCGTCGCCATCGTCCCCGGGATGTACCTGATCCGCGAGCTGAAGCTGACCAACCTCCTCCCCGTGGTGCGCAACGTGGCGACCCACCGCTACGGCTATGCCGTCAAAAAGGGGAACGCCGAACTCCTCTCCCGCTTCAACGAGGGGCTGGCGATCCTGCGCAAGACCGGCCAGTACGAAAAGATCTACAATGAGTGGCTGGGGGTGCTGGAGCCGGAGCATGTGGAGTGGCGCACCATTGCCCGCTATGCCGCCGTGGTGGTGGTCCCCCTGGTGCTCCTCCTCGGGGTGTTCGCCCTCTGGTCCCGGACCCTGCACCGCCAGGTGGCCCTGCGTACCGCCGACTTGACCCGGGAGATCGCCGAGCGTAAACATGCGGAGGAGGAGCTGCGCCGCAACCAGCAGCAGCTGCTGCAGGCTGACAAGCTGGCCGCCCTGGGGGTGCTGGTCTCCGGTGTGGCCCACGAGATCAACAACCCCACCGGCCTGATTCTCCTGGACCTGCCGGTGCTGAAACGAGTCCACCGGGACGCCCGGACCATCCTGGATAACCATGCCGCCGAGCAGGGGGAGTTCCTTCTCGGGGGGCTCCCCTACAATGAGATGCGGGACGAGATCCCCCGGATGCTCGACGAGATGCACGACGGCGCCAAGAGGATCAAGCGGATTGTCAACGATCTCAAGGACTTTGCCCGGCGAGACGACCTGGCCGAGTTGTCCCCCTTGAACCTGAACGAGATCGTGGCCACGGCGCTGCGCCTGGTGGAGCCGACTCTGCGCAAGGCCACCAGCCGCTTCCGGGTCGACTACGGCGACAACCTTCCCCCATTCCGGGGGCATGCCCAGCGGATCGAGCAGGTGGTGGTCAACCTGGTCATCAACGCCTGCCAGGCCCTCCCCGACCCCGAGCGGGGGATCATGGTGTCCACCCGCCATAACCGCTCGACCGGGAGCCTCCTCCTGACGGTGCGGGACGAGGGGGGCGGCATCGCCCCCGAGGACCTCCCCCGCCTGACCGACCCGTTCTTCACCACCAAGCGGGATTCCGGCGGGACCGGCCTCGGCCTCTCCGTCTCCACCGGCATCGTCAAGGAGCACGGCGGCAGGCTGCAGTTCGAATCAACCCTTGGCACCGGAACCATCGTCACCCTGGTGCTCCCGGCCCTAGAGGAGGAGACCCCATGACCCCCCAGAGCTACCCCCCCTTCGCCATACTCCTGGTGGACGACGAACCGGCCTGGCTGAAATCCCTCTCCCTCACCCTGAGGAGCTGTGCCGGCCTGACCAACATCGTCACCTGCCAGGAGAGCCGTGATGTCATGGGGCTGCTGGATAGGGGCGGCATCGGCCTGGTACTCCTGGATCTCACCATGCCCCACATCTCCGGAGAGGAGCTGCTGAAGGCAATCGGCGAGTGCCACCCCGAGGTGACCACCATCGTGGTGAGCGGCCTCAACCAGCTGGAGACCGCGGTCCGCTGCATGAAGCTCGGCGCCTTCGACTACTTCATCAAGACCGACGAGGAGGACAGGATCGTCGGCGGGGTGCTGCGGGCGGTGCGGATGAAGGAGATGGAGCGGGACTACCGGGAGATGGCGGGTCGCCTCGCCTCCGGCGAGCTGCAGCACCCCGAGGCATTCGCCCCCATAGTAACCGGCGACCGGGGGATGCTGGCGATTTTCGCCTACGTGGAGGCGGTGGCGAAAAGCCCCCAGCCGCTCCTCATCACCGGGGAGAGCGGCGTGGGGAAGGAGTTGGTCGCCCGGGCCGCCCACGCCTTGAGCGGCTGCCGGGGGAAGCTGGTGACGGTCAACGTCGCCGGACTGGACGACACGGTCTTCAGCGACACCCTCTTCGGCCATGTCCGGGGCGCCTTCACCGGCGCCGAACAGGTGCGGCGGGGGATGGTGGAGGAGGCAGGGGACGGCACCCTCTTCCTTGACGAGATCGGCGACCTCTCCATCCCCTCCCAGGTGAAGCTGCTGCGCCTCCTCCAGGAGGGGGAGTACTTCCCCCTGGGGAGCGACCAGCCGAGGCGCCTCTCCGCAAGGATCATCGTCGCCACCCACCAGAACCTGGCGGAGAAGGAGGGGGCTGGAACCTTCCGCCGCGACCTCTACTACCGCCTCCGCACCCACCAGGTGTATGTTCCCCCC
The DNA here is from genome assembly GCA_937871715.1 of uncultured Geobacter sp. Lineage (GTDB taxonomy): Bacteria > Desulfobacterota > Desulfuromonadia > Geobacterales > DSM-12255 > CALMBF01. The sequence goes on along the minus strand of CALMOE010000013.1, from coordinate 17,051 downwards.
CTGCGGGAGCGGACCGGCGACATCCCCCTGCTCCTGGACCACTTCCTCGCCGAGGCGGCCCGGGCACTGGGGAAGAAGAAACCGACACCCCCCCGGGAACTGGCGCCACTCCTGGCAACCTATGGGTTTCCCGGAAACGTGCGGGAGCTGAAGGCCATGGCCTACGATGCCGTCAGCATCCACCGGGAGAAGATGCTCTCCATGGACTCCTTCGTCAGGGCGGTCGGCACGGCAAAGCAGACGGCCACGTCCCCCTCCTCTTCGGCGAGACAGAACCCCTTTGCCGGCTTCCCCGATCTCCCCACCTTCGCCGAGGCGGCGGGGTTCCTGGTTGCCGAGGCCATGGCCCGGGCAGGGGGGAACCAGACCCTGGCCGCCCGCCTCCTCGGCATCTCCCAGCCCGCACTGAACAAGCGGCTGAAGATGCTGCGTGATTGAAACGCCGGCGGGGGAAGATATTACGCAAGAGGAATTGATAGCCAGATTGCAGAAATTGTCCAAAAGGTTCTCATTCCGGCAGCTCCCGCCCGGCGTCTGCGTCGAACCGGCATAACCCCAGGTTATACCATCCCCTCCGGTTATAATTACGGCTAACCATATGAAATGCCATCGAAATAGCCGCTCGGCGGGCAACATTCATAACCTGGGGTTATGGGGGGTGGGGCGATGGGACCAGTTGTGCAAGTCGAAATTGCTTAATAATATCGTATAGGTATATGGATAAATCTCTCTTGGCATCCTTCATGCTTTGTAAAGGGTAACAGTTTCGAGCCGTCCGGCTCACGCAGCTATCCCACACTATGGAGGTGTCCCATGACAATGTTCTGGATCCAGTTCGTCCTCGTCCTTGGTGCCGTGCTGGTCGGTATCCGCCGGGGGGGCGTCGCCCTCGGCCTGATCGGCGGCCTCGGTGTCGCGCTTCTCACCCTAGGTTTCCGCAGCTCCCCTTCCGAGCCCCCAATCGCCGTCATGCTGATCATCCTGGCGGTGGTCACCGCCTCGGCGACCCTGCAGGTGGCCGGCGGCCTCGACTACCTGGTGCAGCTGACCGAGAAGCTGCTCCGCGCCCATCCCAAGTACGTCACCATCCTGGCCCCCCTCTCCACCTTCTTCCTCACCGTCTGCGTCGGCACCGGCCACGCGGTCTACGCCCTGTTGCCGGTCATCGCCGACGTGGCCATCAAGACCGGCATCCGTCCCGAACGCCCCATGGCCATCTCCAGCGTCGCCTCCCAGATGGGGATCACCGCCAGCCCGGTGGCCGCGGCGGTCACCTTCTTCCTCGGCTTCGCCGCCAAGGCCGGCCATCCTGTAACGCTGATGAACATCCTCTCCGTCACCCTCCCTGCCGGTGTGATCGGCGTGCTGGCCGCGGCCGCCTGGAGCTTCAACCGGGGGAAGGATCTGGACAAGGATCAGGAGTTCCAGGCCCGCCTTGCTGATCCGGATTTCCGCAAATCCCTCGATGCGGACGTGACCACCCTGGACAAGGAGATCTCCTCCACTGCCAAGCTCTCCGTGGCGCTCTTCTTCGCCGGCGTGGGCACCATCATCCTCTTTGCCATCTTCCCGGACCTGCTCCCCCTGAACAGTGAAGGCAAAGCCGTCCCCATGACCACTGTGGTGCAGTTCGTCATGCTCGCCTTCGGCGCCTTCATAATGTTCGCCGCCGACGTCAAGGCCAAGGACATAGCCCACTCCAGCGTCTTCATCGCCGGGATGATCGCCGTTGTCTCCATCTTCGGCATCGCCTGGATGAGCGATACCTTCATCAGCGCCAACAAGAAGTTCCTCGTGGACAACATCGGCATCATGGTGAAGATGGCCCCCTGGACCTTCGCCATCGCCACCTTCTGCATCTCCGCCTTTGTGAAGAGCCAGGCGGCGACCCTGGCCATCACCTTGCCGCTAGGGCTAGCCCTCGGCCTGCCGGTGCCGCTGCTCCTGGGGCTGGTGCCGGCCAGCTACGCCTACTTCTTCTTCGCCTTCTACCCCAGCGACCTGGCTGCCATCAACTTCGACCGCACCGGCACCACCCGCATCGGCAAGTACCTCTTGAATCACAGCTTCATGATCCCCGGCCTCATCGGGGTCTCCACATCCACGGTCACCGCCTACATGATCTCCCGGGTGATTTTCTAAGCAGATACAGAGGTTGGGGGAGGAAGCGAACGGCCCGTGCGACAGATGCGCACGGGCCGTTCCGTTTTCGGGATTTATAGGGGGTAGACGTTCAGGTCCCTCCCTCCTTGGGGAGGAGCGGGGGCAGGAACAGCGGCGCATGGTTGGAGGTGAACAGGGGTGGATCCCGGCGCAGGATGGCCGCCACAATTGGATCGCGGCCGAACTCGCCGCTGACGAAGCGCCTCACCCTCGGCCGGTCCCAGCCGGAGGGGTGATTGAAGGGGGTGTAGAGGGAGAGGTCGTCCCTGGAAGGCGCTCCGCTGCCGTAGATGGCCGCCTCGGGGCTCCCCAGGGGCATGTTGAACAGGGCCAGGTTGAGGAAGGTTATCCCCTCGTGGTGTCTCCGGACGTACTCCAGGGTGCGGCGGGCAGCTGCCTCGTCCTCAGCAGGGGTGCCGAAGAGGAGGTAGACGTAGGTGGCGATCCCCGCGCGGCGCAGGTTTTCCAGCACGGTGGCGGCCAGCGCCAGGTCGATCCCCTTATCCATTCGTTCCAGCACCCCCTGGTCACCCGACTCCAGCCCCAGCTTGAGCATGACGCACCCCGAAGCGGCCAGGTCGCGGCAGAAATCCGGGTCTGCCAGCTCCGGGGTGAAGCGGGCGAAGCCGTACCACGGCGCTCCCGGCGGGGAGTTTGCCAGTCCGGAGAGGAGCGACGGGCTGAGGGCGTTGTCCAGCAGGTGGACAAGGGCCGGCCGATGACGGCAAACCAGATCCTTTAGTTCGGTCATCACCCGTGAGACGGGGATGGGGCGGTACCTGTTCCCTTCGGCAGTCTCGGGGCAGAAGGAGCAGCGGTTCCAGAAGCAGCCTGAGGCGGCGCTGTAGGGGAGTACGAATCCCGGTGAGAGGTAGTCGTCAAGGGGGAGCTGCGAGTAGTCTGGTGTTGTTGTCGGGTCTCCCTGCGAAAATCCGCCGGCCCTGGCGAGGAGGATGGCCTCCCCCGGGCCGGCCACCATCTCGTCCACCAGGCCTGTGAAGGGGCTTTGCCATTCTGGTCGTTGCAACCAGGAGGTGACCAGCCCCCCTCCGAGGATGATGGCGGTCCTAGGTGAATGGCGGCGGATGAAGCCGATCATGGCGAAGGCGCAGGCCGCCTGGTTGAGATAGTTGAGTGAGAAACCGACGCTGGAGTCCCCCTCTCCGAGGAGCTTCTCCAGGCGACGGCTGAAGAGGGGGAAGAAGGGGTTTGCCTCCGGGTTCCCGGCTGCTGCCAGCAGCCCGTCGCTCCTCACTGCGGAGAAGGGCTCCTGCTGGAAATCCCCCAGGGTGATGGCTGCGCCGCGACTCCTCCCCTGCAGGTCGAGGATGCGGCCAAGATCCACAACCGAGCGGCGGTAGCGGTCCGGTGAGGTGTAGGTGCGCAGGTTCCGCATGGACTCAATGTGGGCCTCGCGGTGGCGCAGGGCGCGCCGGCTCCAGGTGTCGCTTGCTGCCAGAGGCTCGCCAAGGAGCCAGAGGAGTCCATCCAGGGAGGCATCCCAGACTCGGCATCGGATCCCGCGGCTAAGCAGGGCTCCGGCCAGGCGGGCCACCCCGGCAGGGGGCTCGCACGGCTTGGCAACAGGAGGGTTGATGAGGAGCATCTTTCAAGTATGGGGTATCCCCCTCTTTTGGGCAAGGGCAAATGGGGGGCGTTGGCTGCTGGCAGGGGGATTGCCGTTTTATTTCTCTTCCTTGAAGACGTTGCGGCAGAGATAAAGGGCGCAAGAGGTGAATAACTGCAGGATGATCACCGACACGATCCAGACCTCCAGGAACTCCATCTGTTCGGCCGCAATGGAGATGTCTCTGGCCAGATAGTGGCTTGCGAGGGAGTAGATCTTGTTGTCGAGCCATTCGGGGTAAATCTTCAGGCACCAAGGGTCGCCGCATACTGTCCAGAGTCTGGCCGGCAGCCAGGCGATTATGGGGATCGCCAGGAAAAAAACTGTCGCTATGATAGCTTTCAAGTGTTCCTCGGGGGAAGGAAATCAGGCGCAGGCGTGGTGTATGTGAAGCTTGACAATGTGGATTATAAAGCAATCCCCATGATTGAAACAACAAAAAAACTGTTTGAACAGCTGCTTACGCATTTTTGCCGGTTGGCTTGCCTCTTCGCCGTGGTGGTCTGAGCAATGAAGATGTGGCTGCAGTCCGAGAGCTGGTGCTGAACACTAAACTCCTCCCTTGGGGATTGGGGCCGTGGGTGGATGGTTGGATATGAAGTCCTGAGGCAAGTCCGTTTTGCGGCAACCGTAGGCCGACTTGCGACCGAGCATTGTGTCTGGTATAAGTTGATCACCTGTGTCAGTCAGTTTGTCATGGCTGTCAACTGCTTGCAATGAAAACACAAATCAGGAATTCATGTTTGCGGAGGGGATCATGTCACTCGAAGGAAAACAGGCGCCGGAATTTACCCTGGCGGGGAGCGATGGCAGGGAGCATACCCTTGGGGAGTACAGGGGGAGGAGAGTGGTTATCTATTTCTACCCCAGGGACAATACCCCCGGTTGTACCAAGGAGGCCTGCGCTTTCCGCGACCTTGACCAGGAGTTGAAGGGGCGGGGGGTGGTTCTTCTCGGTGTGAGCAGGGACAGTCTCAAGTCCCACGACAAGTTCATCAGGGATTTCGGTCTCCCCTTCACCCTCCTTTCCGACCCGGATGCGTCCATGATGACCGCCTACGGCGCCTTTGGCGAGAAGGTTCTCTACGGCAAGAAGAGTATGGGGGTGATCCGCTCCACGGTGGTAGTCGGCCCGGACGGCACGGTTTTGCGCCACTGGACAAAGGTCGCCAAGGCGGAGAGTCATCCGGCAGAGGTCGCTGCCTTCCTGGAGAAGCTGTGATGGGGGGCTGGGTGGTGAGGGGGGTGTTTCTCCTGTTGACCATGCTCATCTTCTCTCCGGCAGCCTGGGCCGAGGTGTGGGGGTCGGCCAAGTCGAGGGTCTACCACAAAAGGCTCTGCCGCTGGATGGGGGAGGTGAAGCCCGAGTATCGCCTCAGTTTCCCCTCTCCACTTGCCGCTCGCCAGGCCGGTTACCAGCCGTGCGGCACCTGCCGCCCCCCGGGGGTGGAGCCGGGGGAGAGGGGTGGTAAAAAGCCGGCGAGCAAACTGAAAAGTGGCGATAACAGCTATTGACGCGCCACTTTCTTGCCCATATACTCGACGCAGAATCAATCTCTTCCTGTAAAGAATTGCCGGCCCCGGCCGGAGGCAATCTCTGACAGTGCAGCATAACCTTAACGTGCAACATTGACAGAAAGGGGGATCATTGATGATGCAGAATGTCAACATCCATGGCAAGGGGGGGCATACGCCGCTGATGGATGCGGCCAAAGAGGGGGATCTGGAGACGGTTTCCGATCTCCTCCGCCACGGCGCGGAGGCAAATGCTCGTAGCGACAAGGGGAAGACGCCGCTCCATTATGCGGCGGCCAACGGTCATCTGGAGGTGGTAAGGGAGCTGATAGCCGGAGGCGCTGAAGTGGATGCCCGGGACCGCGACTGGCACACCCCCCTGATGCTGGCGGCCATCTACGGCTGCAACCACACGATCCAGGCGCTTCTCGCCAATGGCGCCGATGCAAATGCCAAGACGCTGAGCGGCAATACCCCTCTGGTTTACGCCGAGAACAACGGTCACCCCCTGGCTGCGGCCCTGTTGAAGAAGGCGCAGAGGGCAAAGGTGGAGGCCGCCTGAAAACGCCGGATGCCTACGGCTGACAAGGGGAGGGGAAACCCTCCCCCTTTTTTCGTGCCAGCAAAGAACGGGTTTGGCCGATAACGCTTTTAAGGGGGGGGAGAACTCCTCCCCGGTCGGAGTAGAAATGCAAGCAACACCCTCCCTGCGCCAGTCGATCGCCTGTCTCCTCCTTCTCCTCCCCCTTCTAGCCGTACCCCACGCCGGTGCCGAGGCCGAGCCCCGCTCCTGTATGGTCAAGGAGGCTATCAAGGGGGGTATGTACGTCTACCTGCGCTGCCAGGAGAAGGGGAAGGATATCTGGCTGGCGGCGGTGGCCAGGGAGTTCAGGGACGGCGAGGAGATACGTTTCGTCGACGCGCCGCCCATGCTCAACTTCTACTCCAAGCAGCTCGGCCGCATCTTCCCGGAGGTGATCTTCACCGACATTCTCCCCCCGGCGCCCGTGCGCAGATAAGTGTGGGCCTGCAAACGCCGGAGTGCAAGTAAACCTTTGACATGGCGGCAACTTTTCCGCTAATCTCCCCCCATGCACGAGCTCCTCTTTGCCTGCGGTTACCCCTCCCTCTTCCTCCTCAGCTTTCTGGCCTCGACCCTGTTGCCGCTCGGCTCCGAATGGCTGCTGATCTCCATGCTCGCCAAGAGCTACGACCCGACTTCGGTCGTCATGGTTGCCACTGTCGGCAACTACCTCGGTGCCTGCACCAGCTACTGGGTAGGGACATGCGGCGGGACCATCCTTGCGGAGCGGGTCCTGCGTATAGATGCCGCCTCCAGGGGGCGGGCAGAGCGTTTCTTCGCCCGCTACGGCAGCTGGTCCCTCCTGCTCTCCTGGCTGCCGGTCGTCGGTGACCCCTTATGTCTTGCCGGCGGCCTGCTGCGTATACCCTTCGCCCGTTTTTCCCTTCTGGTGGCGACCGGCAAGATGGTCAGGTACGGGGTGGTTGCTTGGCTCAGCCTGAAGGGGATGGAGAGCATGACAATATGAACGGAAACAGAGGTACACCCCTTATGATCGGCAACTCCAGCATCATCCTTGAAAACGGCCTGAAGGTGGTGGCCGTGCAGATGCCCCATCTGCACAGCGCCGAGCTCGCCCTTTATCTGAAGGTCGGCGGTCGCAACGACCCTCCGGGAAAGGCGGGGCTCTCCCACTTCCTCGAGCATATGCTCTTCAGGGGGACCGAGGATTTCCCCGCATCCCTTGACATCGAGGCGGCTTTCGAGGCGATTGGCGGCAGCATTAACGCCTCTACCGACGAGGAGTGCACCTGTTTTTTTTCCCGGATACATCCAGGGGAGGTGGCGCGCGGGGTGGAGATACTCTCCTCCATGATCCTTCGGCCGCTTCTCATCGGACTGGATATCGAGAAGCGGATCATTACCGAGGAGGCCCTGGACGACCTGAGCGAGAAGGGGGATGACATCAATCCCCATAACCTTGCCAGCCGACTCCTCTGGCCCGGTCACCCCCTCGGCGAACCGACCATCGGTACCCTGGAGACGATCGCTTCCTTCACCGCGGAGGACCTGAAGGGTCACCTGGCGGCATACTATCGCCCCGGCAATGGGGTGCTGATCGTTGCCGGCAACTTCAAAGAGGAGGTTCTGTTTGCGGCGGCAAGGGGCTCATTCGGCTTCTGGAGCCCGTCAGCTCTCCCCGTTGCAATGTCTCCGCAGGAGGAGCAGTCGGAGCCGCGCAACCTTTTCGTTGCCGACGCGGACAGCCAAGCCCATCTGCAGCTCTCTTTCCGCAGTTTCTCCCGCCACGATAGCCGCATAATGCCCCTGCGTCTCATCCGCCGCATTCTCTGCGGCAGCGGCTGCGCCAGGCTGCACATGAACCTGCGGGAGAGGCTCGGCATTGTCTACTCCGTGGATGCCAACATTGCCGCCTACGAGGAGACCGGCTACTTCTCCATCGAGCTCTCCACCGGAGCGGAAAACCTGGCCACAGCTGTTGCCGAGGTGCTGGCGGAGGTCACCCGCCTGGCAGGAGATGGGGTCCCGCTCCAGGAGTTGGAGCGGGTTCGGCGCAGTTATTTTTACGAGCTCGAATATAGTCGCGACTCCTGCTACGAGATGCAGGTCCGCTACGGCTGGGGAGAGCTGATGGGGATGGTTCGCCAGATCGAGGAGGATGTGGCCGAGGCTGCGACCATAACAGGTGATATGCTGAAATCCACTGCCCGTGAGCTGTTCAGGCCGGGAAATCTCAATCTGGTGGTGGTGGGGTCCTGGCAGGAGAAGGAGAGGGGGGCGGTGGAGAGGGAGGTAGCTGCCTGGCGCGAGCGTCTGGCGGAACCCCTTTGCCCCCATAGCTAACATCTTGTATACATAGATTTTTTGCCGGATTTGTGATATAAAATAATTACAGATAAGAGTTGCGAGGGCCGTGAGGCCTTCATTATGCCCTAGTTGACATACCCTCCTGGTCACTAGGGTGTTTTTTTGTCCGGCCGAGGGTGTGCCAAATGTTGCACATTTTCCTCCGATTCCCTATAATTTTTTACAGCGGCGCATCTAGTCTGCCGCAAATGGCTGCTCTGCGTCGATGCAAGCGGCCCAAATACTTCTGTCAGGATGTACCATGCAACCTATTACGACGATTACTGACAAATGCAGAAAGTGCTACTCATGCGTGCGCAGCTGTCCAGTGAAGGCGATCAAGGTGGAGAAGAGCTACGCCGAGATCATCTTCGAGCGCTGCATAGGGTGCGGCAACTGTCTTGCCAACTGCCCCCAGAAGGCCAAGGTGGTGAGCGACAAGGTGGCTGTTACCGAAAGCCTGCTCAGCGGCCCTGACAGGGTGGTGGCGGTGCTGGGGTGCTCCTTCCCGGCTTTCTTTCATTATCTCAAGCCGGAGCAGCTGGTGGCCGCCCTGAAGAAGCTGGGCTTTGCCGAGGTGCATGAGGGTTCCGCCGGTGCCGAGATGGTTGGCGCCGCCTATGCGGAGGCCATCGAGAATTCGAGCCAGCCGTTGATCTCCTCCCACTGCCCGGCCGTGGTGGATCTCATCGAGCGCCACTATCCCGAGCTGATTGGGGGGCTGGTGAGGGTGGTTTCGCCGATGATAGCCATCGGCAGGTACCTGAAGAAGGTTCACGGCCCTGAGCTGAAGGTGATCTACATCAGCTCCTGTGTTGCCGGCAAGTTCGAGGTTCAGTCCCAGGAGATTCCGGACGTTGACCTGGTGCTGACCTACAGGGAGCTGGACTCGATCCTCAAGGCCAGGGGGATAAGTGCCACTTCCCTGGAGGGGGAGCCCTTCGACGGGGTAGAGCCCCACCTGGGGAGACTCTTCCCCATAAGCGGCGGTACCTTCAAGGCCTTCTCCATCATGACCGATCCCCTTGACACCGAGGTGGTGGCGGCCGAGGGGGAGGTGAACGTCATGGGGATCATTCATGACCTGGCATCCGGCAGGATCAGGCCTCGGATCGCCGACCTGCGCTTCTGTTACGACGGCTGCATCGGCGGACCCGGGAGGAATGTGGAGCTAACCGGTCTCTACAAGAGGAACCTGGTCATCTCCCACTTCAAGATGGGGGCAAAGTACAGGAGCTCGCCGATGTATTATGAGACACGGGACGAGGTTTGCCTGGAGAGGAGCTTCTGCAACCGTTACGTCGGCCTGCCGGTCCCCAAGGGGGATGACGTGAAGAAGATTCTTCAGGCTACGGGGAAGTTCAGCCGCAGGGATGAGCTCAACTGCCGGGCATGCGGCTACAGCAGCTGCCGAGAGTACGCGGTTGCGGTGTTCCAGGGGCTGGCGGACCTGGAGATGTGCCTCCCTCATACCATGCAGCTCTTGGAGAAGGAGCACGGCAAGCTGGTGCAGAAGTACGAACTCGCACGTCGCGAGCTGGCCATGGAGTATGGCGACGAGTTCATTGTCGGCAACGACCGGAAGACCATAGAGGTGCTGGATCTCATCAAGCAGGTCGGGCCAACCCCCACCACCGTCCTCATCCGTGGAGAGTCCGGGACCGGCAAGGAGCTGACCGCCAGGGCGATTCACCGCTATAGCCAGAGAAACGACAAGCCCCTGGTGACCGTGAACTGCACGACCCTGACCGACTCCCTGCTGGAGAGCGAGCTTTTCGGCCACAGGAAGGGGGCGTTTACAGGGGCAATCGCCGACAAGAAGGGGCTGTTCGAGGCTGCCGACGGCGGCACGATCTTCCTCGACGAGATCGGCGACATAACCCCCAAGCTGCAGGCTGAGCTGTTGCGGGTTCTGGATAGCGGCGACGTCCGGCCCGTGGGGAGCAACGGCAGCCGCAAGGTGGATATTCGCCTCATCGCCGCCACCAACAAGGATCTTGAGGCAGGGGTTCGGGACGGCTGGTTCAGGGAGGATCTCTACTACCGCCTCAACGTTTTCACCGTAACCATGCCGCCGCTGCGCAGCAGGATAGCCTCTGTGCCAATGCTGGCACACCACTTCCTGGAGAAGGCGCGCAAGAAGCTTAACAAGAACATCATCGCCATTGAGGAGCGTGCCATAAATGCCATGGTCAGCTACCACTGGCCCGGCAACATCCGCGAGATGCAGAACGTCATCGAGAGGGCGGCGGTTCTTGCCCATGACAATATCATCCGCCTGGAGAACATGCCTACTGTATTTTCAACTATTTCCGTGAGCGAAACCGTTGGCGGCGGGGAGCTGCAGTCGTTCAGGGAGGAGCGGGATCCCCATGTATCCAAGGTGGAGAGGTCCCTGATCAAGCGTTACCTTGAGGAGGCTGGGGGGAATGTCTCGCGGGCGGCGCAGCTGGCAAGCATACCCAGGCGGACATTCTACAGGATTCTGGAGAAGCACGGCCTCAAGGGGGTCCGTGGTGGGAAGGGGGGGAGTGGGTAGTTCTGCCGTTCAATTTTGGCCACCATGTGTCAACTGTGGCACACGGTGGTTGTCCGGGTTTTTACCCGGTTAGGGGCTGTTAAAATAAATATTCAGCTAAATCAATATCTTGGCAGCGCGAATGACTTTTTGCTCGCTTTGGCACACTCCTAGCACTAACTGCTGTATTCACTAACTCAGACTTTGAGAAGCAAATACGATAGGAGAACCAGACAATGGGCAAAATGAGAGAAAATCCGCGTTACAATGTAATTTCCATGAGAATCAGCGACGATGAGCGTAACGAGCTCGAATCCCTCATGTCGATGACCAACAAGAGCGTCTCCGACATCATGCGCGAGGCCATGGGCCTTTTCAAGTCCCGCCTGCAGACGCTGCAGCTGGAGCGCAGCGCCGCCTGATCCAGGGTGAGAATGACGCAGCAGTAAGGCCGCAACAGCGGCCTTACTGCTTTTCAGGCTGTGTGTCAGCAGCTATTCGCCGATTATCTTCACCAGGACACGCTTGCGCCTGCCGCCGTCGAACTCCCCATAGAAGATCTGTTCCCAAGGGCCGAAGTCCAGCCTGCCGTCGGTCACCGCCACCACCACCTCGCGCCCCATGATGCTCCTCTTCAGGTGGGCATCGGCGTTATCCTCGCAGCCGTTATGCCGGTAGCGGGAATAGGGCTTCTCCGGCGCCAGACCCTCCAGCCATACCTCGAAGTCGCCATGCAGCCCCGGCTCGTCGTCGTTGATGAAGACGCTGGCGGTGATGTGCATGGCGTTGCACAGCAGCAGCCCCTCGCGTATACCGCTCTCTTCCAGGCAGTCGATCACCCTGGGTGTGATGTTGATCAGCTCCCGCCTCCTTTTAGTTTCAAACCACAGCTCCTTGCGATATGATTTCATGGTTTGCTCCTCTGTCTGGTGTTCCCTGGATTCCCTGCAGATAAAATTGATGTAAATCAGGCCGATAGGTCGATAATAGTAATTGTACGGCTGTGAAAAATGAGTATAATCTGCCCCATATCATCCTGCAATTTGTCATGGTGGCAGAAGAGCCGCGCAGCTTAGCCCATTGACGGCTGCTGCACGGCAGTGATTATCTGCTCAGGGAGTGTTGTTATGCAATGGAATTTGTTTCTCGCGGAGATTCCCCGGCTCCAGGTGCCGGCCTGCCCGGCGGCCAAGGCTTGTGCGGAGGTGACCCATGCTGCCTGCAGGTAACCCGCTCAAGCAGATTCTCCTCGCCAGCTCCTCCCAATCTCTTCTCGACAGGAACAGCAACCTCCTCATGCGCCGGGGGTTCCGCCTCTTCAAGGCCACCAGTGGCCAGGAGGCCCTGCGCATACATGGCGAGAATCGCCTCGACCTGATACTGGCAGACATGCAGCTTGGCGACATGGGGGGAGATCTCTTCTGCTCCAGGGTTCATGCCGCAGGGCGCGAACGGGCATCCGTCATCCTCATCTGCCACGATACACCCGATCACCTGCAGCGGGCCGCACTCTGCAGGGCCGCTGCGACGATTCTCAGGCCGATCGACCCCCTCAAGCTGGTTGAGACAGTGGGGAGATTCCTGGCAACCGAGATGGTGAGGAGCAAGAGGGTCGATCTCAAGGTGGACGTGTGGGTAGCCGAAAGCGGATCCGGGGCGGAATTCGACTGCCGCTCCAGGGATATCAGCCGTTCGGGCATCTGCCTGGAAAGCACGGCCGAGATCGAACAGGGGCGCAGCATTACCTTCAGATTCACCGTCCCAGGCGGATCACAACTGGAGCTGGAGGGGGTGGTGATGCGCAGCATGGGGGTAGAAGGCGGAAAACAGTACGGTGTCCAGTTCATTAATCTATGCAGCTCCTCGTCGCGGCAACTGGACAGCTGCCTGGCAAGGCTCGGTGCCTGACTGGATGCGGTCGGGCAGAATGGCATGCAGAAGAGAGGCTCCGTTTCGTCGGAGCCTTTCTCATTTTGGCAGGTCCGCTGTTCCCCGGTGCTAGGCAGCCACGGTCACCAGCGGCTGGGGGGGGGCGCTTTGCGGCACGCAGTTAAAGAGGGGGTGTTTCTTGCGAATCCCCTCCTCCATGGCGTACCACTCATTCTGGTAGGAGAAGTAGTGTAGCGGCGCCTCGAAAAAGAGTAGTTCGTCTGCCGGGAGTGCGTAGCAGAAAGGCGGTATGGTCGGATCGCAGTTTCCACCGTCCGTTGCGTTCATCTGCTGCTTGAGGTCGGTGATGGCGACGATGAACAGCGCTTGGGAGTCGAGGTAGGCCAGGTCGATGGACAGCTCCTGCTTCCTGAAGGTTATGGCATGTTCTGAGTCGCCGATCTTGAGCACCCCCTTGTCACCTGTGTCCAGGGAGAGGCGGATCCCGCCCACCAGGGGGCGCTGCAGGGCCTCGCGCCAGCTTTGGGGTGCGTCGCTGCGGAAGAAGAAGCCGTCCTCCGGCAGGGTTGCACCCGGTTCGATCGGGTCGGTGAGGAGATAGGGGAGCATCAGCTGCCGGCACTCCCATGTGCCCCCGCTGTCATCGGCCAGGCGCAGCGAGCATTCGACAATATCCATCTGCTCCTGACCTTCTTGGCTGCGACAGATGTTCATGGCAACATGCCCGCGGATCTCGCCCCGTCCGACCACCAGCCTCCTGCCGCAAGCAGTCTCGTAGCGACGCTCCACTACGTTCAGGAAACGTATCCCCCTGTATCCATCCCGGACGAGGCTGCCGTATACCGCTGCAGGTGTGGGTGTCGGCGACAGTTCCGGCTCACCCCCCCTCATCATGGGGGCGCCTGCTGCGGGTGGCCCGTCGCCCGGTGTGGCAGGCTCCATGGCGTCAGGATCTTCCTGATATCCGTACCAGCAGTAGTTTGCCATGGCGATGAACAGGGCAGCGGCGAAGAAATGGGAGCTAATGCCTGCCGCCAGGGCGGCTGCCAGGGAGGCGATGCAGAGGGGGAGGCTGAGCCGGAAGGGGATGCAGTATCTTCCAGGCAGATTGTGTGCGTTTGTGCTGCGGGTGGCAACAAACGGCTCTTTCATCGGAGGCCCCCTCTCTGGCATGGAATTAACATGGCGGCATGAATAGATTAGTTGATGTCAATAAGCTATAGCACGGAGGATGCCAAATTCCGCTGTGGCACATAAAAATATTTAACATAATAATATCAGGTGATTATGCCATGCGGGTGGGTGGCTGTTGACGCCGGATGGATGGCGCTTAGCTGTTAAGAAATTTTACACTCTGCCGTGCGGTTATGCTGAAGCCTTGCCAGCAGAGGGTTTGTGGCACATGTAAAGAAATTTGACAGGTGTAAAAAAAACTGCAGGGGTAAGTGGTTGGGGAGGGGATTCCTGCGGGCGGTCGCCTGACCGCCCGCAGAGGGGATCACTTCTTCTTCTCTTCCTTCTTGGCCTGCTTGGCGATGATCTTCTCCTTGATCTTCTCGTAGGTAGCGGCAGGGATGATCTTCTTCGTCTTCAGCTGGTCCTTCTTCGCATAGGGGCGGCCGGCGACGATCTTCTTGGCATATTCGTCACCGATCCCCGGGATCTTCTTCAACTGCTCCTCGGTGGCGCTGTTGATGTCGACTGGCTCCTCCTTGGCTGCCGCCGCCGGTGGGGCCTCGGCCTTCTTCTCCGCCGCCGGTGCTGCTGCCGGCTTGGCCGCCGGTGCCTTCTGCTCCGCGGCCAGGGCGATCCCTGCGCTGAGGATCATGGCTGCCATCAGGGTGGTGATGCTGAGTAGCGCTCTTTTCATCTTGACTCCTCCTTCGATGTGAACTGGCAGCAGTCCGCTGCAGCTTGAATTGGCCGGTTACTTGTTTCTCCCCTCGATTCTCCTCAGGAACTCCTTGGCGTAGATCACCGTGGCCGCCGAGTATTCGTCGTAGCTCCCCACCTCGATGGCGTCCCTCGCCATCTGGGCGGCCATCCCCTGGTCTCCCAGGCTCTGGTAGGCGCTGGCGGCGGTCATCATGCAGGCGTTGTAGCGGCTGTCCTGCTCCAGGCAGCTCTTCGCCGCATCGATGGCCTCGCCGTACCTCTGCTGCATGAGAAGGGCCACGGCCAGGGCGTCGTACAGTTTGGCCAGGTCACCCTCGGCCATGCTCCCCCGGCAATCGTCCAGCATGCGGCGGTAGAGCTTTTCCGAGCCGTCCCACATCCGGTTTGCGTCGGCATTCTTGGCTTCGATGACCAGCCCTTCGTAAAGCTTGGTGGTGCACTCCTCGGCAGAGGCGATGCCGCTGATGGATAATGATGCGAGAACGAGAAGGGTGATGATTCGCTTCATGGGGCTAACCTCTCTTCTGCCGGCTGCTATTTTTGCGCATGTAAGCACCCTATGGCGGTGCAAGTCAACAGTTTTTCCACCCCAGTGCGAAGCCTAGTAGAGGAAGGGGAGCAGGCGGCGCACCCGGCGGGCATAGGCTCCATAACCGGGGAACGCCTTGAGGAGGATCTCTTCCTCCCGCCTGGCCTTGCGGTCGAAGAGGAGCAGGAGGAGGAGGCTGAAGAGGAGGGTGAGCCACCCCCCGCGCCAAAGCCCCCAGCCGAAGGCCATCTGCAGCAGGCCGCTGTAGATGGGGTGGCGGACTACCCGGTACGGCCCCCTCTCCAGCAGCCGGCTACCCTCCTTGGGGGTGATGAGGGGGGTGAGGCTCCGCCCGAGGGCGGCTACCCCGGCCAGGCCGAGGGAGAGGCCGGCGAGGAGGAGCAGGGCACCGGCCCCCTTCCCGGCAGAGCTGGCCGGCTCTCCCCACCGGGGGAGGCCGGGGATGTTCGCCGGGGCGAAGATGATCAGGGCGAAGAGGATGAACTGGCCGAGGACGAACAGCTCACCCCGGGAGTTCTTCCACCAGGGGAGGGGGGTCATGGGAGCTCCTTGCGGCTGGTGACTATCCGGCTTGGTTCATGGCGCGGTTGGTGGTATGGTAGCAGAAACGTGACGCGCCATCAAACAAAGGTATCCGCAACCATGACCGAAAACGTCCACCCCTTCCAGATCCTGACCCCCGACTTCATCATGAACGCCGTGGAGAGCCGGGGCTTTCGCTGCGACTGCCGCACCTTCCCCCTGAACAGCTACGAGAACCGGGTCTACCAGGTGGGGATAGAGGAGGACGCCCCCCTCATAGTCAAGTTCTACCGCCCGGAGCGGTGGAGCGACGGCCAGATCATCGAGGAGCACCGCTTCTGCTTCGAGCTTGCCGAGCAGGAGCTCTCCGTCGTCCCCCCCTGGCGCACCACCGAAGGGGAGAGCCTGTTCCACCATGAGGGGTTCCGCTTCGCCATCTACCCCCGCCAGGGGGGGCACGCCCCGGAGTTCGACAACCTGGACAACCTCCTCGTCCTCGGCCGGATGCTGGGGAGGATGCACGCCGTCGGCAGGGTCAGGCCTTTCCTCCACCGCCCGGCCATCGACCTGCAGAGCTTCGGCCACGAGAGCGTCGCCCTGATCCGCGAGCGCTTCATCCCCCCCGAGTACCGGGAGAGCTACGCCGCGGTCACCGGCCAGCTCCTCGGGGTCATGGAGAGCATCCTCGCCTCCGTCGGGGAGATCTCCTGGATCCGCACTCACGGCGACTGCCACAGCGGCAACATCCTCTGGCGGGACAACACCCCCCACTTCGTCGACTTCGACGACTCCCGCATGGCCCCGGCGGTGCAGGACCTCTGGATGATGCTCTCCGGCGACCACCCCCGCCAGAGCGCCCAGCTGGCGGAACTGGTGGATGGTTACAGCGAGTTCTGCGACTTCAACCCCCGGGAGCTGCGCCTCGTCGGCGTCCTGCGCGTGCTGCGCATGCTCCACTACAGCGCCTGGCTGGCCCGGCGCTGGCAGGACCCGATCTTCCCCCGCACCTTCCCCTGGTTCAACACGGTACGCTACTGGGGTGAGCATATCCTTGAGCTGCGGGAGCAGCTGGCGGCCCTGGAGGAGCCGCCGCTGCAGCTGTCGTGAGGGACATATTGAGAGAGGTAAGAAGGCAGGCTGCTTTTCCGGACTGATTCCAGACCCTGATCCTTGATAAATCAGCCTGTTCCCTTTTGGGGTGGATATCGATCAAATAGAATCGATGACGTTTTTCAATTTTCCCTGGATCTCGGTTGCAATAACAGCAAGGCGCTCATTTTTAACCGCTTTCATAGAAGCAATCGGGTCAATGGCCGAGATTTGTATTGCGCCACTATCCAGCTCTTGAACAACAACGTTACAGGGCAGCATGGTGCCTATGTTTGGTTCAGCTTGAAGTGCCTTGTATGCATAGGCAGGATTGCAGGCTCCCAGTATTTTGTATTTACGAAAATCCACACCGATCTTTTCCTTAAGTTTA
>CALMOE010000012.1 GCA_937871715.1 uncultured Geobacter sp. | reverse complement strand
TGCGACCGGTGCGACAGCACCAACCAGATCCACTGGAGCCTGCTTAGCCGGCTGGAACTGAGTTGCGGAGCCTGCCACCTGCCGGCCCGCTGCACCAACCCTGCCGAGGAACAGTTGCAGGCAGCCTGAAGGAGGAGCGATGTTCCAGACCGAAGCAGTCGACCTGAAAATAACCCGTTTCTTCGAAGCCCTCGCCCGCCTGCTCCTCTCCCTGCTAATCGTCGCCATCTTCATCGCCATCCTGGCGGGGATCGCCTGGACCTTCCGCGACCTGCGCCTGGTCTTCCACCTGGAGTTCCACGAGTTTTTCAGAACTATCCTGGTGGACACCCTGACGGTTCTCGCCATGGTGGAGGTACTGCGCACCGCCCTGGCCTACTTCACCGAGGGACGAGTGAAGGTGACCTACATCATCGACACGGTCATCGTCTCCGTGCTCACCGAGGTGATGGCCTTCTGGTACCGGGAGATGGAGTGGCAGCAGATCGCCATGGTCATCGCCCTGGTACTCTCCCTGGCGGGGGTGCGGATCGTGGCGGTGCGCTTCTCGCCGCGCAGGGTCAGGGAGGATTTGTGACAATTTGCCGTAACTTTAGCAGAGTCGTAACAGAGCTGTAACATCGAGCTGCTAGCCTGAGAGTCAATGAAACGGAACCAACACGAGGAGAAAACGAACATGCTCAAGAAAATACTGTCCCTCACCGCGGCAGGTCTTCTGGCCCTCGCCAGCCTTGCCAGCGCCGAGACCCTGATCAACGGCGCCGGCGCCACCTTCCCCTACCCGCTCTACTCCAAGTGGTTCAGCGAGTACGCCAAGATCGACAAGTCGGTCAAGTTCAACTACCAGTCCATCGGCTCCGGCGGCGGCGTCAAGCAGATCACCGCACAGACCGTGGATTTCGGCGCCAGCGATGCCTTTCTGACGGACAAGGAGCTCGCCGCTGCCCCGGGCAAGCTGCTCCACATCCCGACAGTCATGGGCGCCGTCGTGGTAACCTACAACCTCCCCGGCGTACCCGCCGGCCTGAAACTGAAGGTCGAGGATGTGGCCGACATCTTCCTCGGCAAGATCACCAAGTGGAACGACCCGCGCATCGCCGACGACAACAAGGGTGTGGCACTCCCCGACAAGCCGATCATCGTCGTACACCGCTCCGACGGCAGCGGTACCACCAGCATCTTCACCGACTTCCTCTCCGGCGTGAGCGGCGAGTGGAAATCCAAGGTCGGCCAGGGGAAATCGGTCAAGTGGCCGGTCGGTCTCGGCGGCAAGGGTAACGAGGGGGTTGCCGGCCAGATCAAGACCACCCAGTACACCATCGGCTACGTGGAACTGGCCTATGCCTTCGAGAACAAGCTCCCCTTCGCAACCCTGCGCAACGCCAGCGGCAGCTGGGTCGTCCCCTCCATCAAGACCACCAGTGCCGCAGCCGCTGCAGCAGTGAAAAGCATGCCGGCCGACTACCGGATCTCCCTGGTCAACCAGCCCGGCAAGGACGCCTACCCCATCGTTGGCTTCACCTGGCTACTGGTCTACGAGAACCAGAAAGACCCGGCCAAGGGGAAGAAACTGGTCGAGTTCCTAAACTGGAGTCTCCACAAGGGGCAAAAGATGGCAAGCGCTCTGCTCTACGCGCCGCTGCCGGAAAACGTGGCGAAGATGGTGGAGAAAAGCATCAAGACCATCAAGTAACCCCCCTCGATCCCCCCTTATCAGGGGGGAAGTCTTCAGCCTCCCCTGACAAGGGGAGGTTTGGAGGGGTTACCGTCCACCCGGTCGACGACCGTCTTCCGGGCTCTTTTTCGTCCGGTGGAGTGTTACAACCATGCAACAGCAGGACTTGATTCTCGGGAACAAAACCATGACCAGTGAACAAACGCATGCGGAAACCGTTGCAGCACCGGGACGGGCGGGGGACAGGATATTCCGGAGACTGACCGCCTTCTTCGCCCTCTCCATCCTGGCAATTCTCCTTCTCATGATCTGGCAGATGACCAGGGAGAGTCTGCCTTCAATCACGGCGTTCGGCGGGAAGTTCCTCACCGGGAGTGAGTGGGATGCCGTCCAGGAGGAGTTCGGCGCCCTCCCCTTTCTCTTCGGCTCCGTCATCTCCTCGGTCCTCGCCATTCTCCTCGCCACCCCCTTGAGCGTGGCAACCGCCCTGCTGATCACCGAAATCGTGCCGCACCGGCTCGGCAGCGCCATCGCCTCCCTGGTCGAGCTGCTGGCGGCCATCCCCAGCGTCATCTACGGACTCTGGGGGGTTCTGGTGATGGCCCCCTGGCTACAGCGGAGCGTCCAGCCCTGGTTGGTGGACCACTTCGGCTTCCTCCCCTTCTTCGAAGGGGCCCCCTACGGGGTGAGCATGATGGCCGGAGTGCTGATCCTGGCGGTCATGATCGTGCCGATCATCACCGCCATCAGCCGGGAGGTGCTCCTGGCGGTCCCCCGCAGCCAGCGGGAGGCGGCGGTGGCCCTGGGGGCGACCCGCTGGGAGGCGATCCGGATAGCGGTACTCCCCTACGGCAAGTCGGGTATTCTCGGTGCGGTGATCCTTGGCCTGGGGAGGGCCATCGGCGAGACCATGGCAGTCACCATGGTCATCGGCAACACCCCCCAGATCTCCTGGTCACTCCTCTCGCCGGCCTACACCATGCCGAGCGTCATTGCCAACGAATTCGCCGAGACCACGGCCAAAATCCACACCGCTGCCCTGATGGAGATCGGCCTGATCCTCCTGGCCGTCACCCTGCTGATCAACATCCTTGCCCGGCTGCTCATCTGGAGCGTCACCAAGGGGCAGAAACAGGGGGCTGCATAGATGAAATCACTGACATTCAGACACCTGACAAACGGCGTGGTCACCCTCCTGATGGTACTGGCGACCCTGGCGGTGCTGACCCCCCTCGGACTCATCTTCCTCCACATCCTGAAGATGGGGCTCTCCTCAATCTCCCTCGACTTTTTCACCCAGATCCCGAAGCCGACCGGCGAGAGCGGCGGGGGGATGGCCAACGGGCTCTTCGGCTCAGGGCTGCTGATCCTGATGGCCTCCATCATCGGCCTCCCCGTGGGGGTCCTCGGCGCCGTCTACCTGACCGAATTCGGCAGCGGCAAGCTGGCGACCGCCATCCGCTTCAGCGCCGACGTCCTCGCCGGTGTCCCCTCCATCATCACCGGCATGGTCGCCTACTCCCTGATCGTCGTGCCGATGAAGGGGTTCTCCGCCCTGGCCGGCGCCGTGGCCCTCTCCCTGATCATGATTCCCATCGTCCTTCGCACCACCGAGGAGCAGCTCAAGATGGTACCGGGAACCCTGCGGGAGGCGTCCCTCGCCCTCGGTGTCCCCCTGTGGCGCACCAGCCTCAAGGTGATGCTGGTCAGTGCCGCCAAGGGGGTGGTCACCGGCATTCTCCTCTCCATCGCCCGGGTTGCCGGGGAAACGGCACCGCTCCTCTTCACCGCCCTGGGGAACCAGTTCTGGAGCAAAAAGCTCACCGAGCCCATTGCCGCCCTGCCGCTGCAGATTTTCAACTTCGCCATCGCGCCTTACGAGGACTGGCATAAGCTGGCCTGGGCAGGGGCGCTGGTTCTGGTCTGCATCATGTTCGCCCTCAATCTGGGGGCGAGGATGATGGGGAAAACGCAACGATTGAACTAAACTAGGATGTACGAGGATTGCATGAACGCAAAAGTTTCCCTTGAAAACATGAGTGTCCACTTCGGCGGCAACCACGCCGTCAAATCGGTCAACCTGGACTTCCCTGCCAACAGCGTCACCGCCATCATCGGCCCGTCCGGCTGTGGCAAGTCGACCCTGCTCCGCTCCATCAACCGGATGCACGACCTGGTCCCCACGGCCCGGGTCAGCGGCCGGATCACCCTGGACGGCAAGGATATCTACGGTGCCGGCGTTGACCCGGTGTCGATCCGTCGGACCATCGGCATGGTCTTCCAGAAACCGAACCCCTTCCCGGCGATGTCGATTCATGATAATGTCGTCGCCGGCTACAAGCTGAACAACACCCTCAAGCGGAGCGAGGCGGACGAAATCGTCGAATCTTCCCTGCGACGGGTGGCCCTCTGGGACGAGGTGAAGGACCGGCTTAAGTCGAGCGCCATGGACCTCTCCGGCGGTCAGCAGCAGCGGCTCTGCATCGCCCGGACCATCGCGGTGCAGCCTGAGGTGATCCTGATGGACGAACCCTGCTCGGCCCTCGACCCCATCGCCACCCTGAAGATCGAGGAGCTGGTGGAAGAGCTGAAGGAGCAGTACACGGTCATCATCGTCACCCACAACATGCAGCAGGCCGCCCGGGTCTCCGACTCCACCGCCTTCATGTACATGGGGGAGATGGTGGAGAGCGGACCGACGAAGAAGATCTTCACCAACCCGGAGATGAAGCAGACCGAGGACTACATCACCGGCCGATTTGGATAGACCACATCTCAGCATTGAATTAGTAATGACTATACTCGGGCTGATCAAAAATGGTCAGGTCGCCGCACCCGCAGAAATCCCCGCGGAGGCGTAGCAGCGCTACGCCGCACAAGGTGGATTTCGAGGACGGCGGCGAGATGGCCGTTTTTCAGCAGCCCCCAAGGGATCTGATATGGAAAGAGAGCATTTCAGCAGACAGTACGACGCGGAACTCAACACCATCCGAGAGAAGCTCCTGGAGATGGGGGGGAAGGTGGAGCTGATGATCAACGACTCGCTCAAGTCCCTGGTGGAGCGGGACTCGGACCTGGCCGACAGGGTGATCGCCTTTGACCACGAGATCAATCGCCTGGAGATGGAAGTGGACGGCAAATGCCTGGAGGTATTGGCCCTGCGCCAGCCGGCGGCCCGGGACCTGCGCTTCATCACCCTGGCGCTGAAGATCGTCACCGACCTGGAGCGGATCGGCGACCAGTGCCGCAACATCGGCAAGCGGGCCAAGGAGCTAAACGCGGAGCCCCCCCTCAAGCCGTACATAGACCTGCCGCGCATGGCGCTGCATGCCGGCACCATGGTCAAGGAGGCACTGGACGCCTTCGTCCGCGGTGACGTGGAGCTGGCCTACAAGGTATGCAGGGACGACAGCTTCGTCGACGACCTGAACGAGCAGATCCAGAGGGAACTCCTCACCTACATGATCGCCGACGTCTCCACCATCAGCCGTGCCATGAAGATCAACCACATCTCCAAGTGCCTGGAGAGGATCGCCGACCACGCCACCAACGTTGCCGAGATGGTCATCTTCATGGTCAAGGGGAAGGATATCAGACATACGACCATCTGAAGCATTGTTAACCAGTCCCGGGCATAAAATTTATCCGCGGCAACACCGGCGACAAGCAAAACGAAAGTATTTTCATCCTTAAAGGACAGGGGAGATGGGGTTTCCATCTCCCCTGTTTTTTTGTAACACAATAGTAACCATTCCTGTTATATTGCATCGGTTTGATAGCACGGACATCGGCCGGATCAGACGTCATTACCAGACCAAAAGGAGAATGTGACCCATATGTTCGGACTTATACCCAAGGAAGAGAAATTTTTCACCCTGTTCCAAGAGATGGGGGGGATCATCGTTGATGGAGCCAGGCTACTCAAGGAGATGCTCGACAACTACGGCGATCCCGTAGCCAGCCAGCGGGCCATCAAGGAGGTGGAGCACCGCGGCGACCTGAAGACCCACGAGATCATCAAAAAGCTGAACACCAGCTTCATCACCCCCTTCGACAGGGAGGACATCTACTCCCTGGCGTCGGCCCTGGACGACATCCTCGACCTGATCGACGCCTCGGCCCAGCGATTCGTCATGTACAACGTGGAGGCAACCACCACCGAGGCCAGGGAGCTGGCTTTCCTCATCCTCCAGGGGGCGGAAACAATCAACCGCGCCCTGCACATCATGGGTGGCAAGCTTGAGCCGATCGCCGAGCACTGCGTCCAGGTGAACGCCCTGGAGAATGAGGCTGACCGGGTCTGCCGCGAGGCGGTCAGCCGCCTGTTCGACGAGGAGAAGGACCCGATCCAGCTGATCAAGTGGAAGGAGATCTACGAGACCCTGGAGAAGGCGACCGACAAGTGCGAAGACGCGGCCAACATCCTTGAAAGCGTGGTGGTGAAGAATGCTTGACGTTACCATGATCATGCTGGTGCTGGTTGTTCTCGCCGCGCTGGCCTTCGACTACATCAACGGCTTCCACGACACCGCCAACGCCATCGCCACCTGCGTCTCCACCAAGGCGCTGTCAGTCAAGTCGGCGATCTTCATGGCCGCCTTCCTCAACTTCGCCGGCGCAATGGTCTCCACCAAGGTGGCGGCAACCATCGGCAAGGGGATAGTCGACAAGGACAACGTCACCCAGATGGTGGTCCTGGCCGGCATACTCGGGGCGATCATCTGGGACATCATCACCTGGTACTACGGCCTCCCATCCTCTTCTTCCCACGCCATCATCGGCGGCATCATTGGTGCGGTCATGGCCCACGCAGGCATGGCAGCCCTCCACTGGGCCGGTCTGAAGAAGATCATCCTCGCCCTGCTCATCTCCCCCGTCGTCGGTACGATCTTCGGCTTCCTCTTCATGGTGATCGTCTACTGGGCCTTCCGCCACAACAACCCCAGCGGCCTGAACAAGAACTTCCGCCGCCTGCAGGTGGTCTCGGCAGCCTTCATGGCCTTCTCCCACGGCACAGCAGACGCCCAGAAGTCCATGGGTGTCATCACCATGGCCCTTCTAAGCTACGGCATGATTCCGGAGTTCGCCGTACCCCTCTGGGTGAAGATCGCCTGCGCGGTTGCCATGGGGATCGGCACGGCTGCCGGCGGCTGGCGGATCATCAAGACCGTGGGGCACGATTTCGTCAAGCTCCAGCCGGTGCACGGCTTCTGCGTGGAGACAGCCTCCGCCGGAGTCATCCTTGGCGCATCTTCCATCGGCATGCCGGTATCCACCACCCACGTCATCACCTCCACCATCCTCGGTGTCGGCCTCTCCAAGCGGATTTCGGCGGTCAACTGGACCGTTGCCCAGCGGATCCTGGTGGCCTGGGTGCTGACCATCCCGGCCTCGGCGATAGTCGCCTTCGCCGCCTACCTGCTCATGTCGCCGTTTTTGGGGAAATAAACGCTTCTCCCCCTGACAGCAAAAAGGCCGTGCAATCCTCTAGATTGCACGGCCTTTTCATTTGCAAAGCGATTCCCGCCCTGATCAGCCCTTTTTCGCCAGCCACCCCTTCAGCCGGACCAGCCCCTCCCCTATGGAGACCCGGGGCTCGTAGCCGAAGTCCCGCCGGGCGGCGGTGATGTCGAACCAGTGGGCCGTGGCCAGCTCGTGGGCGACGAAGCGGGTCATGGGGGGCTCCCCACCGAGACGCAAGGCTCCCCACACGGCCTCGCAGAGCACCCCGGCGGCGTAGGCGACCCGGGGAGAGACACTCTTCTCCACCGGGGGGAGGCCGGCTGCTGCCAGGATCCGGTTGACCATCTCCCACAGGGGGATCGGCTCGCCGTTGGAGATGAAGTAGGCCCTGCCCCCAACCGGGCTCCCCGGGTAGAGGGCGTCCCCAGCCTGCAGGTGGGCCTCGGCGGCGTTGTCCACGTAGACGGTATCCACCGGGCAGGGTCGGCTGCCGATGCGCCGCAGCCTGCCGCTCTTTGCCCGGCCGATGATGCGCGGCACCAGGTGGTTGTCCCCCGGCCCCCAGATGAGATGGGGGCGCAGGGCCGTGGTTGCCAGCTCCGGGGAGTTGGCAGCCAGCACCAGCTGCTCCGCCAGGGCCTTGGTGAGGGGGTAGTGGGCCTCGAATCGCTCCGGGTAGGGGAGCGACTCGTCCCCACCCTCGATGTCCCTGCCGGCGAAGACCACGCTGGGGGAGCTGGTGTGCACCAGGCGCCCGATGCCGTTCATCCGGCAGGCGTGGATGACGTTCTCAGTGCCGGTCACATTGGCCAGGCGGTACTCCTCCAGCTCTCCCCACACCCCGGCCTTGGCCGCCACGTGGAAGACGATGTCGCACCCCCGGGCGGCCCGCACCACTGCCCCCCGGTCGGCCAAGTCGCCGCCGACCTGCTCGACCCCCAGCTTCGCCAGCGCGGAGTACTCCCCACGGGAGAGACTCACCACCTCGTCCCCCCGCTCCCTGAGCATCCGGACGATCACCCCACCCAGGAACCCACCGCCACCGGTCACCAGCGCCTTCACCGCAGCCTCCTCTCCGCCCAGACCGCCAGCTTCTCCCGGAAGATCTTGGCATTGTGGCGAATGTCCACCGGGAAGGCCGGGTGGAAGAGGATGGTGGCGATGCCGGCGGTGTGGGGATAACTGCTCCCCAGGCGGAGCAGCTCCTGGCGGATCCGCTCCTCCTCACCCCGTGGCACCCCCTTCTCCAGCTCCACGCAGAGGACCGGCAGCTGCCCACCCCTCTCGCCGACCCCCACCAGGGCGGTGCGGAAGACCTCGGGGTGGGAGTTGAACACCCCCTCCACCTGGATGGTGAAGAGCCTTCCCCTGGCCGTATCAACCCGGTGGGACTTGCGGCCGCAGAACCAGATCCTCCCCTGCTCGTCCAGGTAGCCTGAGTCCCCCATCCGGTGCCAGAGAGAGCCGTCCGGTGCATGTATCTTGGCCAGGCGGGTCGCCTCGGGGCGGGAGAAATACTCCCTGGTGACCTGTGGACCCCGCACCGCGATCTCGCCTATCTCACCCGGCTGGAGGCGCAGGGCTTCGTCCCAACCGTCCAGGGGAGAGTCGCTGATGGGGATGATTGCCACCTCGATGCCGGACACCGGCAAGCCGACGCAGATCCCCCTCCCCTGGGCGGTGGCGTGGCTGGTCTCGCCAAGGATCTCCCTGCTGCCGATGGAGCTGACCGGCAGGGATTCGGTGGCACCGTAGGGGGTGAATATCTCCCCGTCGGGGGGAAGGAGCCGGCTGAACCTCTCCAGCACGCCGGCCGGCACCGGCGCCCCGGCTGAAATTACCCGCTTCATGGCCGGCAATGTGATGCCGCGCTCGGCGCCGTAGCGCCCCACCCGGCCCAGGAGGGCCGGTGAGCCGAACATGGTTGTGGCGCCGTACTCCCTGGCCGGACCGAGTATATTTTCCGGATCTACGCTCCCCGGACGGGTGAAATCCATGGTGGGGATCAGTGCGGTCATCCCCAGGGCCGGGGCGAAGAGGGCAAAGAGGGGGAAGGTGGGGAGGTCGATCTCCCCCGGACGGATGCCGTACACCCGGCGAAGCGCCTCTACCTGGGCGGCGAAGGTGCCGTGGCTGTAGACCGCCCCCTTGGGTGGGCCGGTGCTGCCGCTGGTGAAGAGGATGGCCGCGGTTTCATCCCGTCGCGTGTCGGCCGGCCGGAACTCGGCCTCAGGAGCGGACGCCTCGATTTCGGCCAGGGGGATCCCCCCCCAGAGGCGGCCGCCGTGAACAGTCACCAGGATGCGCAGGCTCCCCCTCCCCCACCCCAGGAGCCGCCTGGCCAGGTGGGCCTTGGGGATGCCGATGAACGCCTCCGGCCGGGCCTCGGCCAGGCACCCCTTCATGTTGCGTGCGCCGATCCCGGGGTCGATGAACACCGGCACCGCCCCTGCCTTGAAGAGGGCGAAGGTGAGGGCGAAGAGCTCCGGCCCAGGCGGCACCAGGAGGGCGGTTCGGGTCCCCCTGGTGATGCCTATACCGGCCAGTCCGGCGGCCAACCGGTCGCTCCGCTCGTCCAGCTGGCGGAAGGTGAGGGTGCGCCCCTCCCGGGGGAATATGATCGCCGGCCGGTCGGGCTGCAGCCGGGCCATCTCCTTCAATGGCAATGATATGTTGACGATGTCGGTTTCCATCTATTTCCATCCAATAGCGTGAATTTGTCGTGTTCAGGCAGCATAACGGCACCGCTGCTGGGGAGGAGAGAGTTTCCCCGGAGAAAATATCCAGCGAAAAAAGGAACCGGTTCGACAGAAACAGAGTTTACTACGGGGAGATGTTCACCAGAGCGTCTCGGGCAACCGCATTGGATATTTTTCGGAGGGGGATCCCTCTCCTCCCCCCGATGCCGGATCAACAAAGGAAAAGCCGCCCACATAGTGGGCGGCTTTTCAATTCGCAAGGAGCAAATGCCCATTACTCAACGATCTCGCCGATCAGGTCGTAGTCGGAGCTGTCGGTGATCTTCAGCCTGACGATATCCCCCACGTTGGCGTTGCCGGCGGTTATGTAGACCATGCCGTCGATATCCGGCGCCTGGCGGGACGACCTCCCTTTCAGGAGGAGCTCCGTCTCGTCGCTCACCCCCTCGACGATCACCTCCTCCACCGTGTCCATCAGGCGGCGGTTGCGCTTGAAGGAGACCCTGGCCTGGAGCTGCATCAGCTTCTTGTAACGCTCCCTCTTCACCCGCTCGGTGATCTGGTCCGACATCTCCGCCGCCGGGGTCCCATCCTCCTTCGAGTAGCAGAACACCCCGAGGCGGTCGAACTGGGTCTCCTCCACGAACTGGCAGAGCTTCTTGAAATCGGCGTCCGTCTCCCCGGGGAAGCCGACGATCAGGGAGGTCCTGATGGCGATCTCCGGGATCTCGGTGCGCAGCTTCCTCACCAGCTCGCGGATCTGAGCCTCGCTGCTGCGCCTGTTCATCCGCTGCAGCACCGGGTCGCTGACGTGCTGCAGGGGGATGTCCAGGTACTTGCAGATCTTCTCCTCGTTCTTGATCATGGCTATCAGGCCGTCGGTGATCCCGTCCGGATAGGCATAGAGGAGGCGGATCCAGCGCAGGCCGGCGATCTTCACCAGCTCTGCCAGGAGGGTCTCCAGGGTGACCCCGCCGGGGAGGTCCGAGCCGTAGACGGTGATGTCCTGGGCGATGAGGTTCAGCTCCTTCACCCCGCTCCCCACCAGGCGGCGCGCCTCCTCCAGCACCAGGTCCAGCGGGCGGGAGCGGAAGCTCCCCCGAAGGCTCGGGATGACGCAGTAGGAGCAGCAGTTTGAGCACCCCTCGGCGATCTTCAGGTAGGAGTAGTAGCGGGGTGAGGACTGCATGCGCGGCATCTCCGCGTCGTAGAGGTAGTTGGGGTCGCTGATGTAGCGGATCTGGCCGCTGATCCCCCGCTTCTCGGCGATGATCTCGGCGATGCGCGGGTAGTCGGCCGTGCCGACGAAGATATCCACCTCGGGGAGCTCCTTTGCCAGCTCCTCCTGGTAGCGCTGAGGGAGGCAGCCGGTGACGATGAGCAGCTTGCAGTTAGCGTCGTGCTTCCGGTCAGCCAGATCGAGGATCGTGTCTATGCTCTCCTGCTTCGCCTCTTTAATGAAGGAGCAGGTATTGACGATGATGATGTCCGCCTGCTGCTCGTCGGTGGTGATCTCGTAACCGTCCTTCCCCAGGTAGCCGAGCATGACCTCCGCATCGACGAGATTTTTCGGGCAGCCGAGGCTGACCATGCTGACTTTTTCTTTGCTCACTCTTAGTTCACCTTTCAAAACAGAATGTTGCGCCGTACTGCTTCAAGCAGGGGAAGAGATACCCGAAATGGGCGCAAACGGCAAGAAGATTATGCGGGGAGATCGCCGGTCAGCCTCTGCAGCTCGTAGAGCCTGGGGTTCACCCCCCTGACGCACTCCACCATTGCGCTCAGTCGGGCTTCGTCCAGGCCGACCTCCTCGTCACCCCCCTGGAAGAAGGGGTACCCCTTGGGGAGGGGGGAGAAGGAGCCATCCCGCAGCAGCGAGGCGTCCACCAGGTCGTTCACCCGGCCGCTCGCCTCCCAGGGATCGCGGTAGGTGAACTGGCGGGCCACCACGTGCAGCTCCAGTCCGTTGGGGAAGACGCCGCGCACCTCGAAGGAGAACTCCCTGGGAGCACTGTAGTGCTCACTCCTCCCCGAGCGGGCCATGACTTGGGCGCCTGCCCCCTCCAGCAGCTGCCGCACCGAATCGACGGTCATTGCTGTTCGTTCGTTCATGTTTGATTACCTCGCAATAAATCAGACTTCCAGGCGGAGCTCCACACCCCAGGGGGCCGGCCTCTCCCCCTCGCGGGTCAGCACCCAGAGGGTTGGGAACTCCATCCTCTCCGGCGCCGGTCCGATGCCGTCGGTGAGGTAGATCACCGCCGCAGGTCGGGGGTGCATGGTGCGGGCATGGTCGAATACAGGGCGCAGGTCGGTGAAGCCTCCGCCGTGGTAGCTCTCCACAGTGGCGGCATGACCCTTCATGGTCTCGATCTTCTGTATGCGGCTGTTGGCGTAGAGGATTGTCAGGGATGCGTCCCTACCCCGGGCTATGCGCAGCAGCTCGGCTGCAAAGGCCTCGCGCAGCTCCGAGGCATCGGTGGAGTCGCTCACATCGACGCCGACGAGGAGACAGAGGCGCCGCCGCTTCCTGCTCCCCGGGGTGGCATGGCCGAAGCGGCGGCTCTCCCGCATCCAGGTTGAGCGGCGGCCGATCCTGCCGGCGGTGGCCACGAACTGGCGCAGCACCATCCGCCAGGGGGTGGGGGATGGGGCCAGCAGCCCCTCCACCAGGGGGCGGACCTCGCCGGGGACCACCCCGTCGCACCTCTGCCAGGCATGGCGCACCATGCCGCGCACCATCTCCTCCGCAAGGCGAAGTGGGGTGCTGTCCGACTCCTCCCAGACGGTGTGGTCATCCAGGGGCATGGCATCGCAGAGTGGCGCGGCACTCTCCTCGGCAGCGGCATCACCGTGACCTTTGCCTGACTTGCCCCGCTCTTCCCGGCTGGCGCTGCCGCTGCCGCTGCCGGCAATGGAGCCGGTATCGAAGGGGTCTACCAGGAGGCGGTAGTACTCCTCAGCCGCCAGCCCCTCCGGCAGGGAAAGGTAAACTGCCCGGGGTGCCGCGGCGGGCATCCCCTCCACCAGGTCGTTGACGGCCAGGTCGCAGGCCAGGTCCCAGTCGTGGCGACTGCGCTCCTTGCGCCTGGAGGGGTGGAGGTGGAGAAGGTGGAGGACACAGTGCTCCAGCAGTGCTCCCCGCTCCCCGGGGGGGTAGGAGGCAAGGAGACCGTCGTTGACGGTCAGGGTGGGGATCCCCTGGCGCAGGGTGATCCCCAGGGGGGCGTCTCCCCCGACCCCCTTGCGCAGCCCCACCAGCAGGTGGCCGTAGAAGGGGCGCTCCCGAAGGAGGCGGACGATGGTGTTTTCAAGGGTTCGGGACATGGTGTATCCGTCGAGGGGCGGCAGCTGGCTACCGCCTGCATTCGTGCTGCCGGGCCATTTCTGCACTTCCTGGCTCATTACGGCAGCAGCCATCTGCCACGGCGCCAGTTCTTTATAATAATCAAGGTTGTTCAAAAACCGTCAGATCGTCGCACCCCAGAAAGCCCCACGGAGGCGTAGCAGCGCTACGCCGCACACGGCGGCTTTCGAGGACGGCGGCGAGATGGCCGTTTTTAGCTGCGCTGAAACTTCGTTTTCAACAACCTGCCGCCTCTCCGCCGATGGCCCGGATCGCCTCCAAGACCACCCGGTCGTGGCGGTCGCTGGCCAGGCGCAGCGCCACCGTCGGGATGGTGATCAGGCTCTTCACCGCGGCGAAGCGCAGGTCCCGGGGGAGGATGTCCAGGTAGCTCACCAGGTTCTCCTCCTGGGGGTCGGAGAGCTCCCCGCCGCCGCGGAAATGGTCCAGGAGGGAGGCGATTGTTGCGGAGTGGCGCTCCTCCCGCTGGGACTCGGCCCTGGCAGAGACCTTCTCCCAGTCGTGGAGAATCTCCATGGCCGTCAGGGGTCGTGAGTGCTGCTCGTTCTGCCAGCGCAAGAAGGCGATGGCCGCCTCCCGGCCGATGATGCCGGCGTACACCTCCATCTCCAGCTCCCTGGGGAAAGAGCAGCGCTGGCGCAGGATGCTCACCATCTCCCACCCCCGCTCGCTCGGCTCAGCCTCCATCTCCAGGGGGAGGTTGGCGACGGCCAGGAGGTTCTGGTTGGCGGCCAGGAACTCCCGCACCCCGGCGTCAAACCCCTGCTGCCTGGCATACCTGGACCAGCAGGCGTAATCGCTCTCCACGTAGAGCATTATCATCCGATCCACCAGTGCCCTGTCCAGGGGGGCCACCTGATAGGTGCCGTCCGGCGGGTTGATGGTGATGATCACCCTGTGACTGGGGTGAAGCTTGTGGGTGTGCAGCGCCCTCTCCATACCCGTCATTGGGGGCTCGACGAACTGGAAGATCGCCTGCAGGGTGTCCTCCTGCTGGGCGCGGTTCAGCTCGTCGCAGTGGACCACCGTGGGGGGGGCTTCGGGCATCGGCCACCAGGAGGGCCTGGACCAGTGCATCACCCCCCCCTCCCGGTAGGGTATCCCCACCAGGTCCCCCACCTCCATCTGCCCCAGGCGCAAGGGTACGTAGCCATAGCCGATCTCCCTGCAGAGCTGGGAGATGGCTGCGCTCTTCCCCACGCCGCGATGGCCTACCACGCAGGGGGTGAGGTCGGTCTTCGTCACGATCTCCCGCAGCACGCTCTTCATCTGTTCTATGTTCATGGCCCGGCTTCCTTCAACATCCGCTTCGCTGACAACTCCTCCACGTTATTAAAAATAAGCCTGCCACGTCAACCAGCTTTTGCTGGTGGGGATTGGGGCTCCTCCGAATCGGCCCTGGCAAATATTTTTCATTTTAAAAATGGACATAATCCCGGTTATATGTAACACTTTTATATAATTTCGACTATTTGCAAGAATACCAAATTAATCTTCTTAAATCCCCACTGAAGGAACACGAATCAGGACATTGATGGAATTCAGGATATATTACGAGGACACCGATGCCGGCGGGGTCGTCTACCACGCTAGATACCTGGGTTTTTTCGAGCGGGGGAGGACCGAGTTCTTCCGCGAGCGAGGCCTCTCCGTGCAGCAGCTACACGATGATGGGTGCATCTTCCCGGTGGTGAAAATGGAGATTGATTTCCGCTCCCCGGCGAGACTGGACGACCTGGTGAAGGTGGAGACGGAGCTCCTCTCCCTAGGGAGAACCTCATTCGTCATGCAGCAGCGACTGATCCGCTCCGAGGACAGCAGGCTCCTGGCTGAGGGGAAGGTCACCCTGGTGTGCGTCGGCAGCGAAATGAAGGCAAGGCGCCTCCCACCCCGGCTCCTGGAGCTGGCCGCCGAGGAGGTGGCACCCTAGTGGGTGGGCCGGCAGTCTCCATACTCATGCCGCTGCGCAACGAGGAGCGCCACCTCCCCATGGCCCTCGAATCCATCAGGCGCCAGACCATGCGTGATTGGGAGCTGGTGGCGGTGGACGACGGCTCGGTCGACGCCACCCCCCGGATCCTGGCAACCGCTGCCGCGGCAGACGGGAGGATCAAGCTCCTTCCCAACCCGGGGAAGGGGCTGGTGCAGGCTCTCAACCACGGCCTCGCCTCCTGCAGAGCCCCCCTGGTGGCGCGCATGGACGGCGACGACATCTCCCACCCGAAGAGACTGGAAAGGCAGCTGCGCCTGATGCAGAGCCACCCGGAGTGCGGCCTGGTCGCCTGCTCCTTTCGCCACTTCCCCCGCCACGAGCTGCGGCTCGGCATGCTGGCCTACGAGGAGTGGCAGAACTCCCTCGTCTCCCACGACATGGTGATGGCAGACCTGTTCGTCGAGTCCCCCTTCGTCCATCCGGCGGTGATGTTCCGCCGGGAAACCGTCACCCTCCTCGGGGGGTACCGGGATATGGGGTGGGCCGAGGATTACGACCTCTGGCTTCGCCTTGCCGCCGCCGGGGTACGCTTCGCCAGGCTTCCCGAGCCCCTCTTCTTCTGGCGGGACCGCCCGGAACGGGCCACCAGAACCATGGATGAGTACTCCCAGGAGGCATTCCGCGCCTGCAAGCTCCACCACCTGCAAAGCGGCCCCCTTGCGGGGAGGAGAGAGGTGATCCTTGCCGGGGCTGGCAAGGAGGGGAGGGCCTGGCAGCGGGCCCTGGATAAGGCCGGCGTCTCCGTCTCCCGCTGGGTGGACGTGGACCCGCGCAAGCAGGGTCGCACCCTCCACGGCGCCACCATTCACCCACCGGGGGAGATTTCACCAAGCCAGGGGATGATGCTCATCACCGTCGGCACACGGGGGGCGCGCCGGGGCATCCGCAGCTGGGCCATCGGCGCCGGCTTTGTCGAGGGGAAGGACTTCATCTGCGTCACATGAGGGGGAGAGAGTGAAAACAGTCGCGCTGATACCGGCTGCCGGCATGGGGAAGAGGATGGGGGGGGAGATCAACAAGCAGTACCTCCTCCTGGGGGACAGGCCAATCCTGGCCCATACCCTGCGGCTCTTCCAGGAGGCGGATTTCATCGACGAAATCTACCCCATCCTGCCGGAGGATGAGCTCGACTTCTGCCGCAGCAGGGTGGTGGAGCCCTACGGACTGGACAAGGTAAAGGGGATCATTGCCGGAGGCGCAGAGCGGCAGGAGTCGGTACTGAACGGCCTGCGCGCCCTGGACGGCTGCGGCGAGGGGGACATCGTCATCATCCACGACGGTGTTCGCCCCTTTGTCACCACCCCTATCATCCGCCGCTCGGTGGAGGCGGCCATGGAGCACGACAGCGCCGTGGTGGCCGTGCCGGCTAAGGACACGGTGAAGATCGTGGCCGAGGGGTGCGCCGTGCAGACCCCCCCGAGGGAGACCATCTGGCTGGCCCAGACCCCCCAGACCTTCCGCTACGGGGTGATCCGCTCGGCCCATGAGCTGGCCGAGGCGGAAGGGTTTGTCGGCACTGACGACGCCTCCCTCCTGGAGAGGCTCGGGGATCCGGTGCACGTGGTGATCGGCGACTACCGCAACATCAAGATCACCACACCGGAGGACATGCTCCTGGGGGAGCTCTTCCTCCGGGAAGCTATCGAGCAATTGAAAGAGGAGAAGAGACCTTGATGCGCATAGGACACGGCTACGACGTGCACCGGCTGGTGCCCGGCAGAAAACTGATCCTCGGCGGGGTGGAGATACCCCACGAGACCGGCCTCCTCGGCCACTCCGACGCCGACGTGCTGCTGCACGCCATCTGCGACGCCATCCTAGGGGCAATCGCCGCCGGGGACATCGGCAAGCACTTCCCGGACAGCGACCCGGCATACAAGGGGGCGGACAGCATGGAGCTCTTGCGCCGTGTAATGGGGCTGGCGGAAGGGCGCGGCTACCGCGTAGCCAACATTGACGCCACCATAGTCGCCCAGCGGCCGAAGCTGGCCCCCCACATCGAGGGTATGAGGCTGAACATCGCCTCAGCGGTGGGAGCCGAAGTCGACAGGATCAACGTCAAGGCGACGACCACCGAGGAGCTGGGTTTTGCCGGCAGAAAAGAGGGTATAGCCGCCTACGCAGTGACCCTTCTGGAGCGCGGCTGATCGAGCAACGCCAGAGTAAAACCGCACCAAGGAGCCCTTGACCGGAATGAAACTGAACATCCTGATCATAAACCAGAACGAGGATATCTGCGGCATACTGAGCAGCTTTTTAATTTCCGAGGGGCACAACCCCACCTGCGTACCGGTCGGCATCGATGCGGTGCAGGTGGCGATGGAGCTAAGGCCGGATCTAATCATCATCGAAGTGGCCATGCCGGAGTTGTCGGCCATCGAGATCGTCAACCGCCTGCAGCGCTCCGCATCCCTGAAGCAGCTGCCGGTAATCGTCATCTCCGACTTCCCTGACCTGGAGTTCGAACTGCTCCACCTCTTCGACTTCATCTGCAGGCCGGTGGACCTGGCCAGGCTGCGGGAGGATGTGGAGACCATCGCCAGCGGCAGGAAGCGACGGGGGGCGTTGCACCCCCCCATCCATCTCACCCAGGAGGAGCACCAGAAGTTCCACGACTACCTCATCGCCCACAGTGGCCTGCACTTCGAGAGGCGCAACATCAAGATGCTGGAGCGGGGGCTGGAGAGCCGCATGGCGGCCCTGAGAATAGGCTCCTATGGCGACTATTACGACTACCTCACCGCCAACATGGATCGCCGCCAGGAGCTGCAGAAACTCCTCCAGTTCCTCACCGTTGGCGAGACCTTCTTCTTCCGCTACCATGCCCATTTCTCCGCCCTGATGCAGCAGGTCCTGCCGGAGATCGCCGGTAGAGGGGCCGACGGCAGAATCCGCCTCTGGTCCGCCGGCTGCTCCACCGGTGAGGAGCCCTACACCATGGCCATGGCGGTCATGGAAGCGCTTCCCGACTGGGACAAGCGGGACATCAGGATCCTGGCGACGGATATCAACAACCGCTCCCTGATGCGGGCCAGGGAGGGGGTCTACAGCGAGTGGAAGCTCAGAGTCACGGAGAAGCATTACCTGGAGAGGTACTTCCGCAGGATCGGCGCCAGTTTCGTGGTCAGGGACGAGGTGAAGAGCCTGGTGGAGTTCGCCCACCTCAACCTGCAGACGGCCCATAACTCACCGCACCCCATGCAGGGGGAGGGGTTCGATGCCATCTTCTGCCGCAACGTGATGATCTACTTCACCACCCCCACCACCAAGCGGGTGGTGGAGGGGTTCGCCTCCTCCCTCAGGGAGGGGGGGTACCTATTCCTCGGCCACTCGGAGACCCTCTCCCACATCTCCACCAGGTTCGAGCGTCAGCTGCACGACGGCGGCTTCTACTACCGCAAGAGGGAGCAGTACCCCGAAGCTGGGAGCGGGACAGTGGCGGCTCCCCCCCAAAAAAGCCTGCCCCAGTCCAGGCCAGCACCTCCCCCTCCCCGGCCGGACAGGGCGACGCCCACTGCCACGGCGGCCCGGGAGAAGAGTATCGAGGAGCTCCACGCCGAGGCCCTCACCCTGGTGGAGGAGGAGAGGTTCGAACAGGCTGAAACCGTTTTCCGCCGGATACTGGAGAAAGAGCATGAACATACCGGGGCGATGCTCGGCATCGCCCTGATCCTTGCCAACAACGGCAGCTTCGACGCAGCCCTGGAGCAGTGCGGCCGTGCGCTGCAGTTGGACGACCTCCTCCCCGAGGCCTACTTACTCCGGGGCCTGGTCCATGAGATGCTGGACCGTGAGAGGGAGGCTTGCCAGGAGTACAGAAAGGCGATCCTCCTGAAGATGGACTTCGTCATGCCCCACTACCATCTGGGGAGACTCTACTTCCGCACCGGACAGGAGAAGGACGGCCTGCGGGAGCTGAAGAACAGCATGAAACTCCTGGAGAAGAGCGCGCGGGAGTCGATCATCCCCTACTCGGGCGGCCTCTCCAGGGAGGTGTTCCTCGAACAGCTGCGGGAGGAGATCCTGCGGGTGGATACCGCCACCGCGGCCTGAACGTAAGAAAGCAGAGGTTGACTAATGGCTGACAACAGAACATACGATATCCGCTCCATACTGGAAGAGATGCGCCAGGAGTACTGGCAGGGGCTGGCGGAGAGCGAGGAGAGCCCGGAGGAGCTGCTGGAGTGCGTCACCTTCACCCTCGGAGGCGAGACCTACGCCTTTGAGACCATCCACGCCTCCGAGGTGATCCGCGTCCCCAAGCTGGTGAAGGTCCCGGGGGTGCAGCAGTTGATCGTCGGCATCTTCAACCTGCGCGGGGAGATCATCGCCGCGGTGGATATCAGGTCCCTTCTGGGTATCCCCTCCCCCCAGCTCACCGCCGGGGCGAGGATCATCGTCATCAAGCGGGACGGATTCACCACCGGCATCATCACCGAGGGGGTGCAGGGGGTGGTGGCTCTCCCCCTGGAGATGTTCGAACCGGTGGTCAAGTCGGTTGCAGCAGGGGCCAGGGAGTTCATCCGCGGCCAGATCAACCACGACGGCCGGATGGCCATGCTGCTGGACATCGTCAGGCTGCTGGAATCGCCGGAGCTGACGGTAAACCACGATTAACAACTTAACGGCAATAGATATCCATACAAGTAACTCACAAGGAGTCGCCCATGTCGAGAAAACTCTCCATCAAGATCGCCGCCATCCTCATCATGGTTATGGTCGTCATCATGACCGTATTCACCATCTACTTCGTCAACTCCCGCACCAGGCACATGGAGGAGGAGCTCCTCTCCAAGGGGAGGATCGAGGCCATGACCGGGGCGAAGATGATGGAGCAGCTCCTGGAA
The DNA here is from genome assembly GCA_937871715.1 of uncultured Geobacter sp. Taxonomy (GTDB): domain Bacteria; phylum Desulfobacterota; class Desulfuromonadia; order Geobacterales; family DSM-12255; genus CALMBF01. The sequence goes on along the minus strand of CALMOE010000012.1, from coordinate 15,549 downwards.
GAGGCCCTGGCCAGCGGCCGCTTCACCCTGGACGACATCTTCGACACCAACTACGTGCCGATCCCAAATACCGATCCGCCGAAATACACAACCAAGTACGACTCCTACCTGGACAAGACCATAAAAGAGATCCAGGACGAGTACCTCAAGGACGAGCAGGTGGTCTTCGCCGCCCTGGTGGACCGCAACGGCTACCTCCCCACCCACAACACCAAGTACTCCCAGCCCCTCACCGGCGACAAGGAGAAGGACAAGCTGAGCAACCGCACCAAGCGGCTCTTCAACGATCCGGTGGGCTTGGCGGCGGCCAAGAACCAGCAGGAGCTCTTGAAGCAGGTCTACAAGCGGGACACCGGCGAGCAGATGTGGGACATCTCCGCACCCGTGCTTGTCAAGGGTAAGCACTGGGGGGGGTTCCGCATCGGCTTCTCCATGGTCAAGACCCAGCAGAAGATCGCCGCCCTCAAGATGCAGATCATCGGCGCCATGCTCATCATGCTCCTCATCTCCAGCATCACCATCTACATCGTGGTCAGCAGGTACACCCAGCCCCTCCTCAGGCTGACCCAGGTGGCGCGGCGCATCGCCGACGGCAACCTGGACGAGGAGGTGGTCATCGAGAGCAACGACGAGATCGGTACCCTGGCGGAGGCATTCAACAAGATGACCACGGTCATAGTCAAGAACCTGAAGGTGGAGATCGAGAAGAGCAACCGCCTCATGGCCTCCATCAAGGATGCCATCGTCCACCTATCCAGCTCGGCCAACGAGATGATGGCCATCAGCGTGCAGCAGTCCTCGGGGGCTGCCCAGCAGGCGGCGGCAGTCCAGGAGGTGACCACCACCTCGGAGGAGATCGCCATCACCGCCAAGCAGATCACCGAAAACGCCCTGTCGGTCGAGCATATCGCCGAAACCACCAGCAAGAGCTGCCACGAAGGGACCGGCGAGGTGAGCAACGCCATCGACGGGATGGCGGTCCTCAAGGCCCAGGTGCAGAGCATCGCCGAGAGCATGCTCAAGCTGGGTGACAACAGCCAGAAGATCGGCGGCATCGTGGAGATCATCGACGAGATCAGCGACCAGACCAACCTCCTGGCCCTCAATGCGGCCATCGAGGCCGCCGGCGCAGGAGAGGCGGGGAAACGCTTTGCCATCGTCGCCCAGGAGGTACGCCGCCTGGCCGAGCGGACCGTGGACGCCACGAGGCAGATCAAGGGGCTCATCGAGGAGATACAGAAGGCAACCAACTCGACCATCATGGTCACCGAGGAGGGGACCAAGGCGGTGGATGCTGCGGCCCAGCTGGTGGACAAGGTGCATCTCTCCTTCGGCAGCATCATCGGCCTGGTGGAGGATACCGCCCGCTCAGCCAAGGAGATCACCCTCTCCACCCAGCAGCAGACCTCGGCCTGCGAGCAGATGGCCGACACAATGAACGAGGTGCGCGACGTGGCCCAGCAGGTGGCGGGGAGCGCCAGGGAGACGGAGAGGGCCATCGCCGAGATCATCACCCTCACTGAGAAGCTTCAGACCCTGGCCGAGGAAGAGGTATAGGTCGGCAGGGGAAAACGTAGTCACGATTACAGGTTAGAAGAGGCCTGAATGGCAACCAAATATCTGGACATCTTTCTAAAAGAGGCGGAAGAGCATATCGGCTCGCTGCAGAACCGGCTCCTGGTGCTGGAAAAGGAGCCGGGCAACAAGGTGCTTATCCACGACCTTTTGCGCAACGCCCATACCCTCAAGGGCTCCGCCCGGATGCTCGGCTTCGAGGATATCAGCGTCATCGCCCACCGGATGGAGGATTTCCTCAAGGAGATGGAGGATGGGGAGCGGGCGGTGGACAGCGCCGGCGTGGATCTCCTCCTCCAGGGTACCGATGCCATTAACCGGATGACCGACGCCCTGGCCAAGGGGGCACCATCGCCAATCGACCTGGAGAAGTTCATCGCTGCCTTTGACAGCGGCGGCTCGACAGCAGAGGCGATAACCACCCAGGAGAGCGGGGAGGCGGAGACCCAGATCGACACGGTCAGGACCAGCGTCAAGACCCTGGACTCCCTGGTGAACCTCCTGGGGGAGCTGATCATCAACAAGAAGCGCTTCGAGGACAAGACCAGCGACCTGAAGGAGATCTGCCGGGAGTCTGATGGTATGGACAACCTGGCAAGGCTGAAGGATTTCCACCGCAACCTGGAGGAGGATGTCCTCTACCTGGGCTTCATCATCCAGCAGCTCCATGCCGAGGCCATGGCTCTGCGCATGCTCCCCCTGAAGACCATCACCGACGGCTACGTGCGCATGGTGCGCGACCTCTCCAAGTCCCAGGGGAAGGAGGTCAACTTCGAGATTGTCGGCGACCATATCGAGGTGGACCGGATCCTCCTGGAGAGCCTAAAGCCGATGTTCCTGCATATGCTCACCAACGCCGTCGACCATGGCATAGAGCTCCCCGAGGAGAGGGTCGCCCGGGGGAAGCCACGGGCCGGGACGATCCGCCTCACCGCCCGCCACGAGGGGAACAGCGTGGCCATCGAGATCCGGGACGACGGGGCCGGCATGGACCCCCACAGGATCAAGCAGACCGCCCTGCGCCGCGGCGTCATCGACAGGGAAGAGGCTGAGATGATGCGCGACGAGGAGGCACTCTACCTGACCCTGCGCCAGGGGTTCTCCACCAGCGAGATCGTCACCGACATCTCCGGCCGCGGGGTGGGGATGGACGTGGTGAAGATGAGTATCGAGAAGGTCAAGGGGAACCTGACCCTGAAGAGCGAGGTTGGGGCATATACCGAGGTGCAGCTGCAGCTCCCCCTCACCCTGGCGGTTATCGACGCCCTGATCGTCACCTGCGCCGAGCAGCCCTTCGCCATCCCCCTCTCCTACGTGCAGGAGACCATCAAGATCCGCGCCGAGGACATCTCCACCGTGGCCGGCAAGGAGGTCATCTCCGTGCGGAACAGCACAGTCCCCCTCATCTCCCTGGCCGGGCTCCTCGGCCTGCAGGAGCAGAAGGCGCTCATCTCCGGCGGCAAGGTGTCGGCGGTCATCCTCAAGCAGCGGGACCAGGCGGTGGCCTGCATCATCGACAGGAACAACGGCACCTCGGAGATCGTCGTCAAGAGCCTGGGTGGGCAGCTCAAAAGGGTGCGCCACACCTTCGGCGCCACCATCCTCGGCGACGGCAACCCAGCCCTGATCCTTGATGTCCCCGATATCTTCACCACCTCCGAGGGGGTCTCCAGCGTCGACATGCGCAAGGCGATCCACGAAAGCCAGATAAGGGCCTCCCGCGGCAGTGTGCTGGTGGTGGACGACTCCATCACCACCCGCACCATGGAGAAGAGCATCCTCACCGCCCACGGCTACGACGTGACCATAGCCATCTCCGCCGAGGATGCCCTGGAGAAGGTGGCAACCGCCGCCTTCGACCTGGTGATCTCCGACGTGGAGATGCCGGGGCTGAACGGCTTCCAGCTGACAGCCAGGCTGCGAGCCATGGAGGAGTACCGGGAGGTGCCGGTGATCATCGTCTCCTCCCTATCCAAGGACGAACACAAGCGCCAGGCCATGGAGGCCGGCGCCCAGGCATACATCGTCAAGGGGGCCTTCGAGCAGGGGACCCTTCTGGACACGGTGGAATCACTCATAGGCTAGGTAATGGAAAAAGGACAGATGATCAGGATACTTCTGGCGGACGATTCCCTCCTCGTCAGGACCGTGCTGCGCGACGCACTAGCAGGCATGGCCGACATGGAGGTTGTGGGTGAGGCGTCAAACGGCGCCGAGGCGTTGGCCATAGCTGAGGAGCTCAGGCCCAGCATCATAATCATGGACATACTCATGCCGGTCATGGGGGGGCTGGAGGCCACCGAGGCAATCATGGCCAGAGCCCCCACCCCGATCCTCATCCTCTCCGCCACCCTGGAGGAGAACGACGTCAAGCTCGCCTTCAGCGCCATCAAGAAGGGGGCCCTGGATGTCATGGGGAAGCCTTCGGCCGTGCTCCATGATGATCGGGAGTTCTTCGAAAGGCTGGTGGAGAAGATCAGGCTCCTCTCCCGCATCCGGGTGATCCACCATATGAACCGGCAGAGGAGCCGCCAGGCGCAGCCAGTTGCCAGGCCGGAGAACAGGAGGAGCATCCTGGCCATCGGCGCCTCCACCGGAGGCCCCAAGGCGGTGATGAGCATCGTCAGGAGCCTGCCAGCCGATTTCAGGGGGACGGTATTCGTGGTGCAGCACATCGCCTCCGGCTTCGCCAGGGGTCTCGCCCAGTGGCTTGACATGGAGTGCCCCCTGCCGGTCCGCCTGGCCGAGTCGGGTCAGATCCCCAGAGAGGGTGAAGTGATTGTCGCCCCGACCGACTGCCAGATGCTCCTGGATGGGGAGCGCCTCATCCTCACCGACTCCCCGCCGGTAAACTGCTGCAAGCCATCCATCGACGTCTTCTTCACCTCCCTGGCGGAGAGCAGGGGGGCGGAGTCAGTCGGCGTGCTCCTCACCGGCATGGGGAGGGATGGCGCCCAGGGGCTGGCCATGCTGCGGGAGAGCGGCAGCGCCACTATCGTCCAGGACGAGAAGAGCAGCGTCATCTTCGGCATGCCAAAGGCGGCCATCGCCCTGAACGCCGCCGACGAAATACTGCCGCTGGGGGAGATCCCGGCGGCCATCAGCAGAATCTTTTCCCACTGAAGGAGCTATTAATGTCAGCAAAAAAGATCCTCATCATCGACGACAGCGAACTGGTGCTGGCCATGGCCAAGGATGCCCTGGAAGGGGCCGGCTACACGGTTTTCACCGCCGCCAACGGCATCGAGGCCAACAGCTACATCTTCTCCACCCACAACCGTCCCGACCTGATCATCATGGACATCATGATGCCCCTCCTTGACGGCAACAAGAAGGCAAAGATCCTCAAGCAGCAGCCCCACAGCCAGGACATCCCCATCATGTTCATCTCCTCGAAACCGGAGAGTGAGTTGGTAACCCTCGTCGCCGAGGCCGGCGCCGACGGCTACATCTGCAAGCCGTTCTCACCCCAGGGGATCGTCTCAAGCGTCAGGGCGGTTCTCAAGGGTTGATTACAGCGCCTGGCCGGCCGCCAGGATAAGACTTCACAACAACCCTTCCCTGTGATATCTATTCAGTCTTTGTACACTGTACTGATGCGAGGAGAATAATGGCGCTGAGAATCTACAACACCCTTTCCGGGGCGAAGGAGGAGTTCGTCCCCCTCCACCCAGGCAAGGTAAGCATGTACGTCTGCGGTGTGACAGTCTACGACAACTGCCACATCGGCCACGCACGGGCCAACGTCGCCTTCGACGTGGTCTACCGCTACCTGCTCCACAGCGGCTACGACGTCACCTACGTGCGCAACTACACGGACATCGACGACAAGATCATCAACAGGGCCAACAGGGAGGGGGTGCCGTTCAACGTCATCTCCGAGCGGTACATCCAGGCCTTCGACGAGGACATGGCCAGACTGGGGCTCTCCATCCCCACCCACCAGCCCAAGGCCACCGAGTACGTGGCCGAGATCATCTCCCTGGTGGAGTCCCTGGTGGAGAAGGGGGCTGCCTATGCCGTTGAAGGGGATGTCTACTTCTGCGTGGAGAAGTTCACCGGCTATCTCAAGCTCTCCAAACGGAACCTGGAAGAGATGCAGGCCGGCGCCCGCATCGACGTTGACGAGCGCAAGCGACACCCCATGGATTTCGCCCTCTGGAAATCTGCCAAGCCCGGCGAGCCCTACTGGGAGTCCCCCTGGGGGAAGGGGCGGCCCGGCTGGCACATCGAGTGCTCGGCCATGAGCATGAAGCTCCTCGGCGAGACCTTTGACATCCACGGCGGCGGCAAGGACCTGGTCTTCCCCCACCACGAGAACGAAATCGCCCAGTCCGAGGCTGCCAGCGGCAAGCCCTTCGTCCGCTACTGGATGCACAACGGCTTCGTCAACATCAACGCCGAGAAGATGAGCAAGTCCCTGGGGAACTTCTTCACCATCCGCGAGGTTCTTGATCGCTACGACAGCGAGGTGCTCCGCTTCTTCCTCCTCTCGGCCCACTACCGCTCCCCCATCGACTTCTGCGACCAGAACCTGGCCGACGCCGAGGCCGGGCTGGACAGGATCTACGCCGCCCTGGCCATCCTCGACGAGGCCCTGGCAGCCCCTGCTGCAGGGGGAGAAGAGGGGAGTACGGCGAGCGAGGCTGAGCAGGAGCTGGAGGAGAGGTGCTTCTCCCTCGGGGAGCGCTTCTCCGAGGCGATGGACGACGACTTCAACACCGCCCTGGCCATCGCCCACCTCTTCGAGCTGGTCCGCTCCCTGAACAGGGTCCTGGCGGAAAAGCGGCACTCCCCGCGCCTCATGGAGCTGCTCGGCCGCGTCAAGCGGGAGATCTCAGTGGTGGCCGGGGTGCTCGGCGTGGCCACATCCGTCCCGTGCGAGTACCAGGCAAGGCTCAAGGCTCGCAAGAGCTCACAGCTCGCCATCTCCGTCGTGGAGATCGAGGCACTGGTGGCCGAGCGGACCGCCGCCCGCAAGTCCCGGGATTTCAAGCGGAGCGACGAGATCCGCGACACCCTCCTGGCCATGGGGATCGAGCTCCTCGACGGCCCCGGCGGGACCGAGTGGCGGGTCAAATAGGCCACTCTTCACATATGAATAAAATAGGGTTACCGCTGAATGCGGTAACCCTATTTTATTACACGGCACTCCCGTTGGGCCGAGCTAATCGCAGGCCATCCCCCCCTCGATCCAGCTGCGCACATCGCTCTTCCACCTGTCCAGACCACCCCTGACCAGATCACTCTCCCTCTTCCCCCCGGGGAGGACGCCGCTCTGGGGGGTAGCCCCCTCTATGGCCCACAGTACCCGGGGATCCTCGAAGAGATGCTTCTCCAGCTGCTTCTGCAGCAGGATTCGGCTCTTGAATTTGGCGTGCAGGGCGCTCCTGGTCGCCTCGCAGGTCTGCCTGGCATCCATCCCCGAGGTGTAGAGCCCGGGCATGGCGAACCACTCCTCCGGGTGCTCGAAGCCGGTGACGCTCTTCGAGTGGCAGACGACGCACATCTCCACCGAGCGCTCCCGGTGACTGCCGAAGGCCAGCCCCCAACGCCCCTTCTCGTGGAAGTCATGGCAGGTGGTGCACCCCTTCACCTGGAACTTGGCGAAGAGGGTCGTGCTGAACCTCCCCTGATCTGCGGATGCGACCCCCTCCCCGAAGGCGAGCAGGGCAAAAAGCAGCAACAGTTTCATGGTTCCCCCCTCTGTAATCTCAGCTCTAAAATGCTCCAAGAACGGCAACCCGGTGGCAATGATTAGCTCCCCATAATTAGATATACCGTTATCGACAACGTCTGTGGATAACTGACAATTATCTGTGGAAAAGTGGCGAGAAACGGGCGGATCCCGACAGTTTCTCCGCTTTGCCTAAAATTTGGGCACACAATGCAACTAACTGATATCACGTGTCAATAGTTAATTGCAACTGCATACAGTATTTTTTGCCCCGGAAAAGGGGCCACCACCCCCCTCACGAGGAGAGCGGTGGATAACCGGGCGGGAAAACCGGCAAAATTACAGAGGACAAACATTTTCTCTCATAATTCCGCCCCCTTCTTCCCCCTTGCCGAGCCGATCTCCTCCGCGGTCGCCGGGCGGATATCCTGCACCGTCGCGGCGAAGATCAGTGCCACCCCGGCCAGGGGGTGATTTGCATCCAGCACCGCCACCCCTTCGGCGATATCCGTAACCGTGGCGAAAACCCCTCCCCCCTCCTCAGCGGCAGCGACCCCCTCCACCTGCATCCCGACGGTGAGGGGTTGGGGGAGCTCAGCGAGGGGGACGATGCTCACCAGCTCCGGGTCGTACTCGCCGAAGGCGTCGGCCGGCTGCAGCTTCACCGCCACCGACTCCCCCAGGGACTTGCCGTGCAGGGCCGCCTCCACCGGGAGGAAGATCTCGTCGTAGCCTCCGTGGAGGTAGGAGAGGGGCTCCCTGCCGTCGTCAATCACGTTCCCATCCACATCCGCCAGGGTGTAGGCCAGGGTGACCACAGTGTCCCTGGCAACAGTTCTCCCCCCCTCCATCATGGCGCCCCCTCCTGCAGGGCCGCAGCCTCCAGCGCCCTGGCCAGCTGGTCAGGACAGGAGGTATCCCCCTGGCAGGCGATCCCCTTCAGGCGGCGCACCGCCTCCACCACCGGCATCCCCTGCACCAGCGCGGCCACCGCCCTGGTGTTGCCGGCGCAGCCGCTGACGAACCTGGCGGCGACGATCACCCCGCCATCTATCTCGATATCTATGCGCGTGGCGCACGAACCGGCAGTTGCATAGCTGAATTGCATCCCTTCTCCTTCTTTCTCGAAAAATCCACGCCAGCAAGCTGCGGGCGGAAATTTATAGTACGTCAGCTGAGGGAGAAGCTCAAGGCTTTCCTGCCCCTGGAGGGGAATGGAAATCGCTGCCATTTCGCCGCAGGGATGTGCTAACATGCAGTAAAGAAGAGCATCTTACCGGGAGGCAGGCGATGGGGAGGATGGGGATATGGCTCGTGGCGGCGCTGCTCCTGGCGACGGGCGTTGCCAGGGGGGAGGAGTACTGCTTCGACGAGGCTGGCGAGAAGTACGGCATCCACCCGGACATCCTCAGGGCCATCGCCCGGGTCGAGTCTGACTACAAGCCCCGGGCGATCAACTGGAACAGGAACGGCAGCTACGACTTCGGGGTGATGCAGATCAACTCCTCCTGGGGGTACGCACTCGGCCGGGAGTGGTGGAACACCCTGGGCGAGCCGTGCAGCAACATCAAGGGGGGGGCCATGATCCTGGCCGGCTGCATGAAGCGCTACGGCTACTCATGGGAGGCGATCGGCTGCTACAACAGCCGCACCCCCGACAAGCGGGACCGCTATGCCCGCCTGGTCTACAAAAAGCTGCGGGAGATCGGCGAGAATTGACATAGGTCAGAGCGGATAGCGCATCTTCCTGCAGAATGCCTGGATTACCACCTGGGCCTGGTTGAGCCTGGAGAGCTTCATGTTGCGCATCTTGATGGCCATGACATCCTCCAGGGGGATCGCCTCCTGGCGCAGCTCCCGGGCGACGACGGCGATGTTGGCGACGATTGTCTTCAGGTCTGCCGGGGCATAGTTCTTCAGCATCGGCACGGTCAGGATCAGGTAACCGTCGGCTATATCCTGGCAGAGCTTCTTCGGGCTGCCGGCAATGGTCATGACTCCTCCCAACCCCCTCCTACTCCATCCTTCTTGCAACCGGCCTCAACTCTTCCTGCTCGTCTTGGCGCAGAAAGCGGAATACTGCTGCACCACCGACGTTCCGCGGCACTCCGGGCAGGCGATCCCACCCTTGTCGTGCTCGGCGATGTGCATGCTCAGCGAGAAGCTCTTGCCGCACCCCTCACAACGGTACTCGTATATCGGCATCTCAACCCCCTCCTCTGGCAGAAAACCGGGGACAGCCCCCACCTGCAGTAGAAAGGTAAAGGAGAACCGGCATTTGTCAAGACCTGGCGGGGATGGGAGCCTGCTCGCGGCGGCCAACGCACCCTTTAGTCCCTAGCCGCCTCTGCTGAAAGAGGGTTCCAGGGTGGAAAACGGGGGGATGGAGATGCGCAGCTTTTCCGCCACTGCCCTGTTGAAGAAGAGCCTGCCGCTGGTGATGTCGGTGGTCCCTGAATGCTCACCGCTTCGTCCCGCCTTGATCTTGCTGCATATCAGATCGCTCAGCTCACTCCTTGAGAGCTCCACTGCGGCCAGTGCCCCCTTGGAGAGGAAGGCGGTGGAGAAACCGATTACCGGCAGGCTGTTGCCCTGGGCAAACACGAAGTAGCTGTCTACCGTTTCCGGAGAAACGGCGGTCGAATCCGGCAGGAGCCAGATGGCATCCACCTTGCGCTCCCTAAGTTCGGCCAGCTTCTGCATGACCTGCCTGGGGGAACGAACCTGCAGGGGTACCAGCTCTACCCCCATGCTGTCTGCTGCCTCCCGGGCGCGGTCCAGGTAGGCGCCGCTCTTTCTCCGGTCATAAACGATACCGACCCGGCGCAGGTTCAGCTTGGCAAAGAGCTTCAGGTAGCTTTTCGGGGCAACCATGCTGCTCACTCCGGAGACATTGCGCGCCAGGTTCCCCTCCCACTCATTAAGTACCATGCCGTAAACCACCGGCAGATTGCGGGTTTTCTTCGCCTCGGCCAGGGCACGGTCGCCGATGGCTACCACCACCGACGGCCGCTCCTCCCGCACGATCCGGGCGACGTCGGCTTCGGCATAGTCGGAGAGCACCAGGGTGCGGCTTTCAGGAGCACAGCCGTTCTGCACCAGGCGGATCATCTGCTCCATGACCTGGGTGCGGCTCGACTGCAGGATGAGGATATCCGCTGCAAAGGCGTCGATGGTTGCGCAAGAGAGTATCGCCATGGCAAATATGAGGTATCTCAAAACCTGAACCTCACGCCACCCTCTATCCACCGGCCGCTGTTCTTGAAATGGTAGTCCCAGTAGTGGGAGCCGTTGAAGATGTTGTTGACGTTGAAGAAGAGCTCCGGGGAATGATCTCTTTCGGGGAGCAGCTTCTGGGTAAGATGCAGGTCCCAGATGATCGGGTTGTAATGGGGGCGATGGCTCATGGTATGATCAGTATCCCAGGAGTCCATGTTGAGCCAGGCGTACCTGCCCGAAAGGAGCAGGTCTCTCCCCAGGGAGGGTTCCTGGTAGGAGAGCCCCAGCTTGGCCAGGTGAACCGGCACCCCCTTGATGGTCTCCCCGGAGCTCTTCTCCCTGGCCTCGGTGAAGGTGTACCCCCCCTTGAAGGAAAAACCGGCCAGCGGGACGGTGCGTGCTTCCACTTCGAAACCCTGGAAGTCATTGGTAAAGAAGACGGCGGGATCGCGCCAGTAATCCTGGAAATGCCAGATGTGGTTGTAGAAGTAGGTCCCCTTCAGCCAGAGATAGGGTACAGCCTCGCTCTCGATCCCCGCCTGGAAGGTCCTGACCCGGGCCGGCACGCTTTTCTGGTAAGCATTCGGCATGCCGTAGCCTGTCCCCCAGTAGCTGCGCAGCAGGGTGGCACCACCAAGTCGGTAGGTGGCACCGATGGTGTAGTTGGTGGTATTCTCGTCCAGGCCGGTCTTGTCGTAGCGGATTCCGGGGAGGATGGTCAGCTTGCCTAGGGTATAGGTGCCGTTGGCATAGAGGGAGAGGCTGTCCCGGTCACGGCCCAGGTAACCCGGCCCCAGGGTGGAGTTGTAGCTTTCCGTCAGCGAGCTGTGGAGGTACTCGGCGCCGGTGACCAGGTTGCGGCGGCTGTCCCCCCAGGTGAGCCTGGCCTTGCCGCCGGTGTTGCGCTGCTCCAGTATGGCGTCTCTGCGAAAAACAATCGTGCTGCTGCTCTCGTCCAGAAACCATGTGATGCTCTGGGAGTGGAACGTGCTGTCGTGCCCCGTCAGCTCCAGTTCAAGATCCGGCCGCAGGGGGTAGCTGAGGGTGAGGAAGGAGTGGTAACGCCGCGTATTGCCGTCCTGATGCAGCGTCAGGAGCATGTCCAGGTCCTGGGCCTCGAGCAGCCCCCGCCGTGACTCCAGGTAGGATATGCCGGCGGTCAGGTTCCCCCTTGCCGGCAGATCGTAGGCCAGCTTGGCGTAGAGGCTGTTGCGGTTGACGCCGTTGTTGGGGAGGAGGCCGTCGGAGTGGAGATTGCCGCCGGAAAGGTAGTAGCCGATGCCGCTGCTGCTGCCGGAGAGCTCCGCGGCCAGGTCGCTGCTCTTCTTCTCCCCGTAGGAGGCTGACAAGGTGCCGCTGACGGGGCGGCCCGTCTCGGGGCTCCTGGTGACCACGTTGACCACCCCCCCAGGGCAGCCCCCCAGGCGGCCGAGGCTGCCCCCTTGACGACCTCGACACGCTCGATGTTCTGCACCGGGAACATCCCCGGATCGATGAATCCCTGCACCAGGGCACCCTGGCTGATGCCGTCCACCAGGAGCAGGATGGTGGCGTAGCCATCGCCCTGCCCCTGGATGCTGAAAAAGGTGAACTCTCCCGGGGTCCGGCTGGTTTGCATCTGCAGGCCGGGCACGGTCTGCAGCACGTCGGCGAGGCTGTGGGCATTCAGCCGGGCGATCTCGTCGCTGGTGATGATGGTGACGTTTTCGGAGATCTTGGAGATGGGGCGGGGGGAGCGACTGGTGGCAATGGCCGGCTTCTCCTCGGCGACCAGATCGTACAGGTCCAGGGCGTCGCCGCTCTGCCCCCCCAGGCAGGAGCTGTCAGGCCAAAAATGGCGGCCAGGATAATGAGCTTGAATTCAGCCAGGCGGGGCTTTATCAATTGCAAACCTAAAGGTAAATTTAATAACAATTCAAATCAACTGTAGCGTTTACTTATCACAAACAGCCACCCTCTGTCAAAAAGAGACAAAGGGGAGCAACGCTCCCCACCCTTTCAGCCCGGCCACGTCTATTTCTGCAGCCACCTGCCGTTCTGCCCCTGAACCCACCACCCAGGCCTGGCCGCCTCCCGCCTCGCCTCGGCAAAGGTGGCGGCCGCCCTGGCCAGCACCTGGCTGCGGCTCTCCCTGGTATCCTCCTGCCTGGTGATCTTCAGGATCGCCCTGGCCATGGCCCCCACCACCACCTTGCGGCTGCTGTTTTCCGCCGCCAGCAGCGCCTCGTCAGCCGGGGTCACCCTGGACTTGTCCCGGACGGTGACCAGCCCCTGGTTGGTCAGGCCGACCGCGCCGCTGTTGAAAAGGGCGGTCAGTGCCGGCAGCCTGCGGCTCATCTCCTCGTAGGCCCTGGTCACCTCCGGCATGCCGGCCACCTCCACCGCCAGCTCGTCCCCCACATCCTCGGCGGCATGGGCGCTCGCCACCAGGGAGATGGAGGGGAGCCGGCGGAGCAGACTCTGGGGCCGGGTTTCCGGTGGAGCGGCCGGCTGGTCTGCCGCCGGCTGTTTCTCCTGGGATGCCGCCGGGTTCTTGAGCATCATGTCGTCAAGGGACTTGTAAGCCTCCTTGGCGGCCTTCTCCGGGAAGTAGACGTTGATGGTTATCACGGCACAGGCGGTGAAAAGCCCGCAGCAGACCGACGCCAACCAGATGCAGATTCTTTTTTTCATGAGTTCCTCCCTGGATCGTTTTTTCCCGCATGCAAATGTTACCCCATCCCCGGGACAAATAAACCCGGATTCGGCAGCCAGACAGTGACCACCTTCGCGTAAAGGACTACTCCTCCCACCTGAACTCCGCCTGGGGGGGCTCCTCCGCCTTTGCCTTCCCCTTGGTGACCCCCCCCTTGCCGCTGGCCGAGGCCTGCTTGACGGAGTCGATCAGGTGACCCAGGGCGATACGGTTCTGGGAGGGGGCGATGGAGACGTTCAGGTCGCGGACACCGAAAAAATTGGTATGGACGATGTCGAGGGTATCGAAGGTGAGGTCCCCCCTCTCCAGGGTGGCGCCGATCTCGGCTCGGTCGTAGGGGAGGCTGCTGCGGAAGAAGATGCCGCTCAGCTTCTTCCCCCCCAGGCGCTGGAGAAACTCCCGGCTGACCAGCATCTTCTCCCCGCCGGCCTCGTTGGCCCAGAGATCGACGAAACCGTAGAGCCGGGATAGTCCCCCCCCCTCGCCGTAGATGCTGACGATGCCGTTCACCCGGCCGGAGATGTAGCCGCCGATGCCGGGGAAGCGGCTGCAGAGCTCGGCGAGGCTGAGCCCCTTAAGGAGCAGGTCGCCCCGGTATCTCAGCCCCTCCTTCAGGTAGATGGAGCCGGTGCCGAGCAGGCTCCCCCCCAGGAGGGGCGCCTGCATGGAGACGATCTCGGTCACACCCTCCTCCCCCCTTACCCTCAGCTTCAGTGGGCCCAGCTCAATCCTGCCGAGGCTGACCCTGTCGATCACCACCTCCTCGCCCCCAGCCGGCAGGCTGCCGAGGTCGCGGTACAGGTTGGCGAAGTTTTTCCTGGTAAAATCGAAGCGGCTGCGGCCGATGGACGCCCCCCTGGCGGAGAGGTCGAGGGAGAAGGGGACCCTCCCCTTCATGCCGGAGAGGTCCATACCCTGGCCGGGGGAGTCGAGGCCGATGCCCCCCAGGAGCAGCGCCCCCTGCAGCAGTCGCCGCTCCTCTCCCAGGTCGAGGGTGGCCTCGGCGGCTAGCGTCCCGGTAAGCGTCGCCTCCTGCACCGGGCGGGGCATGGCGTTGATGAAGGTGGTGACGAAGGAGTCCAGGGGTGCCTCGGCAAGGCGCAGCCTGAAGCTGCCGCGGCGGCCGGGGGAGAAGGGCTCCTCCATCCCACCCTCGGCCGAGATCTCTATCCCCTCGCCGGCTGATACCCTTGCCCGCTCGACGGACAGCCTCTCGCCACTGACGGAGCCGGCAAGGGAGAGCCCTGCCCGGGAGAGCATGGTACGCCCCCCCTTCGCCAGGGTGACCCCCCTCCCCCTAGCCTCGACCCTGGCGCTGACCCCTCTCCCCTGAACATACTTGCCCTGCAGGGAGAGGTCGAGCAGACCCTCGGTGACTGTCATGGCGGCTTTCCCGGGGAGGAGCGGGGTGGCGGCGGCGGGCTCCGCACCCCGGACGGAGAGGCTGAAGCTCCCCCCCGACGGCGGGGAGAATGGGTCGAAGGTGGCGTCACCCTCCACCCCCCCCTTGAGGATGGTGCCGCCGAGCCGCGCCCTGGCGCCGCCGCGGTCGAAGCGAACCTGTGCCAGGGGCTCGGCAAGGGGAACCCCCTGGCGCAGGAGGCGGCCGCCGCTCATCTCTGCCGACCCCTCAAGCCAGCGGCCTCCCCCCTCCCTTACCAGCTGGCCGTTCAGCCGCGCCGAGAGGCCGGCAATTTCATGCCCACCGCGCACCACCCTCCCCCCCTCGAGCGCCGCCTCCAGGGGGTAGCGGACTCTACCCTCGAAGGAGTGCACCGTAGGGAGCGTCACCCTGGCACTGGCGATTTCGACCCTGCTGCCGGCCCACTCCAGGCCGACCCCCTCCAGGAAGAGCAGCCGGTCGGCCAGCCGGTACCCCAGGCGGGCGCTACCGGCCTTGCCGGCTGCGGTAACCCCCTGCAGCTGCAGGTCGCCGGCCGCGGCCAGCTTCCCGCCGCTTCGGGAGAAGCGGGCGGTAAAACCACCCCTGGCCAGGGAGGCGGCGCGCTTCGACCTCTCCCCCTGCAGGCCGGCAAGGGAGAGGTCGAGAGTGCCGCCCAGGTCGTCCTTCCCACTGGCGGCGACGGTGAGGCTGGCGCTCCCCCCTGCGGCATGGAGCCGCACCCCCCAGGGGGCGAGGAGGGGGTTGAGGCCGGCCGGATCGTCCAGCCTCCCCTTGAGTATGGCACGGAACGGCTCGGCGGCGAAGCGGTCGAAGCCGGCCCGGCCGGAGAGGTCGATACCCGCCATCCTTGCCTGCACCAGGGTCAGGCTCCCCTTCCCGGGCCTCCCCCTTGGGGAGAGGCGCAGCTCGAAGGGGGCCCGCAGGGATTGGAGCAGTGCCCCACCCTCTTCCCCGGCGGCCAGCTCCCCCTTAAGGAGG
>CALMOE010000011.1 GCA_937871715.1 uncultured Geobacter sp. | reverse complement strand
TGCGTTTGAGCTACCACCGTTAACGCCACCATAACCGGCATAACTGCCACCGTTGAAGCCGGTGCTGCCGCCCGTGGTGGTATTTCCGTTAGTACGACCGGAATCGGTGCTGTTCCCGTTCTGCCACGCACCAAGATACCCCTTGCCGCTTACGTCGATCTTCGAGCTGGAGTCGATACTGACAGATCCCGCCGTTACGTCCAGCTTGTACGTCGCGCTCGTCGTGGCCGCGTAGTGCGTTAACGTACTGTTAGATGTTAGATTCACCGCATCCGCATAAACCACCCCATCGAACACCACATAACTGGAGGAGATGTTAATCGTCCCGTAGCGCCCCGAGGCCACAACAAAGGGGGCACTGCTGCTCCCCTTGCCGGAGATGGTCAGGTTTGACGTCGCCTGGGTGGTGAAATCGAGGGTGTAGTTGACCGGATTCCCGGCCACATCGTCCACCCCCTGGATAATGAGCCGGTAGCCGGTAGAGCCGTCCAGTGCCACAGTTGGCGTAAAGGTGAGGGTTTTGCCGTCGGTTGAGAGGGTGATGGCTCCGCTAACTGCAGCGCCGTTGTCGCTGCGCACCAGCTTGACCGTATCGCCGGTAAAGCTCCCCGGCAGCATGGCTTCGTTGAAGGTGATGCTGACCGCCGCCGTGGCGACCACATTGGTTGCGTTGTTGGCGATGGACGTGCCTACCACCGAGGGTGGCACAACGTCTGCTGCCTGCAGATCCAGATTTGCAATAGCAAGATTGCCATTCACAGTTTCTGCAATGCAAGATATGCGGTATGCCTTGTAAGGGGTGGCATCAAATGATACGGCAAAGCTTACATCACGGTTAACGGTTGTTTGCGGTGGATCGAAAGTCTCGATCAAAGAACCTTGCGATACAGCGCCGGAGGCGTTGCAGTAGAGCCTGGCGATGCCGTTGGAATTTGATGCTGTAACCGTTGCTGTGCCGATTTCACCCGGTTTGTATTTTACGGTCTGGCCGGGAGAAGTAAGGGTGATGCTTGTCGGTGGTTTGCATATTATCGACAACAATCCCATCTTGACAGTTCCACCACAGGGATCTCCACAATTGGAATTATTATAGGTAACGCTGCAACTGGTTGATCCAATGATGCAGCTTCCGCAAGCCGTCGGCTTGCAATTCGTAGCATATGTTGAAGTGTACGAAATAATCTTGTCCCCCACGCCACAGGATACATTCGCTGTCTGTCCTTCTGACACGGAAGAGCTGAATACTGAGGGGTTTTGTTCGGGCAACAGATTAACCACCAGATTGACCGACGGGCTGACATTGCCCGCCAGGTCGTGACTTGAGACATCGAGGAGATTCTGACCGAGAGCCAGAGTGTAAAGCGCCTGCCAGGTGGTGTTGTCGTCATGGGCGACGATCTGTTTGCCGTTGACACGGATGGAGGAGCCGGCGTCCTTGGTGCCGCGCAGGACGACCTGGTTGTTGAAGGTGGAGGCGGGCACCTGCTCCACCGTGGGCGGATTGGGGGGTGTGCGGTCGGTGGTCAGTCCGGCGTTGTAGTGCTCGAAAACGTCTTCTGCGGATAGTGCAGTTTTATATATGGCAACATCGTCTATCAAGGCATTAAGATATTGATATGCATAATTGTCCGGCCTGCGACCGATATTCACAGGCGACAAACCGTTACCGGAAAGTGAGCCAACTGTTGTAGTGGTGGAGGCGACTTCAGAGTCATTGATATAAACAGCACCTTTTTTACTAGCAGAAACGTCATATACGCCAGTTATAAATGTCCATTTATTCAGAGGGACAGAACCTCCGGCAAGACTAATGTACCCTGATCCGTTCGACTGCCATAAATCAAATCCAGCTGAACCATTACTGTAAATGTAGAGAGCATATTCGTAGCTTCCTGACACGCCTTTGGCAATAATTGGCGCTCGGCCTTGACCACCTGACGGATATGATCTGAGATAGACCCAGCCCGACAAGGTCATCCGACCCTGCATCTGTGGACTAAGCATGTCGGCATCCGCTATGGTCACATAACTGTTAGCCCCATCAAAACTCCCTGCCTGTGTCCCAACAACCCTGTCATTTGAGAAGGTTGCTCCGTTATAGGCAGTTCCGTGATTCCCGTTCCCCGAATAATCTGTCCAGTCACCGTCCATTGGCCAGTAACCGACCAAATCAGAGCTTGAGTTCTGGGTTGTAAAGGTGGCGGTGGTATCTGTTGTGGTGGTATTGCCGGAGATATCCTTGACCCCTGATTTTAGGGTGAAGGTGTAAGCACGGTTGTAACCAAGCATGTTGTACGGTTTGAATGTGAATGACATACCATCAGCTGCTACGGTGATGCTTCCCGGAACTGTGCCGCTGATGGATGTGAGGCTCACCTTGTCGGCTGTTACTGATGTTGCATCTATTTTTTCACTAAATGATACCGATACTGCTGTTCCTATCGGCACGTTGACGCTGTTGTTTGCCGGGGTAATGGCAAACGACGGCGCGGTGCTGTCGGTTGTGAAGGCAAGGGTATACGGTGCTGCCAGGCTGTTTCCTGCATCGTCGGTTATTGTTGTGGCAATGGTAAGACTGTAGGATTTACCGGCAACAAGCGGATTTTGCGGGGCAAAGGTGATGCTCTTTCTGTCGTTTGAGATTGTTACTGCGCCTGTTATCTGCTGGCCGGAGGCTGTCTCTGTCATTGTTACCGAGTTGCTGTTTGCCGTTGCTGCCGATACGGTTTCACTGAAATTGACGGTGATTGCTGCATTGATCGGCACATTAGTGCTGTTGGCTGCGATTGATGCGCCGGTCACCGTCGGCGGCACCACATCGGCCACGGTGAGGCTGAGGCTCTTTTGCGCCTGGTTACTGGCAGCATCTGATGCTGTACAGGTTACACTCACCGATGCGTAAGGTGCAGCTGTGGCGTTTACCTGGAAGTCGAATGTCTGGGTGACATTTGCCTGTGGCGGGTTGAAGTTGTAAGTGCTGCTGCCGCTGGCGGCGCCGGTGGCGGAACAGGTGATGGAGGCAACCCCCATGTTGTCGCTGGCTGTAAATGTGGCGGTTCCGGTTTCGCCCGGCTTGTAAAGTGTTGTTTGGCCTGGGCTGGTAAGGGATAGAGCCTGGGGCGCCGTACCATCCTTGAGGGTTATGGTTCTGACTGCCTGGCTGCTGATGTTGCCGCTGCTGTCTTTTGCTATGGCGGCGAGCTGGATGCTGCCACCCTGGGTGATGGTGCCTGGAGCTGTGAAGGTGAAGCGCTCGCTATAGCTCTTGCCGCTGCCGGCGCTCCTGGTGACGGTGTTATTGATCTCGCCACTGAGCGCAAGGGTGATCTCTTTGGCAGAGAGGTCATCTGTCGCCTGGAGATCGACATTGAAGGTCTGTCCGGTGCCGATGCTGCTGCCGTCCACAGGGGCGGTGATGGTGACCGTTGGGGGGACGACGTCGGCCACGCTGAGGGTGAGCCCCTTGACGGCCTGGTTCCCCGAGGCGTCGCTCGCCGTGCAGGAGAGGTTGATGCTCGCGCCCGAAGCGGCCGCTGCCGGGATGGGGAAGCTGAAGAGCTGGCTCAGGCTCTTTTGCGGCGGGTCGATGACGAAGCCCTGGCTGGCTGTTACGGCACCGGAGGCGCTGCAGCTGACCTGAGTTATGCCGATGTTGTCGCTGAAGGGGAAGGTGGCCGAGCCGGTCTCCCCCGGCCTGTAGAGGGTGGAGGTGCCGGGGCTGGTGGCTGGCGCGGCGGTCGGGGCGATGCTGTCACGGACAATGATGGTCCGCACCACAGGCTGGCTGAGCTGGCCGGCTGAGTCCCTGGCCACGGCCCTCAGGGTGATGGTTCCCCCCTGGGTGATGGTAGTGGGGATCTGCAGGGGGATGGTGGCGCCGTAGCTTTTGCCGCTGCCGGCCGTGACGGTTTTCACGTCGCCGATCTCGCCGCTGACGGTGAGGGTGATCTCCTTGGCCAGGAGGTCGTCTGTTGCAAGGAGACCGATATTGGCTGTTGAGCCGGTGTCAACCTGGCTCCCCTCCGCCGGGGAGGTGAAGGCGACCTGCGGCGGCTGGTCGGCCAGGACGCTGATCTCCAGGTAGGCCGGGAGCCCCCGGTTGCCGACCCTGTCCTGGGCAATGGCCTTGAAGCGGAGCAAGCCTTCCCTCGACAGGGTGTAGGGCATTACGAATGGGGCGATGTTTACAGTCTTTACCCGGACGTCATCGACGAAGAAGTCCACCAGGGCGATGTCGCCTTCCGCCATCCCGGGGGTGATCAGCACGGAGTTCCCCTTGATCAGGTCGCTGCCGGACGGGATGGAGAGGGCGCTGATGGTCGGGGGGATGGTGTCGATGGTGGCGAAGCCGCTGCTAAGTGGGGCGGCGAGGCCGTTACCCACGGTGTCGCGCACTCCGGCGATGCTCACGGTGTAGCTGCCGTTGCTGCCAAGCGGCATGAGGGGGATGAGGGCAACGACAGTGCCACCCTGGATCAGGTCGTTGCGGCTCTCCACTGGGAGGCCGTTTGCGTAGAGCCTGACATTTTCCATGGAGGCCGGGTCGATCGGCTCGCTGAAGGTGACCCTGATGACAGCGTCGGTGGCGATCTCGTTGGCGCCGTTGGCCGGTGACACGGAGAGCACCGCCGGTGGTATGTTGTCGATGGTGGTAAAGGAGACGCTCTGGGGCTGGGCCAGTGCGCGGCCGACCCGGTCGCGGACGTTGCCGCTCACCACCAGGGTGTAGAGGGTGAACCCTTTCAGCTGAGCAGAGGGGGTGAAGGTGACGCCGCTGTTGTCGCCGTCGATCTGCAGGGTGCCGGGGACAACGTTCGTACCCTGCATGAGGTAGATGTTGGCGGATGTCAAGGTAGCAGGGTCCGCCGCTTCGGAGAAGAGGACCCTGGGCCTGGCTGTCACCGGCACGCTGACGCTCCCCGCCGCCGGATCGATGGCAATGACGAAGATCGCCTTGTCGTCGAGGACGATGGCGCCGAAGTCCAGGAGCTGGCCGTTCTGCTCCAGGCTTCCGTAGGCACGGCCTATGCCTACTCCGGCAGCGTCCTCCACGTAGAGGCTGACCGAGCATGGGGTGGGGATGCTGGTGAAGAGGTATTCGCCGTTGGAGTCGGTGATGCCGGTGTAGGCGGTCGTTGTCTGCCCACTGCTGGTGATGATCCTGATGCCGCCGCCCCTGGAGGGGGTGACGCCGTCGGCCAGGAGCACCCTGGCCCTGACCGAGCCGACCGGGCCGAGGGTGAGATCCCTGGTGACGGTCTCCCCTTCGGCGGCGAGGTAGCCGCTGGCGGAGGCGGCGGTGCTCCGCTCCGTATGGTTGGCGATGATGGTAAAGGAGCCGGTGGCTATGCCGCTGAAGCCGTAGCTGCCGTCGGCTGCGCTGGAGTCGTAGAGGGTTTCGTTGCCCGAAAGCAGCCTGACCGCGGCGCCGTAGAGCGGCGTGGTGCCGTCGGCCTCGTAGACCTTGCCGCTTATGGCGCCTATGCCGCCGAGGACGATATCACCGTTGGCCACCTCCAGGTCGCGGCCGATGGTGACGACGGCGGAGCCGCTCCTCCTGGTCCCCTGCTGGCTGGCGCTAAGGGTGTAGGAGCTGCCGGCAGCCAGGTTGTCGTAACGGAAACTTCCCTCGGCATCGACAGGCATCGGGGCGCCGCCGTTCAGGCGTACCGTGGCGCCGAACACAGGGGTGACCCGGTCGGGCATCAGCACCCGGCCGGCAATGGAGCCGGTGGGGGCGATCCTCACCTGGGTGGCGACGGTCTCGTTCTCGTAGGAGAGGGTCCCGGTCGCCTCCCCCTTGAGGCCGCTTAGCGGATCAGTGGCAGTGACGGTGAAGCGCCCGGCCGGGACGCCGCTGTAGAAGAAGCTGCCGTCCGGACCGGTGACCGAGGAGAAGCCGAAACCGCTGACTCCGCTGACGGAGATGGAGACGGGAGCCCCATCGATGGGCTCCGTGCCGCCGTAGTTGAGCACCGATCCCTTGACCGAGCCACGGGGGGTGACTACCACGTCGGCGGTTACGGTCTCGCCGTCAAGAGCGAGCCTGCCGCCACCTACACCGCGCCGCTCCGTGACCGGGTCATAACCCTCAACACTGAAGTCCCCCAGGGGGACGTACTCCAGGCGGAAGAGCCCCTGATCTGCCGGATCGGAGGAGCTGGAGGCGTAGGCGATGGCCTGGCCGCTGCGCCGCAGGGTGATCTGTCCGCCCGCTATGGGGGTAACTCCATCGGCCTTGAGGAAGCGGCCGGTGACCGTGGCGCTGGCCGCCAGGCGCACCTCGGCCGTCACCTCGGCGCCATTGGCGGCAATCAGCGTCTGGCTGCGGCCGCTCAGCCCTGCGAGGCTGCCGTTGCCGCTGGCTGAGATGGCGTAGTTCCCTTCGGAAAGATTGGCAAACACCGCCTGCCCGTTCGAATCGCTTGAGCCGTTGGCGGAATCGTTGGGGTAAGAGGTCCCCTTCAGATCGATTACGGCATCCGGTACGGCCGCGCCGCCGGCACTCAGCACCTTGACGGTTACCGTGCCCCGACCCAGCAGTTTGATAGTTATGGGCACATCCAAGCCTGAGGGGACATAGACATTGCCTTTCCATTTGAGAGAGGAGTCCTGCTCTTCGGCAGTTATCGTATGACTACCAGACGGAATAAGCGCCCCAAACTGAAAATGTCCCTGATCGTCGGTGGATACGGTCACCGTTGTATCACCATAGGATATGGTGACTCTCACTATTCTGGTCACTTCACTTCCGTCAGGCAGCATAACCTTGCCGGCCGCACTTCCGTCGGGCATCAGTACCTGGCCGGAGACCGAGCCGGGCTGGTTGACCGGTTCCCCTCCCCCTGGCTGCCGCGACCCCTTGAGGGGAAGGTCCACGTTGACCACCTCCCCCTGGCTCTCGATCCTGCCGCTCGCCGTAACCGGGGTGGGGCGGAATATGTTGGACGAGGTGACGGAGAAGCTCCCCTGGAATACGTTGGCGAATGTGAACCTCCCCGTAACCGGATCGCTCTTCACCGTGACGGCCCGGTTGGAGTCGTATGACAGCCAGCCGACCTGATTGGGTTTCATGGAGATGAAAGTTATGTCGGCGCCGGTGGGGATGGTCTTCTCCGCGTCGTCCCAGGTAGTGCCGGTGACCTGACCCACGGCCACAGGTGAGAGGTCGAGGCTGCGCACCTGTTTGTCATACCAGAGGTCGGTAATGGCGTTGATCACCTCGCTGCCGCTTGCCACGGCCAGCTGGTAGCTCCCCAGGGGGAGGTTGGGGATGACGAATTCGCCGTTGGCGTCGGCCTTCAGCGGATAGTAGTGCCACGGATCGACGATCCTGTTGATGGCGGCGTTGGCCCAGGGTGTGCCGTCGCGATGCCGGACCACCCCCTTGATGGTGCCGGTGGCCAGGGCCTTGAGCGGGACGAAGAGGGGAAGGTCCGCCACATCGCCGGCGCTGAGGATGGTGACTATGCCGGAGGCTACGGTCCGGTTGAAGTCATTGGGATCGAGGATATCCACCTTTGCAGTGCCTACCGGCAGCCCCTCCTGGCGGAAGGAGCCGTCGGCACCGGTCTTCAGCACCCGTGCCTGCCCCTGGGTGGGACAGATGACCACGTACAGCCCCCCTGCGCTATTGCCGTCATCGCGGCTGACCTTGCCGGTGATTGTTCCGGTGCCCTTCATGATGATGTTCAGCGCCAGGGTAGCTCCGTTTGCCAGGGTGCCGGCCACCTCGTTCTTCTCCCCGGTCAGGTCTTCCCGTGCGGTCACCTTGACCCCTCCGGCATAAACACCGGCGAAGCTGAAGGAGCCGTCCGACTGGGAACGTTGCCAGTTTTGGTAGTTTGGTGCATCGACGATGACGATCACTCCGCCGCGGGGGGTGCTCCCGTCGGCATCGTAGATCTTGCCGCTGACAATCCCCCTGGCGATGTCGGCTACCCGCCGGATGGTAAGGTCCTGGACAATGGCGCTGCCGTCCTCGGGGAGAGTCCCCATGACGCTCCCCTGGGAGAGGCTTGCCTGGTGCACGGCGGTGAGGTTGAAGGGGCCTACCATCAGGCCGGTGAAGTTAAATGCTCCGCCGGCATCGGTGGTCACGCTGCGCCCCTTGCCGTCTGACAGGGTGATGACCTGGACGGTTGCCCCGCCAACCGGGGCGCCCATCTCGTTCCTGATGATGCCGGAGAGGCTCCCCTTGGCCTTCATGAAAATATCCAGGGTGAGCCTCTGATCATGGTGGATGACGCCGGTGGTAATGCTGCCGGTTTCGCCAGTTGCCGGATTGTCCGCCTCGATCTTGAACGGCCCTACCGGGTCGTCGTTCTGCAGGACGTATTCCAGGCTGTAGGCGCCGTCATCGCCGGCGAACTTCTCGGTGAACAGGGCGTAGCGCTCCTCGATGGTGAAACCGTCGTCGTACCAGATCAGCTGGTAGAGCCTGATCTTCGCCCCTTTGACAGGTTCACC
>CALMOE010000010.1 GCA_937871715.1 uncultured Geobacter sp. | reverse complement strand
GAGGGGGGGAGCATCCTGGAGATCCCCGAGGGGGCGCTGCGCGGCCCGGCGATCATCAGGGTGACCGCTCTGCCTGAGGCCAATCTCCCCAGCCCGATCCAGGAGCCGGGGCGGTTCCTCGGCGCGGTCAACATCGACACCAATGGCGTACCTTTCCAGAAACCGGTGGAGATATCCATTCCGATACCAACCGGATTCAATATAAATAATGCCGTATTCATCACCAGCCCGACGACGCTTTACAACGGCGACGGCACCATCGAGCAGGTCTACGAAATCATCGACAGCACCAAGATCGTGGGCGACAGGATTAGCTCCGCCTGCGAGCCTTTCCCCGGAGTCTTCGGCACCACCATGGTCTTCACCGACTTCCCCGAACTTCAGCCGATAATCGTCTCCGGATATGCCTACCAGGAGAGGAACGACTTTCTAGGCTCTTCAGATAAAGTCAGGACTCCTCAGCCCGGTTACCAGGCGCCACCTGACGGCTTGGTTGAAGTGCCGGTAATCGACAAGGATGGCCAGCCGACTTACAAGTACGATATTCCCATCCAGCGTGCCGTAATCCGTTCCCCTTCTTCCTGGAACTATGTCTCATTCACCAACAACAAAGGGTTCTTCGGCACCTTCGCCGACCTGTCCGTAATCCCCGCCGAGTTTTCAGGACCGTTCTCCAACTGCAAGCGTTACGCGTTGACCGCCATTAACCCCCAGACCATGTTCAAGAGTGTCGCCGACGGTTACGCCTGCGCTCCGCCCTACAACGTGCGTGACGTCTACTTCAAGCTCGCCGAAAAAGACACCGTACCCCCGGACAGAAATCCACCGGTCATCACCATAACTGCCAGTAAGTTGGCGGGCCAGGGTGACGAAGTCAGCTATGCCGGAGGCGTTGCCACTGTCGGCACCGAACTGGAGGTGAAAGTAGCCGTGAAGGACAAGAAGATGGGGAGTGCGACCCTGTCGATAGAGCTCTTCTCCGAGGCAAACGGAAACATGCGTGAGACCCCCCAGCATCTCGGGGAACCTGTTGTCACTAGGTCCGCAGGGATGTACGACTATACCTATCCGGTCAGCTTTACGTCAAATTTCATCGGCAGGACCAGCCAGGTGCTGAAGCCCGCCGAACCAGGACTGCTCCGCCTGAAAGTCGATGCCAGGGATGCCTCCGGCAACCTGAGCAGCAACTACCTGGACATCAAGGTGGTGCGGCTGGGAGAGCAGGCGACACGCGTAGACGGCCCCCCCTCTGTTCTCGGCTTCATTCCGCCGCGGGATGCCGAGGGGGTTCCCGTGGATACCACGGTGTCGGCCATTTTCACCGAAGCAGTGGAAGGAGTGGGCGATGCCACTTTTACCCTTACTGACCTCACCACCGGCAGTCTGGTCTCCTCGTTAGTTTCAACCGACGTCTATAAGGGGGTGATGAGGGGTTTGCTCGTCCCCAAGGGCAACCTAGCCTACGGCCACCGTTACCGGGCCGACCTCCTGTCCGGCATCACCGATAGGGCTGGAAACCCCGGCGTTACCGTGGATCCACTCCCCCTTGAGCCGGTAAGCTGGCAGTTCACCACGAAGTTTCCATCCGCGTTCCAGCTGAGCGGCACGGTTGTGGCGGCCCGGGACATCGACTACTACAGCGACACGGCGAACAACAGGCTCTACGCCTGCGTGGCCGCCGGGACCGACGGCTGGCGGATAGTCGACATCGCCGAGCCGGGGCGGATGAGCAAGGTCTGGCCGCCTGACAAATACACATTCCCGGGAAAGTTCGACTACCGCAACCTGGCTGTGGACCAGCAGAACGGCCTCCTTGCCATGACCGACAACGCCAACATGACGATGCCCGAGTACCACTTCGGCTACGTCCGCTTCTACAGCCTTGCCGATATCCACAACCCGGTCATCGTCGGCAGGGAGAAGCTGGCCGAAGCATTATCCGGCATACCCGGCAGGGTCTCCCTCCTCAACGGCTACGCCTATGTCTCCACCGCAGGCGTCGGCATCCAGGTGGTAGACATCAATGCAACCATCGAGCGGCAGAAGGCCGGTGGGGACAGCGACGGATCGGCCATCGTCGGCCTCTTCGACACCAACTCACCCACCTACCTCGGCTCCCCCATGGTCTTCGCCCCCTACAGGTCGGACGCGGCGGCCCTGACCACGACCACCGGAAAGCTGCTGACCCTGGATCTCTCCGTCCCGTCAGTGCCGACCCTGGCGAGGGCCTACCAGCCTGTTGACGACTACAGCAGCGCAACCCCCAAACCGGCGGTCAATTTCGGCGCCATGGCGGCCACGTCCGACTTCGCCTACCGCGATGACAGCGGCAACCTGGAGACGATGGACCTGGCGGTGGTCGGCCTCACCAGGGGCGGGGTGCGCCTCGTCGATCTTACCGTCCCGGATGATCCCCAGGTCATCGCCCCGGTATGGGACCAGAACGGACCCGGCACAGCCGAGGCCCCCGGGCACGCCGCAGAGCTGATCGCCCGGGACATCGCCATCAACGCCCCCCTCGGCTTGGCCGTCGTCACCGCCGTGGACGGCATCTACATCATCGACATCCGCAACCCCTACGAACCGCGGCAGCTGAACAAGCTGACGGAGCTGACATCCACCACCGCGGACGGTATGACCGTGAACGTATCCCTGGGGGGGAGCCCGGCGCTGGTGGAGCGCGGCGGCACCGCCTACCTGGTCGCCCCCGGCGACAAGTGGGTAAAAGCCGTGGAGCTGGTAACAGGGGAGAAGCTCTCCTGCGATCCCAACGGCCCCTGCAGCCAGTAGCTGCGATGAGAACCAGTCAACTCGAAGCGATAAAGGAGCATGTTCCAGCCATGATAAAGAGAATCATCAGCATAGCCGCCGCTCTGGCCCTCAGCCTCACGGCCGCCATCCCCGCCCGGGCCAACCAGCTCCACCCGGTTTCCGGCGCCTACTTTACCAGCGAGACCGACCTGAAGGTGGCGGCAGCCGGCATCCCCATGGCCTGGGAGCGGACCTACCGCAGCAACCGCACCATCATGAAGATCGCGAGCGCGGAGAGCAGGAGCTTCGACTATGCCCCCCCGGTGGACGGCCCCCTTGGATACGGATGGCATACCCCCTTCACCATGCGCATCTGGAAGAACGCCCCCATAGTCACCGACCCCTCCTACCTCTGCGATGCCCTGGTGGACTCGGACGGCCGGATCATCTACTTTACCAGGGACGCCGCCGGAGCCGTCCGGCCCGACTACGCCAACGGCTACACCCTGAGCGCCGGGGCAAGCGGCTGGACCCTCAGCCAGCGCGGGGGGAACAGCTGGAGTTTCGGACCTGACGGCCGGCTCCTCTCCGTCACCGACCCCCTGGGGAGGAGCGCCAACCTGGTCTACGAAGGGGACAAATTAAGCCAGGTAAAGGACGCTGCGGGGAGGACCGTCTACACCCTCACCTGGACCGGGAGCCACATCACCAGGGTAACCGACCTTGCCGGCCGCAGCATCGACTACGCCTACGACCAGGGTGGCAACCTGACGGGCGTCAGCCACGACGGCCAGACCATCAACGCCTACAGTTACAACGCCAGCCACGGCCTCCTGAGCAGCAGCAACCCCCTCGGCGAGAGCTGGCTGATAAACTACCGCTTCCCCCCCAGCCAGGGGATAGCCGCCAGCCTCACTGCCCCCGACGGCGGCAGCACCGTGCAGAACTTCGACCGGGGGATGTCCACCGTCACCGTCAAGGACCCCAATGACAACCTAATCACCCAGAGCAGGAACGACGAAGGCAAGCTCACCTCCGAGCAGTCCGGCGGTGCCAGGAGCAGGACCATCGCCTACCTTGGCGGGGGGGCGAGCACCATCACCGACGCCCAGGGGAACGTCACCAAAGAGTACCGGGACCAGTGGGACAACCTTCTCAAAAAAATCGACGCCGAGGGGGGAATAACCACCTACGCCTACAACGACAAGGGGAAGCCCGTCTCCATCACCGACGCCGAAGGTGGGATCACCGAAATAGCCTACGACCAGAGCGGCACCCTCCCCACCCAGATAACCCGGGCCAAGGGGGCAACCGAGCAGAGCGTCACCACCTTCAGCTACGATAACGGCAACCTCAAGGAGTCCGCCAGCGGCGGCAGCACCACCGGCTTCACCTACAACGACGCCGGCCTCCCCATAACCATCACCGACCCGGAGGGGAATGTCACCACCCTGGAGTACGATCAGGTAGGCAACCTCATTGCCAGCAGCGACGCCAGCGGCAACAAGACCGCCTACGGCTACGACTGGCGGGGCAACCTCCTCTTCGCAAAAGACGCCGAGGGGAACCTCACAACCTACGCCTACAACGCAGCCGGCCGGCTCGCGCAGGTCACCGACCCCAAGGGTAACGTGACCTCCACAACCACCGACCATGCCGGCCGGATAAGGGGCATCGCTGCGCCATCGGGGAGCAGCGTCTTCGGCTACGACAACAACGGCAACCTCATCAGCGTCACCAAAGGCGACGCCACAACCTCCTACGAATACGACGCCAATAATCGCCTCACGAAGACCACCGACCCGGAAGGGAACATCACCACCTACGGCTACTCCATCGGCGGCGCCTGCAGCACCTGCGGCAGCACGGCGAGCGCAAGCAGCACCCCCACCTCCATCAACGACCCCCTGAGCGGCGTCACCCTGAATACTCTCGACCGTCTCGGCCGGGTAAAGGAGATCAGCGACCCCCTGAACAACCTCACCAAGCTCGCCTACGACAGAGTGGGGCGGATCAGGACGAGAACCGACGCCGAGAACAACAGCACCGGCTATGCCTACGACAAGCTCGGCCGGATCACCAGCCAGACCGACGCCCTGGGGGGGGTAACGAAATTCACCTACGACCAGCGGGGGAACCTCACAACTCTCACCGACCCGGAGGGGAGCACCACCAGTTTCGACTACGACAAAACAGGCAGAAAAACCAAAGAGACCAGACCCGAAGGGCAACAGACCAGCTACACCTACCATCCCAACGGTCTCCTCAATACCGTCACCGACGCCAAAGGGCAGACCACCACCTACAGCTACGACAAGGCCAACCGGCTGACACAAACAACGTTCAACGACAACAGCAAGCACACCTTCCAGTACGACAAAAACGGCAACCTGACGAGCTACGCCACCCCCGACGTGAGCACCGTCATCGCCTACGACGCCGCCAACCGGAAGACCAGCGAGACCGTCACCATATCCGGCATCAGCAAAAGCTACGGCTACAGCTACGACGTCAGGGGGAACAAAGCCACCTTCACCAGCCCGGAAGGGACAGTCTACAGCTACACGTACAACAGAAACGACCAGGTAAGAACCATCGCCACCCCGGCCGGCCAGATCAGCCTGGACTACAGCTGGGTGCGCAACACCAAAACAACCCTCCCCAATGGCGTCACCACCGACAACAGCTACAACGCCAGCCACTGGCTGACCGGCATCGCCGCCCAGAAGGCGCCAAGCACCGTGCACACGGCTAATTACCAGTTCGACAAAGTCGGCAACATCACCCAGAAGGCCAGCGACATAACCACTACTTATGGCTACGACAGGATCTACCAGCTCCTGAACTCAACGAACTCCACAAGCTCCGAAGCATTCACCTACGACAAGGTCGGCAACCGGAAGACGAAGAACGCCAACCCAACCCCCTGGAGCTACAACAGGAACAACGAACTCATAACAGCCGACACCATTACCTACAGCTACGACAACAACGGCAACACCGTCAGTAAAACGGAAGCTGGACAAACAGTCACATACGGCTACAATGCAACGGACCGGCTGCAAAGCGTGCAGCTGCCCGATGGAAGAAATGTCACCTATACGTATGATCCGTTCGGTAGGCGCATAAAAAAACAGATCGGCGCTGAGACGATTATTTATGTTTATGCCGATGAAGGGTTAATCGGGGAGTACAGCGAAACAGGAACCACAAAGAAGACCTACGGCTGGCGGCCGAACGGCATCTGGGGGACGAATCCGCTCTTCATGACGGAGGGGGGCAGTACCTACTACTACCACAACGACCACCTCGGCACGCCGCAGACCATGACCGACCAAAACGGGGATATTGTTTGGGAGGCTACCTACGAGGCGTTCGGCAAGGCTACTGTTGATCCTGATTCAGTCATTACCAACAATCTGCGGTTTCCGGGCCAGTACTTCGATGAGGAGACTGGGCTGCATTATAATTGGAATAGGTACTATGATCCTGCAAGCGGGAGGTATGTTGAGAAGGATCCGATTGGGTTGTTTGGAGGGATCAATCTTTTTTCTTACGTTAAAAATAACCCACTAATTTGGAACGATCCGGCTGGTCTAGTAAAGTGGAAAGGAACAATGGCAGGAGGTGCTTACGGGTTTCGTTGGATGCGCAAAACATCAGGTACTGCCTTGACATTTGACCTTGTCTCAGAATGTGTTAATGGCAAAATGGCTTTCATAACCGTCAATGCGAAAGGAGGCGGTAGCGGTTTAGGTCTGCCTAGCGCAACAGCAAGTCAAATCTCTTTTGATGATGGTCTATCTTTCTTGGATCCTTCAGGTTTTGCAGGTGTTTTCACAATGACAGGGGCAAATTTTGGCAGCGCAATTGTTTTTGGTTGGACAGTAGTACGATTAGGCAATAATGTCAGCGATACTAGTTACATGCCTAGCATGAGCATAGGGTTTGATGCGTCAATAGGAAGTTTCGCAGGGATGTCAACTTTAAAGTCTGTAGTTTATATGAAATGTTGTAGATAAATATATTGAGATTAGGAGCCTCCTGCATGTTGTTGCTCACATGGATATTTATCTTTAATGTAACATATGGTTTATTCACTCTTAGACTCAGGCAAAGTCATTATAATTTGTATTTAGCGCTTGGAAGTCCAACTGCAGTTGGTGGATCTGAGAATAAGTTTCTAAATGCTCTTCTGTTCTTGTTTAAATTACAATTCCTTAGGGTTAAAGATTTAATATTGACATTACTGTCATTTATTCTAATTGCTTCGTTCATTGCTGCGATTAGTCAATTTGTTGTATATTTATTTCAAGGATGGCTGCTAAACCCATAGAAGCAAAAAGGAAATCCTGAATCCGTGACGTAATTTGTGCCAAAGGTAATCACCGGTGTCAGAGCTACATTCTTGACAAAGCGTCATAAATAAAACGCCGTGAGCCCGGAATTGATGGGGCTTCACGGCGTTTTTTCTTTAGCCGCTGAAAGATTGGCGGGGAGGTTCAGTTCAGCGCGAGCCCGCCGCTTTCCTGGTTCGATACGCCTCAGCCATTTCCTGCTTGCTTCGCCTGAGCAATTCTATCTCTGATCGTGTCAGCATCCGGGGAGCGGGCGAGATACCGAGCTTCCGATTGAGTAAGGCAGTCGAAGGCGTGACCAAAGTTTTCTTGCCACCATGTTTCGAGTTCGGTTCCATGTTTTTCCCTCAATTCCTGCAATTGGGAGGCTGAGGGGACGTAGTTGATTTGGTTGACTAACAAAATTAAATCAACCAAATCAACTACGTCCCCTTTCTCCATACTCTTCCTCACCATCGACGAATCCAGCAAGATGACCGCCGCCATTCACAGGAAGCAGCGTACAGCCCACACCCTGGAAGGGCTGATCAGGCGCACCAGGAGCGAAGCCGTAACAAAGAAACATCACACCGCCCAGCGCCTGCTGAAACCCTTGGCCGTGGTCAACCCCTTTGCCGAATACCTCTCCTATCCGGACGGGAGCCTTAGAACCCGCCGCGATCACAAGAAATACCTCGGCCTCATCAACGCCATCGCCTTTCTGTTTCAGTATCAGCGGGAAACCAAAAAGATAGCCGTTGAAGGAAAAGAGGTGGAATACATCGAGGTAACGTTAGCCGACATCGACAAGGCCAACAGCCTTGCCCACCAGGTTCTTGGCCAGTGCCTGGACGAATTGGCCCCGCCGTCCAGAACGTTACTGACACTGATTTACACCATGGTGAAGGAACAGGCCGACAAGGAGAAAGAACCGCTTGACAGTTTCCTCTTCAACCGCCGTCAGATCCGGGAAACCACCAACTGGACGGACTGGCAGATAAAGGCCCACATCAAGCAGCTTGAAGAGATGGAATACCTGCAAGTCCGGATGGGAGCCCAGGGGAAGCAGTACTCCTATGCCCTCAATTACCGGGGCGAGACGGGGGAGAGCGGCAAGTGTTACCTGAACCTGACTCCGGTTGCGGAGATACGACGATTGGCGGACCTGGAGGCAAAGGCGGGCGGGCACAAGACCCGCCCCTACGAGGGCAAAACCGGCAACTTGTAGGGGAAAAAGAGAACTTGGAGGGTACTTGTAGGCTTTGCAAAAAAGCCATGAAGCCGCATGAATACCGGGCTAGCCGGACTAGTTGGCGGTGAAACCGGGTATCTACCGGTTACCAGCCAGGAGGCCTATCTCTTCTTTCAGTTCGTCACC
>CALMOE010000009.1 GCA_937871715.1 uncultured Geobacter sp. | reverse complement strand
TCAACATTTGACACACTGTTTATACTGGCATTATGCCTTGCCAGTTCGATTGACTTCCCGTAGGACTCCATGCCGACAACAGACTTTACATCTACTGAAAGAGGAATGGAGAAATTGCCATTGCCACAGTAGAGATCAAGTACGCTGTTGATGGATTTTTGCGCCGACCAGGAGAGAACCACATCCAGGATACGCCTGTTCTGACGGAAATTAACCTGTGAAAAGCTGTCGGCAGTGTAGCACATGGTAAACTCCCTGCCGTCCCTGCCGGCCAGAGTATACTCCATCATCTCCGGACCGAAAACCGTTTTAATTGAATCCTTCCTGCCGCGCTGGAGGAAAATGGCGGAAAGATGCTCCACCCCCCCCTGCAAGGAAGCCAGATAAGCATGCATCACTTCAGGCTCGCTGCCGATGTAATGAAAAAGTGCCGATACCGTGCCATCCTCACCTGAAGAGAGATCCACCTGAGGAATCCTGTCTGGCTCGGGAGCTGCGCTCACCACTCTCCTGATCTCTGCAATGGAAAGATTGATCTCAGGCCTGGCTATGGGGCATCCGTTTTGTATATCCACAACATAATGGGAGCCGGGACGATAGAAACCTACGTGCAATCTGCCGTTGCTGCTGTGTATCTTCAGCTGGATCCTCTGGCGATAGGCAAATGGGTTAAGCTCCCTTAGTAGAGGCAGGATATGCTCCTTGCCGATGCGGGCAATCCGCCACATGGTCTCGGCGAAGATGACCTCCTTCTGGTCACACTGTACGTTATAATCAATATGCTGCCAGTCGCAGCCACCGCAGACACCGAACAGCTGGCACGCAGGGGCTATGCGGCAATCAGCAGCTGAAATGATCTCCTCGGCAACCCCTTCCAGATACGACTTTTTTTCTCTCTCAATCCTCACCTCTACCGTGTCACCGGGGGCGGTGAAAGGTACAAAGCAGGCCTTGCCGTCGAGACGACCGAATCCGGCACCGCCAAAGGCAAGCTTATCAATATTAAGAGAAGGCAAGCGCCCTACCCCCTTCCATATCCGACAAAAGCTTTCCCCTGCCTTACGGAACAAGCAACAGAGAGCCTTTTCGGGAAATCCGGCAAACTGAGGTAGGAGATGGAGTTATTGAGAAAATCCTTTACGAGCGACTCCTTTGCCGCTTCAACTTCCGCCGAAGGAACACCCATCTTCTCCACGATCCGCCGCATTACCGCCGTATCGGCACCGGACATACCTTCGTCGCGTGACAAAGCGCAACAAATTTCAAGACGCACATGACAATAGTCGCCGAAATAGTTTCTTGAGAGATCGACAATAACTATCTGCAGGCCGTTTTCGAGGGTCAACTGCCTATAAATATCCTTGTATTGCAAATCCATCCTCCGTTTTGCCCGATCTTTGAAAATACAACGCCGTGACAATTGATGTAAAGCTAATTATCCACGAAATGCGCAAATCCGGCTTGCAATTACTCAGCATTCTCTGTAAGGTATAGAAGTTTTGCACGCTAAACACTCTCCCAGGGGATACAGAGCATTCTATGAGTAAAGAAGAAGCCATTGAAGTAGAAGGTACCGTAATCGAGCCGCTTCCCAACGCGATGTTTCGCGTCAAACTGGAAAACGACCACATCGTCCTGGCACACATCTCCGGCAAGATGCGCAAGTATTTCATCAAGATCCTCCCCGGAGACAAAGTAACCGTCGAACTCTCCCCCTATGACCTGACTCGCGGCAGGATCACCTACCGGGTCAAGTAACCATCTAACCGAATAAAAACATTTCAGGAGAGCGGCGAATGCCGCTCTCCATAATCTTTTTGCAAAGGAACGGCTATGTATACTGTGGCAGACTTGAAAAAGGGCCTTAAACTGACCCTTGACGGCGATCCTTACGTCGTAATAGCTTTCGACTTCGCCAAGCCCGGCAAGGGTCAGGCGCTCTACCGCACCAAGATGCGCAACATGATTACCGGTAGCATCCTCGACCGGACCTACCGCTCCGGCGAAACCTTCGAGCCGGCAAGCCTGGAAGACCGCAAGATGCAGTACCTCTACAAGGAGGAGGAGCACTACGTCTTCATGGACAACCAGAATTACGAGCAGTACCGCATGGACGAGGATTCTGTCGGTGATGCCAAAAACTACCTGATCGACAACCTGCCTGTTGACGTTCTCCTCTTCAAGGACAAGGCAATCGCCGTGGATGTCCCCAACTTCGTCAACCTCCGCGTAACGCAGACCGACCCCTGGGTCAAGGGGGACACCTCTGGAAGCGACTCCAAACCGGCAACAGTGGAGACCGGCTACGTACTGCGCGTGCCGCCGTTCATCGAAGAGGATGAGCTGATAGTCATCGACACCAGGACCGGCGAATACTCAACACGGGTTAAGGGTTAGGCCATTGAGCAACAACTGGCTACTCGCCGCCAAAAGGGGGCGCCTGGAAGCCCGAGCGAACATCCTGCAGAGCAGTAGGGATTTCTTCCGCACCGAGGGGTATCTGGAAACAGATACCCCTCTTCTCATTCCCGCCCCGGCACCGGAGGCACACATAGACGCCATCCCCGCCGGCGGTCTTTTCCTGCAAACATCCCCAGAGCTATGCATGAAGCGCCTCCTGGCCGCTGGCTACCGGAAAATTTTCCAGATCTGCCACTGCTGGCGCAGCGGTGAGCGTGGAAGCCGCCATCTCCCGGAGTTCACCATGCTCGAATGGTACCGCGCCGATAGCGACTACACGGTGCTGATGGGCGAATGCGTCAGGCTGATCAGATATCTGGCCACGACCTGCGGCTTGGGTGGAGCCATTGGCTACAGGGGGATGAGCATCGATCTACAGGGCGAATGGGAAAGGATCACCGTCAGACAAGCCTTCGAACGCTACACCTCCATTTCCATGGATGAAGCCCTGCGGGAAGGAGTTTTCGACGAACTGATGGCACTGGAGATAGAACCGAACCTGGGGACAACCACCCCGACCTTCATCTGCGACTACCCGGCAGAAAGGGGGGCTCTGGCCAGGTTGAAACATGATGACCCAACGGTGGCGGAGAGGTTCGAGCTGTACATCGCCGGCCTGGAACTGGCCAACGCCTTCTCAGAACTGACCGATCCGAAGGAGCAGCGCAATCGCTTCCAGGAAGAGGCCTCATACCGCATAGCAAGGGGGCAGCTCCCCTACCCCATGCCCGAACCTTTCCTCGCCGAGTTGGCGGCAATGCCGCCGTCAGCAGGTATCGCCCTGGGGATGGACCGCCTCGTCATGCTCCTCACCGGAGCCAACTCCATCGACGAAGTGGTTGCCTTCACCCCGGAAGAGCTATAACTCACGATAGGCAACGACCTCCCCGGAGTAGGTCGTCAGCCTGAAAGCTCCGTCTGCTCCCCTTTCGTAACCTGGGAGGAGCGGCACCTTACCCTTCCCCTCCGGGAGATCCACCACATAGTAAGGGACCGCCATCCCGGAGACGAAGCCGCGCAGGGAAGCCATGATCTCCAGCCCACGCTCGACAGTGGTGCGGAAATGGCGGGTCCCCCTGACCAGGTCCATCTGGTGCAAGTAGTAGGGTCTTACCCGCATGGCGAGTAGACCGCGGAAGAGATCCGCCATGACTGCCGGATCATCGTTCACCCCCTCCATGAGCACGGTCTGGTTCCCCAGGGGGATACCGGCGTCGGCCAGCATGGCGCACGCCAGGCGGCTCTGGGGAGTTAACTCCCGAGGGTGGTTGAAATGGGTATTGACGTAGATGGGGTGATACCGCTGCAAAAGCTTGCAGAGCTTAGGGGTGATACGCTCCGGCAGGGTGACGGGCACCCTGGTGCCGATGCGGATTATCTCCACGTGGGGGATGGCTCGCAGGGAGGCGAGGATGTCATCCAAACGGTCGTCGTCCAGCAGGAGCGGATCGCCACCGGAGAGGATCACGTCGCGGATGGTGCCGGTGTCGCGGATGTAGTCGAGTGGAGCAGACTGTTCCGCCAGCGTCCCTTCAATACCGCAGCACCCCACCTGGCGCTTGCGCATGCAGAAACGGCAGTAGACCGCGCAGGAGTTGGATACCAGCCAGACAACCCGGTCCGGATAGCGGTGTATCAGACCAGGCACTGGGCTTAAGCCACCCTCGTTGAGGGGGTCTGGCAGTGAGACGCCGTCCTGCAGCTCCATGGGATCCGGGACGCACTGACGCCAGATCGGGTCCCCCACTCCACCGATCAACCCTAGGTAGTGACGGGTGATACGCATCGGGTAGCGCGCGGCGACAGGGGCCAAAATGTCCTGGTCTACGCCGAAGAGCCGTGCAAGCTCATCGTTTGAGACCACGCTATCCTTAAGACTCTGCTTCCATTCGGATTTCATCACTCTTCTGCATGACGGCAGGACCCTAGCCGCCGAACTCCCTCTTCATGTAGGCTTGCCACTCGGCAATTACCCCTTCGTAATCCAGGCCGAAATCGGCCAGAGCCCGCTGCATGGCCTCGGAGATAGCCATGCCGTTCCCCAGATTGACAAGTATCTCCGTAACCTTCGGCCAGCCGTAGGATGAAACCATGAAATTGACCATGGCGTAGCTCTGCTGGTAGGCCATGGCAGCCTCCCTGGCAGCGAGGTCGGTGAAACCTTTCTCCAGGCGGCTAAACTGGAGATAAGCCGAGCTTTTCGCCGCCTTCCCCAGTGCACCGAGGGGGGGATTGAACACCTTTCGCCCCTCCAGTTCGGCCAGCCCCTCATTCAGCCAGGTGGGGCAGTTGCCGTGGGTCAGCTCCTGCACCACCACATGGGTGTACTCGTGAAAAAGAACCCCCTTGAGCTGGTCGGTGAGCTGCTCTGCCCCACCAACCGGGAGTCTTATCTTGCCGTCATAAAGGCCGCCGGACCAGTCCGGCCCCGAGGTTACCGTGCGGAAATCCTTGCGGGTATAGAGAATCACCGGGATACGCATCGACGGAAATAGGGAGAGGTCCCGGCCAACGCTGTTGTAGGCATCCTCCAGGGCTGAAAGGATATCGCCGGCCAGATTTGAACGGACCTCGGCGTCATAGGAGATGACGAAGCGGGAGCTGTACCCCTTGTCCATCGATCTCTCCACGGAGAGCTCGCGGCGAATCTTCTCCGCCAGCCCTGAGGCTGCATGGAAATCCCCCTTCATGGCAATGGATTTCTCCAGAAGCTCGAGGGACTGGGGAAGGTTGCCGGAGTCGTACTGGATCCGGGCGAGATAATACAGTATCTCCGGTGTGTCCCCTCCCATGGCCCGGGCGCGCTCCAGCTCATTCTGGGCGGCATCGGCGTATTTTGCAAAGTAAAGGGCAATGCCGCGGAAAACATAGTAGCGGGGCGTATCCGGGAAGAGCTCCCTGGCCTGGTCGAAGCTGGTGGCGGCAGCCTCGTAGTTGTTCTCCCTCATGCGCCGCTGACCCACGATGGTGTAGGCCTCGGCCAGGTTTCGCTTCAGCACCTGGTCGTAGGGGTAGCTTGAGTAGGCTTTCAGCAGAAGTTCAAGCGCTTTTTCCCCCTCCCCCTTCTCCATGAGGGAGATGGCGTACTCGTTCTGGGAGAACGGGTCGTTTCCCCAGGAAATCCCGCTAAGGAAGGAAAGAAGAAGCGCTATGGCGACTGCTGCACGGTTAGGTCTCATGGAATGTGTGGTTAATGGCACGTGTAACACGCGGTTAAGGTTTGCGGGAAAAAGCCGTCCTTATGCTGGCGCAGATCCCGTCAACAGTCAGACCGTAGCGTTCCAAGAGTTCAGACTGCTCCCCCTGCTCGACGAAGCGGTCAGGATACCCCAGTCGCGTGACAGTTGTTCTGTAGATGCCGTTCTCCTCCAGGAGCTCCAATACCGCGCTGCCGAAGCCCCCTTGGAGGACATTCTCCTCCACGGTGAAAAGATGTCCCGTCCCTGCAAGGCCCAAGATGAGGTCATTGTCCAGTGGTTTGATGAACCTGGCATTGGCAACGGCCAGCTCGATACCCTCTTCTGCCAGGATCACGGCGGCATGCAGGGCGGGGGAGACCATGGTACCCACTGCCAGAATAGCGCCGTCCCCCCCCTCGCGCAAAAGCTCCCCTTTGCCGCGGGGAATATGGCGGAAGAGTTGATCCAGAGGGATCCCCGTCCCGCTCCCCCTGGGGTAGCGCAGGGCGGTTGGAACGCCGTAGCCGATGGCGCTGCATAGCATGTGCTGCAACTCGTTCTCGTCCCCGGGCGCCATGACGGTCATGTTGGGGAGGTGGCGCAGATAGGCGAGATCGAAGACACCATGGTGGGTGGGTCCGTCGCTCCCCACCACACCGGCTCGGTCGATGGCAAAGACGACCGGCAGGTTCTGCAGGCAGACATCGTGCATCAACTGGTCGTAGCCACGCTGCAGGAAGGAGGAGTAGACGGCAAAAACCGGCTTGAGTCCGTCGGCGGCCAGGCCGGCGGCAAAGGTTACACCATGCTGCTCGGCAATGCCGACGTCGAAAAAGCGATCTGGATAATCCCTGGCGAATCCGGTGAGACCTGTACCGTCCGGCATGGCTGCGGTCAGGGCGACGATGGTGTCGTCCTCCGCCGCCAGTCTACAGAGGGCATCGCCGAAAATGGCGGTGTAGGAGCCCCCCCCACCCTTGGCCTTTAGGACCTTGCCGCTCTCCTGGTCGAACTGGCCGATACCGTGGAAAAGGGAAGGATTCTTCTCCGCAGGAGGATACCCTTTCCCCTTGCGGGTAAGCACATGGATCAGGACGGCATCGTCGAAGCTGCGCACCTTCTCCAGGGTCTCCTGCAGGCGGACGATGTCGTGACCGTCGATGGGGCCGATGTACTCAAAGCCGAACGCCTCGAAGAGCATCCCCGGGGTGAAGATCCCCTTGAGGGACTCCTCCGCCCGCTTGGCCACCTTGAGAGCACCGGAGCCGAATCCGTCCAGCCCCTCCAGGAAACTCTCCATATCCTTCTTGATCTTATGGACGAACTCATTGGTTATTGTGCGGCTGAGGAAGTTGGACAGCGCCCCCACATTCTCGGCAATGGACATCTCATTGTCGTTGAGGATAACCACCAGGTCCTTGTTGAGGTGGCCGGCATGGTTAAGCCCCTCGAAGGCGATCCCGCCGGTCATGGAGCCGTCGCCGATGACCGCCACCACCTTGTTTCTCTTCCCCTGCAGATCCCGGCCGACCGCCATTCCCAGCGCAGCCGAGATTGAGGTGGAAGAGTGCCCTACGTCGAAGATGTCATGTGGAGATTCGGCCCTTTTCGGAAATCCGCTGATCCCGTCCAGGCGGCGTAGGGTTTGGAAGCGCTCGCGGCGACCGGTAATTATCTTGTGGGCATATGCCTGGTGCCCCACATCCCAGATTATCCGGTCCTTCGGGGAGCGGAACACCCTGTGCAAAGCAAGGGTCAACTCAACCACCCCGAGGCTCGGGGCGAGATGACCGCCGTTTGCAGCACAGGTGGCGATGATCATCTGGCGGATTTCTGCGGCCAGCTGCTCCAACCTGGCATAGGAGAGATCGTCGAGATCTCTTGGCGAATTGATGGAGTCAAGAAGCTTGTGCATGTCTCAGGACTTTCGCGCAACCACGTAACGGGCTATCTCACGCAGCGGCTCGGCACGGTGGTCGAAGCCTTCAAGTGCCTGCAGCGCCATCTCCAGAAGTTCGGCACACCTGTGCCTGGACTCCTCGATGCCGACCACCGCAGGATAGGTAGCCTTCCCCCTTGCCTGGTCGCTACCGGCATCCTTGCCGAGCTCCTCGGTTGTCCCCTCGATGTCGAGTATGTCGTCGGCAATCTGGAAAGCCAGACCAATCGCCTCGCCGTAACGTACCAGGGCTCCAAGCTGATCTTCGCTCGCCCCCCCTAGGAGGGCTCCCGACTTGACGGATGACTTTATCAGTGCGCCCGTCTTGTGAATATGGATGAACTGCACCGTGGGTAGGTCGATGTCATGCCTCCCCTCGCTCTCCATGTCAACAACCTGCCCGCCCACCATCCCCTTGGATCCTGCGGACACGGCAAACTCGTGAATCACCTCCAGCAGGACACCCGCCGGCACGGAGGCCGAAAGGCGGGGGCTGCTCAGGGCAATGAAAGCCTGGGTTAGGAGGGCATCACCGGCAAGAATTGCCACTGCCTCGCCGAAAACCTTGTGATTGGTAGGGTTGCCGCGGCGGAAATCGTCGTTGTCCATTGCCGGCAGATCATCATGCACCAGGGAGTAGGTATGAATCATCTCCATGGCAGCCGCTGCGGTCAGGCCGAGGGATTGGTCCCCTCCTACCGCCTCGCAGGCCGCCAGGAGGAGTATGGGCCTGATTCTCTTGCCACCCGCAAAGGAAGAGTAGCGCATGGAACGGTGCAGTGAGCCGGGGAGATCCTCTTCCCTGGGCATGAGCCGATCAAGCTCCCTGTCAACCAGTTGGCAGCGCTCGTTAATATACTGCTTCAGATCCATCTGAAATCCCCTTCACATGTCGTCCTCGCCGGCAAAATCCTCGCGGATCAAGACGCCGTCACGCTTTTTAAGGAGCAGCTCCACCTTCTTCTCCGCTTCGCCGAGCTTTCTTGAACAGATGGCCGCATGCTTTATCCCCTCCTCGAAGACCCTGATAGAGTCATCCAGGGAGAGCTCTCCGCTCTCCAGCCTGCTTACCGCATCCTCCAGTTTTTTCAGGGACGTTTCAAACTTTTCCGCTGCCATCGTTCCTCCGCTAGAGATTTCATATTATCCACGGGGTGAATGGGAGTCAAGCCCATCCACCCTGCCAGGGGAAAGAGACTCAACTGAGCAGACAGCCTCCCCGTCACTCAGCCTTAACCGCAAGCAGTCACCAGGCTGCAGCTGGCATAAATTTTTAACCACCGTTCCCCCCGGGAGAAGCTCTGCAACCGCGTAGCCGCGTGCAAGCACGTTTAATGGTGAGAGAGCATCGAGAGTGGCTGCAAGATGGGCAACCGTGCCTCCGCACCTCTCCAAGCTGGATTTCACGGCTATCTGGCAACGCAGCTTGAGAGTGGCAAGTCTTTCTAAATCGCTCTCGATCCGTTGCTCGGGGGAAGATAAACGCAGCCTGGAGCGGATATCCGACTCCTGCCGGCGCAGTTCGCCGATTGTGCGTTCGATGGTTGCCGCGCATCTCTGGGAAAGGTCATCTACCCTTTGCTGCATCCGGGCGATTACAAGCTCCGGACTCTTTAGCGCGCTTGCCCTGTAATGCAGTTCAACCCTGGCAGCCGAGAGGCGCTGATCCATGGCCTGCTGCAGACGGCGCTGCAGGGAGGCGCAATCGGCAAGGAGCTGGGCCTTGCTGGCGGCGACCATCTCCGCCGCTGCCGAAGGGGTGGGGGCACGCAGATCTGCAACGAAATCGGCAATGGTGAAGTCTACTTCATGGCCGATAGCAGAGATTACCGGGACAGTGGAATCGTAGATTGCCCTGGCAACCACCTCCTCGTTGAACGCCCAGAGGTCCTCCATGGAACCTCCGCCCCTGGCCACTATGATCACATCCACCTGCGGGTAGCCACTCAGGTCCCTGATGGCGGCGGCAACCTCGGCACCGGCCCCCTCTCCCTGGACCTTTGCCGGGGCAATCAGCAGATGCAGGCCGGCATGACGTCTCTCAAGTACCTTGAAGATGTCATGTATGGCCGCCCCGGTGGGAGAGGTGACGATACCGATGGTTCGGGGAAGAATGGGGATGGCTCTCTTGCGCTCCTCGGCAAAGAGCCCCTCCCGTGCAAGCCGCTCCTTGAGCTGCTGATAGGCAAGCTGCAGGGCACCCACCCCCTGGGGTTCCATGTACTCCACCAGCAGTTGGTAATCGCCCCTCTGGTCGTAGACTGTCATCCTGCCGCGCAGAATGATCTTCATGCCGTCGGCAAGGCGAAAGCGGAGGGCCTTTGCCGAACCGCGGAACATTACGCAGCGCAGGGCAGCACCGCTATCCTTGAGAGTAAAGTAGAGATGTCCGGAGCTGGGTGTGGAGAGGTTGGAGATCTCCCCCTCAACCCACAAATGCTCGAAGTTCTCCTCCAAAAGTGATCTGACCAGTGAGGTCAACTGGGAAACGGAGAGGATTTTCTTTTCGGAGAAGAGCGTCATGACCATCGACTAAGCCCTAACTCATATTCTTTGTCAAGGGGTAATGCCGCAGCGGCAAAGCTAACATCTTGCCAGAATTGCCAGATACTGTAGTATACGCCCATAATGAGTGAGGTGAGACCATGATATATCCTAAACTGTACATTATCGGCTGCGGAGACACCGGGAGCCGCGTGGCACGCCTTGCCATGGAAG
The DNA here is from genome assembly GCA_937871715.1 of uncultured Geobacter sp. Lineage (GTDB taxonomy): Bacteria > Desulfobacterota > Desulfuromonadia > Geobacterales > DSM-12255 > CALMBF01. The sequence continues at coordinate 8,956 of CALMOE010000009.1, read as the reverse complement.
AAGGTGTAAAGGTCGCCGCCATGTCGCGCAACATGAGCAAATGCGCCTCACTGCAAGAGAGTGCTGCGGAGATGATCCGCGGCGACCTTGACGACACCCTGGCGATCCCCCGAATTGACATGAGGGGTGCCGCCCTGCTCTACTCGGCCCCGCCACCGGGGGGGGGGATCAGGGACACGCGGGTTAGCAACTTCCTCGACTCAATCCAGGTGGGGAACGAACCGGCAAAGATAGTCTACATAAGCACCACCAGCGTCTACGGCGACTGCGGGGACGAATTGGTCACCGAGGAGAGACCGGCCAACGCTGGGAACCATACTGCCAAACGACGCCTGGATGCGGAGGAGAGCTTCACGGAGTGGGCAAAGATGCGTGGCGTACCCCTGGTCATCCTCAGAGTTGCCGGGATTTACGGGCCCGGGAGGATACCCATGGACAGGATCCTGGCTGGACACCCACTGCTTGACGAAACCGAGGCGGGCTTCAGCAACCGGATACATGCCGATGACCTGGCAAGAATCTGCCTGGCGGCTATCGACAGGGGTGATGATGGCGATATCTTCAATGTCTGCGACGGCGAGACCAGCACCATGACCGCCTACTTCAACGCCATCACCGACCTGCTCGGCCTGCCGCGCCTCCCCCAGGTACCGTTGAGCGAGGCGCGTCGGGTCATGACACCACTCATGTTCGGCTACATGACCGAATCGCGGCGCATTGACAACAGCAAAATGCTGGCAAAGCTGGGAATCAGGCTCCTCTATCCAACCATGGCCGATGGACTTAAAGCATCACTTCAGTAGCCGCTGCCTAACCGCCTCGAATATTGCTACTCCGGCAGCCACAGAGGCATTTAGGGAGCTTACCCCGCCCGCCATGGGCACGGAGAAGAGCACGTCACACTTCTTGCGCACCAAGGGCCTTATCCCCTCCCCTTCCCCGCCGATGATGAAGACCGTATTGCCAGTCAGGTTCTGGCGATACAATGATGCACCGCTCTTCTCATCGGCGCCGAAGATCCAGAACCCGGCCTCCTTCAGCTGCTCAAGGGTAGTGGCCACATTTGTAACCTGTACTATGGCAACAGTCTCGGTAGCCCCGGCGGCAACCTTCTCCACGGTAGGCGATACCCCTGCCGCCCGGTCCCTGGGGATGATCACGCAACTGGCTCCTGCGCAAGCAGCCGTGCGGATGATCGCCCCCAAGTTGTGGGGGTCCTGGATGCCATCGAGGACGATGAAGATGCCATCCTCCCCGCTAGCTGACCAGGCGGAGAGGACGTCGGCGAAATCTGCATAGGCGAAGGCCTCCACCCGCAGAGCAACTCCCTGGTGGTGCTCACTGGAGCAGAGCCGCTGCAGGTCCCGGCGTTGGCGCCGCCTCACCGGCACACCCACTTCAGCTGCCATTTTGAGGAGTTTCTCCACCCTCTGGTCTGACGCCCCTTCGGCAACGAAAAGCTCGAAGGCCCTCCGCGTTCCGCGCAGGGCCTCCTTCACCGGATTAATCCCGTAGATTATCTCTTCCTGCATATTCTTTCCTCTTTTACGCTTTCAGCGAGCTTTAATGCCGACGGATATCAACCGACAGCAGCAATCTCGTCGATTATCAACTCAGCGGCAGCAGACGGATCTTGGGCTGCGCTGATGGGTCGGCCGATAACCAGATAGTCGGCACCAGCGGCAATAGCCCCGGCCGGTGTCATGATCCGTTTCTGATCGTCAACCGAAGCAAAGGCCGGACGTACGCCCGGAGTGACGATAAGGAAGTCGGGGCCGCAGGCTTCTCGGATCAGCCCCACCTCCTGGGGAGATGCTACCACCCCGTCGATGCCGGCACTCTTGGCCAGTCTTGCCAGCCTGACCACCATGTCAGTAACGGAATACTCTATCCCTACCCCACGCAGGGTATCCTCAGTAGACGACGTAAGGATGGTCACCGCCAGCACCTTGGAGCGCTTACCCCCCTTAAACTCCTTCTCCAGAGTATCAATGGTGGTAGCCATCATCTCGTAACCACCCAGTGCATGGAGATTTACCAGATCCACCCCCATCCTGGCAGCCTCCAGGGTGGCCATGGCAACCGTGTTGGGGATGTCGTGGTACTTGAGGTCAAGAAACACCCTGCCGCCGTTCTCCTGCACCTTGCGCACCGCCGCAGGCCCAGTGGCGGTGAAGAGCTGCTTGCCGATCTTGAACATCCCCACCTTTTCGGCGAGAAGTGCCGACCACCGGTCGATTTCCGCCATGCCGTTGACGTCCATGGCAAAGATGATCTTGTCGCGTGCTTCGTCACGGGTCATAGTGTCAGCGCCTCCTTTACCATAGCGCTGACGCGGCTGACCGACTCGTCGATGGACAACAACTCCATATCGCCACCACTACGCTGCTTCAGCTCCACCTTCCCCTCTACCAGATTCTTGGCACCGACAACTAGACGCAAGGGGATGCCGATCAGGTCGGCATCCTTGAACTTGACCCCCGGGCGCTCGTCCCGGTCGTCATAGAGCACCTCCACGCCTGCTGCCTGGAGGCGGGCATAGATATCCTCGGCGGCACTACTCACCGCAACATCCTTGGGGTTGACCGCCGATACTATGCAGTGGAACGGGGCAATGGGGAGGGGGAAGATGATGCCGTTATCGTCGTGATTCTGCTCGATACAGGCTGCCACGGTTCGGCCGATGCCGATGCCGTAGCACCCCATGAAGACGGTCTGCTCCTTACCGTCCTGGTCAAGGAAGGTGGCGTTCAGGGCCTTGGAGTACTTCATCCCCAGCTTGAAGACATGGCCGACCTCGATGCCGCGCCACATCTCCAGGGCCCCCTCGCTGCAGCGGGGGCAACCGTCGCCATGGGCGACATTGCGGATGTCCGCGAACTCGGTGACGATGAAGTCGCGCCCGGGATTGACGTTTCTCAGGTGATAGTCAGTCTCGTTGGCACCCACCACCACATTGCGCATGGAGCTGATGGTCAGGTCGGCTATGATCCTGATGGCAGCCCCCTGTGGGCCGAGGTAGCCGACCGGGGCACCGGTTGCCTTGGCGATCTGTTCGTCACTGGCCATCTCCAGCTCGTCGCAGCCGATTACCTTCTTCAGCTTGATCTCGTTCAGGTCGTGGTCGCCGCGAAGAAGAACGCCTACAGGGACATTGTCGGCCATGCAGACCAGCATCTTTACAGTGTGGGTCATCGGCATACCAAGATACTCGCTCACCTCCTGTATGCTCTTCTTCCCGGGGGTGTGGACCTTCTCCACGGGACGTGGGTCTGCATGCTCGGCACTCTCCACGAGGCGCGACTCGGCCTTCTCCACGTTGGCGGCATAGTCGCAGGAGCTGCAGGATACAATAGCATCCTCACCGGAATCCGCCAGCACCATGAATTCATGGGACCAGTTGCCGCCGATGGAACCGGTATCAGCCTCAACGGCGCGGAACTTCAGGCCGCAGCGGGCAAAAATACGACGGTAGGCCTGGTACATCTTCTCATAGGCGGCATCGGCACCTGCCTCGTCCACATCGAAGGAGTAGGCATCCTTCATGATGAACTCCCGACCGCGCATCAGGCCGAAACGGGGGCGAATCTCGTCACGGAATTTGGTCTGGATCTGGTAGAGGTTGAGGGGCATCTGCCTGTAGCTCCTGACCTCACGGCGAACGATGTCAGTCACCACCTCTTCGTGGGTCGGTCCGAGGCAGAACTCGTTATCCTTGCGGTCCTTGAGGCGGAGAAGCTCCTTGCCATACTGCTCCCAGCGACGGGACTCCTGCCAAAGCTCGGCAGGGGTGACCATGGGCATGAGTATCTCGATTGCCCCCGCACGGTTCATCTCCTCCCTGACGATGTTCTCCACCTTGCGTATGGAGCGAAGTCCAAGGGGGAGATAGTTGTAGATGCCGGCGGCCACCTTGCGCACCATCCCGGCGCGGAGCATCAACTTGTGGGAGACCACCTCGGCATCGGCCGGAGTTTCCTTAACAGTTGGAACAAAGTACTGTGTGTAACGCATTGGTTAACCTCGACAAAGTTTTATATATGGCAACTGGAGTTCTCACTTCTCACTTCTCACTTCTCACTTCTCACTACTTACTGCCTTCAATACCTCCCCGACCAGGGCGTCGGCCAGCTCATGCTCAGGCACCTTGCGCAATATCTCGCCGTGGCGAAAGAGTAGCCCCTCCCCCCTACCGCCGGCGATGCCGAAGTCGGCCTCCCTGGCCTCTCCCGGACCGTTGACCACGCACCCCATCACCGCCACGGTAAAGGGGGCGTCGACCCCCTGCAGCCGCTGTTCAACCTCTTCGGCAACATTGATCAGGTTTATCTGACAGCGGCCGCAGGTTGGGCACGAGACGAAGTTTACCCCCCTCTGGCGCAGACCGAGGGATTTTAGGATTTCGAACCCGACCCTCACCTCATCCACCGGGTCACCGGTAAGAGAGACCCGCAAAGTGTCGCCGATACCGTCTGCCAGCATTATCCCAAGACCAACCGCCGACTTTATTGTCCCGGAAAAGATGGTACCCGCCTCGGTGATGCCGATATGCAGCGGATAATCGACCTCCTTGGCCAGGAGACGATAAGCTGCGACCGTCTTGGGGACGTCAGAGGCCTTCAGGGATATCTTGATCTGGTCATACCCCAGCTCCTCAAGAATGCGCACGTGCCCCAGGGCAGATTCAACCATCGCCGCAGCAGTGGGATGGCCGTACTTTTCAAGCAGCTCCCTCTCAAGGGAACCGGCATTGACGCCGATGCGGATCGGCACCAGGCGTTCGCGAGCGGCGCGCACAACCTCTTCAACCTTCCAGCGCTCACCGATATTACCCGGGTTGAGTCTCAGGCCGTCTATGCCGCCTGCCAGGACCTGCAGGGCTAGCTTATAGTCGAAATGGATGTCGGCCACAACCGGCAGGGGTGAAGAAAGCTTGATGCGGCCAAGGGCCTCGGCTGCCGCCTTATCGGGCACTGCGCAGCGGACGATCTCGCAGCCGGCATCCGCCAATCTGCCGATTTGGGCAATGGTAGCGGCCTCGTCGCGGGTATCGGTACTGCACATGGACTGCACCGAGCAGGGAGCCCCGCCGCCGATGGCCACACTCCCAATCATTATCTGCCTGGTCGATCTGCGCATAGCTGATCATAATAGTTGTTTTGAATGGGCAAAGTCAAGGATAGCGGCCCAATACGCCGTTATTGATCCCCAAGAAAGTCAGGCCCTATCAAGAGTGTAACCTCAAGATTAACATTGACATTTGAAACTCTGTCCGAGTAGTTTGACCATATGAAAAAACAGCTCAAATCCCCACCTAAAGCGAAACATAAACAGGAGCTCCCCAAAGGGAGCAGCCTAGAACTGGCTGTCTCCGCACTAGACGAGGAGGGGTACGGCATCGGCATTGCCGACACTGTCCAGGTTAGGGTCAAGGGCGCGCTCCCCGGCGAGAAGGTGATCGCCAGGGTCGAGCACGCCGGCCAGCACCGTACCGTCGCCACCAGGACAAAGATCATCGAACCATCGCCGCTTCGCCGCCCCTCCCCATGCGGCCACATGCCGGAGTGCGACGGCTGCCCTCTCATGGAGATGAAGTACGCGGCACAGCTCGAATGGAAGAGGGAACTGGTGGCTAACCAGGTCAGGCGCTATGCATCCCTTGCCAATATTGAAATACTTCCGGTCATCGCCTCACCAAGCGAGCTGCAGTACCGCAACAGTGCCAAGCTGGTGATTGCCGGCAAGTTCGCCGCGCCGGTCATCGGCATCTACAGACGCGAAAGCCATGACATACTGGACATATCTGACTGCACCCTGCACCACCCGCTCATCAACCGGATCGCCGCGGCGACCAAGAGAGGAATCATCAAGGGGAAGGTGCCAATATACAGTCCACGTTCCGAGCAGGGGCTGCTCCGCTACCTGGTGGTCAGGGTCGCGGAAAAAGAGAACAAGGCCATGGTGGCACTGGTCACCGCCAGACGCAGCTACAACGAACTGCACCACCTGGCAGCTTACATCCGCAAGGAGATACCGGAAGTTGCGGTTGTCGTACAGAACATCAACCCCTCCAGCGGCAACGTCATCCTCGGCAACAGGGATTTCCCCCACACGAAGCAGACCACGCTGGAAGCCAGCATCGGGGATGTACGCTTTTCCATCTCCCCCAGGTCGTTTTTCCAGGTGAACAGCGGCAGCGCCGGCATCATTTACGAACTGGTACGCAGGCACGCGGCACTTACCGGCAAGGAGAGCGTCCTCGACCTCTACTGCGGCATCGGCGCCATCTCCCTCTTCCTCTCATCCTCTGCAAAGGATGTTCTCGGCATAGAGGTTGTCGACCAGGCGGTTGAGGATGCGGCAGTGAACGCAAAGCTTAATCGTGCCCGCAACTGCGAATTCGAGGCAGGAGACGCCGTGGAACAACTCAAATGGGTCGTGGAGAGCGGCCGGAAAATCGACCTGGTGGTTCTCAACCCACCCCGCAAGGGGTGCGAGGAGAGAGTCCTGCAGCAGGTGGTCACTCTGGGTGCAGGGAAAATAATCTATGTATCCTGCTCACCCGCCACCCTGGCGCGCGACCTGATGATCCTCGGGGGCGCAGGATACCACACCGTCTTCATCCAGCCGGTGGACATGTTCCCACAGACCACCCACGTGGAGTCGGTGGCCGTCCTGCGTAAAACCTGACTTAACTTTTTCTTGCCAAGCATCATGCATTTGAGTATTTAAAAAACATCTTAACTATTGGGGGTGGCATGTACCGCGAACCGGGGAAATCCAGATTCCAGCTTGACCTGCGCAGACACCTGAGAAGCCAGAACATCTGCAACAACCTTGTGCACCTTATCTGCGAGATTGCCGAAGCCAGCAAATACGTGATCCATGCCGTACGCACCGGCGATCTGGGCGTTGCCGGCACCTCGAACCTCTACGGCGAGGAGCAGCTTGCCCTTGACGTCCTTTCCGACAGGATCCTGCGCAAGAGGCTGACCCATTCAGGAGTTGTCTGCAACATCGCCTCGGAGGAGATGGACGAAATCTACCAGGCGCAAAGCGACGGGCCCGACCTCTACTCCGTGGCCTACGACCCACTGGATGGCTCTTCACTGGTGGACGTCAATCTCTCCATCGGCACCATAGTCTCCATCTACAAGGGGTGCAACCTGTTTCAGGAGGGGCGCAATCAGGTGGCAGCACTCTACATCCTTTACGGCCCCAGGGTTTCACTGGTCTACTCGGTCGGCAACGGCGTGCACGAGTTCACAATGAATTCCCTCAACGAGTACACCCTCTCCCGGGAAAACGTCACCATGGCCCCATGCGGAGACATCTACGCCCCTGGCGGGCTACGCAACAAATACACCCCCGGTACCGAGAAGTTTGTCACCTACCTGGAGGAGAAGGGGAGCAAGCTCCGCTACTCCGGCGGATTTGTACCGGATATCAACCAGGTACTGATGAAGGGGAAAGGGATATTCTTCTACCCTGCCCTCAAGGGTTCTCCCAAAGGAAAACTGAGACTCCTTTACGAACTCAACCCCATGGCTTTCCTCATCGAGCAGGCAGGTGGCGCCGCCAGCAACGGCACCATCCCGATCCTGGATGTGAAACCGGAATCCCTCGACCACAGGGAGCCCATCTACATAGGCTGCGCCGAGGATGTGCAGAAGGCCGTTGAATTCCAGGCGGCCTGCGGTCAGGAGTGCTGAATGGAAGAGGAGAAGAAAGAAGATATTGTCGCACCGCCCGAACGCCTCTGCAGCGAGATACAGCTTTTCGACCTGTGCGATTTGGAATCATGCAGATACAGGAAAGGTCGCTACTGCACCGACGAAAGGCTGCTAGCCAAATTCGAAGCGATCAGGGAAGAGGATATGAGGGATTCGCTCCTCTACGAGGACGACGAGATGGAGGACGAGGACGACCTGGAGTTCAACGAGCTTGACGAGGATTACGGAGATTACGAAGAAGAAGATTAATCCTTGAGATAGTGCATAACAAAAAAAGAGCGGCCGGTGCTGATACCGGCCGCTCTTTTTTTACCTACCTTGTGTTTATGTGCATCACACCTTGACCCTCTTGAAGGCGACCACCTGCAGTTCGTTGACAACCTTGGTGACACCGGGCACCGAGTTGGCGATCGCCACGGCCTCCTCAAGCTCCTCTTCGCTATGGAGATGGCCGGAGAGATGGGCCTTGCCGTTGCAGACAAATATCTTCAGGTGCATGCTCTCGATCTTGCCGCTGCGCAGTAGTTCGGTCTCGATCTTCTTGGCGAGGATTATATCGTCAATCATCTGCTTTGCGCCGGCTTCCGCATCCTTAAGCTTCGGGTCCTTAACCGCCGCCACAATGGCATCCACGATTGCCTCCTCGGAGAGCATGGAGGTATTGAAAACCATGTCATAGGCAAGTGGATCGTTCCAGTTGCGGTCGAAGTAGAAATGGATGAACCCCGCCCGCTGGTGGTCGCTCTTCCGGATGTACTCGTGGGCCAGGTCCGGATCGATCCATTCCCGCTCGGCAAACCGCTCCACACGCTCCTCGAACGGGGCAATGATGCGGAGCCTGAGCACGTTCCCCATCCCTTTGAGGAGATCCTGGCAGCCGCGACCGTAGAGGATTACATTGCCAGCCTTGGCAAAATCCAGCAGGATCAGCTCGATCATGTTCAGATTTGCCGCCTGCAACCTGTCTTCGGCAGTTATGTAGACCGGCGGCTTTTCATCGACACGCTCGAGAATATCCTTGGTCAGACCGTACTTGTCGGCCACTTCGGCAATCTTGTTCCCGTCAACAAAGGTGTACTTGAGCTTCTTCGCCACCTCAGTGGCTATGTTATAGGCACCCGTCCCCATCTCCCGGGATATGGTGATAATCGCCATCTATACCCTCCTAGCGTAACTATTGGCGATGGATAGTAGCATCTAATTCGGATTTGTACAAGAGAGGT
>CALMOE010000008.1 GCA_937871715.1 uncultured Geobacter sp. | reverse complement strand
TGATGATGATCGCCGGCTTCCCCCGCATCCCCTCCAGATGCCTCTCCTTGAAGGTCTTGAAGACATTGCCGAAGTCGCTGTTGTCATCCAGGTTGACTATATCCCCCTTGTCCATGGCTTCGAGCAGGGGGTTGACCGGCATGTTGCGCAGCTTGTCGCTGATCTCTACGATTTCCCGGTTGAAGACGAAGCTCCTCACATCCATTACCCGGCTTTGCAGGGTATGGAGGAGGAGCAGCATGAAGCGGGTTGCGTGACTGACCGAAAAACTGACGTCGCAGAAGACAACTAGGCGCGGCTTCTCCTTCCGCTTGCGCCTGAGCAAGCGGAGAAAGGGGACCATGTCGTGGCGGTAGTTCTTCTGCAGGGTCTTGATGACGTGCAGCCTGCCGCGGCTCTCCTCCTCCCGCATCCGCTTCACATCCTTGCGGATCCTTGTCAGCATCCGCCCCACCACCTCCTGCATCTCAGCCTGCTCCTCCACGGATACATAGTCGATCCGGCTCTGCCCGAGGCTCTGGTGAAAGGCGACCGTAGGCTGGGCGTGGCGATAGTAGTCGGCCGGCATCGGCTGTTCGATCTTTCCCCGGTGGCCATCCAGCTGCACCGTGAGCTCAGCTCCCCCCTCCTCGTCAGACTCCTCAAGCCCCATGAGGTTCTCCAGCTCCTCTGGGGAGAGCTCCCCATCCACCAGGAGCGTCGGATCCCCCTCCTCCTTGCTGGTACGATGCTGCTCGCTTTTGAGCTGCTCCCCTTCGACGATATGGATCAGGGCGCCCAAGGGGTCCGGTTGATCGGCATGGGGGGTAATAAAATCGCTGCGGCTGAAGTAGCGGTCAAAAACCTCCTCGAAGGCCGGCATGTCATTGACATTCTTGATTAGGGTCAGGCGGAGCAAGGCGCGGAACGACTCCCGGTCATGGAAGCCGCCGATGGCAAGGGCCTGCACCGCATCGAGACTCTCCCCCTGGGAGACCCGCACCCCCCGTCCGCGGAGGGATTTCACGAAGCTGGCGATGATTCGTTCCATGACTTAGCCCCTGTCATTACCCCCTCCGCCTAAATGGGAGGAGAGAACCCGCGCCTGTTGAAAGTAGCGCTGGGGGTAGTATCCGTGACAGCTAGCGCAGCACCTGCGCCGCCAGGTCCGTCACCTGCTTCAAGTCGGACTGATGCTTTGCTATGGCCCCTACTGTGTTGGCCACCAGCTCAGGGGTTAGCTGCCTCGCATGGAGGATGGAGAGTATCTGTGCCCAATCCAGGGTCTCGGAGACGCTGGGGGGTTTGCGGAGAATGAGCTCCCTCACCTCGCGGAGGAATTCGACCATCTGCCGGGCCAGCCCCTCGCACATCTCCGGGTAGCGGGCTCGAACAATCTCTATCTCCCGATCCAGCTCCGGGTAGCCGATATATAGATAAAGACAGCGGCGACGCAGAGCGTCTGAGATCAGGCGCGTGCCGTTGCTGGTCAGAATTGCTAAAGGCTTTTGCCGCGCGGCGATCACCCCCAGCTCCGGGATGGAGAGCTGGAATTCACTCAGGCACTCCAGGAGGAGCGCCTCGAATTCGTCACCGGAGCGGTCGATCTCGTCGATGAGGAGCAACGATCTCTTCTCGGAGAGGAAGCTGCGCAGGATCGGCCTCTGCACCAGAAAGTTCTGGGAGAAGAAGAGACTCTCCTCGGCGGAGAGGCGATCCACCGCAGCCCGCAGGTCGGAAGCCATGGAGAGGTAGCTGTCCAACTGGGTGCGGAGCAGCTGGGTATACAGCAGCTGCTTGCCGTACTCCCAGTCGTACAGGGCCTTCCCCTCGTCGATCCCTTCATAGCACTGCAGGCGGACGAGGGGGAAATCCATAACCTCCGAGAGGGTTTTCGCCAGGCCGGTCTTGCCAACTCCAGGCGGACCCTCGATCAGGATCGGCTTCTCCATGCGCAGGGAAAGGAATACTGCAGTGGCAATTGCCTCGTCTGCGATGTAACCGCCACGCTTGAGATCGTCTTTAACCTGCTGTTCGCTGATCATGGGCACCTCGGTGGGACTGTACATTGTGAATGGTGAAAAGTTAAAATGAAGTAAACAAAAGAGTGAAGGGTGCGTTTGTTGGCTAACAATTCACCCTTCACTCTTCACTTTTCACAATTCAATTACTACATGCAACCCTTGAAGACGGCGCGCATGTTGTCGAAACCGATATCCATCGGGTTACCCTCGGAGCAGATGTCGGCGGCTGCGAACTTGGCCAGGCCGTCCAGATCCTTCTCCTGCAGGCCGAGATCTGCAAACTTGGTGGTGATCCCCAGGTCGTCCTTGAGCTCCTGGATCATGTCTATGAACAGCTCGCCTGCCTTCATATCGGAGATACCGTCGGTATTGATGCCGGCGGCGCGGGCCATCATGGCGAAGCGCTCGGGGCATGCCGGGAGGTTGAGGCGGCAGACGTCCACCAGGGCGATGGCGTTGCAGAGGCCGTGGGGGGAGTCATAGAGACCGCCCATGGCGTGAGCCATGGAGTGGACTATGCCGAGGCCGGCGCTGTTGAAGCTGTAGGCTGCGGCCATTTCGGCCCAGACCATCTGCTCGATGGCCTTGATGTTGTTGCGGTTGGCCGAAGACTGACGCAGGTTGGCGAAGATCTCGGTGATAGCCCAGAGGCCGGGGCCGTAGGCGGACTGGACGCAGAGGCGGGAAGCTATCGCCTCGACGGCGTGGGTCAGGGCGTCCATGCCTGTGTAAGCGGCCAGGTTCTGGCTCATGCACTGGTGGAGGAGCGGGTCGTTGACCGACTTGCTCGGGGTGCAGTTGGGATCGAAGAGGGCCATCTTGTACATCTTCTCCGTGTGATTGATGATGGAGAAACAGGATATTTCGGAACCTGTACCGGAGGTGGTGTTGATTGCCAGGTGCGGGATCTTGTTCTTCTTGGTGCACTTGAAGGCCCCTTCGAAGGTGCGGACATCCTGGCCGTCGTGGCTATAGACCAGCTTGATCGCCTTGCCGCAGTCGGTGGTGGAGCCGCCGCCGATGGTGATCATGCCGTCGAACTTGCCGCTGGCCAGAACCTTGGCTCCTTCCATTACTTCATAATCCTTCGGGTTGGGGGTAGCCTTGTCGAACACTTCGGATGCTACGCCAGCGTGCTTGAGCACACCCTGGATCGACTCTATGATGCCGGTCCCTTTCAGGCCGGTGGTGACGATGAGAGCGTTGGTCATCCCCAGGGCCTTGGCGTCATTGCCGACCATGGTGTGGGCGCCTATACCGATGTTAACCGACGGATAGGCGTGCTGCATCTTGATCGGGTACTCACGGGGTTCGAGGCTGAGGGTTCTTTTGGCATCTCTGAAATGTGGCATCGGTACTTCCTCCTTTTGTTTTGTGATCTGCTAATTTTTGTTGTTGCTGCAAAGCGGTACTGCGGCCGGGACAACGCGTAAAACCTTTTTTACCTCCTCATAACTTTGTTATATCAGCCCAAACAGAAGCCATCGACTCACGGGCATCATGCCGACATACCATTGTGATTTAACGATATTCATAGCTATAGCAATAGGGATGCCAAAAGTAACAATGGTTTATTTTCAACTGATTACGAAACATGCACATATCGTCTACACATTCGTGCAAATCTGCAGCAGGGGAATTATGAAACATCTTTTTACGGTATAGCGTTAATAATGGGGCTTAACAGATAGGGATTTTATCTACAGTGGGGAGAATTGCCCCAGGACGAGAAAGTCAGAGTGACTCCGAGAAAGGATGCGACCTATGCACAATTGGGGTTTATGGCAACGCTGTGAAGAATTTTGCCGAAAACAAGCCAAGACAAAGACGTGCTGCAGACTTTCTCCCCAGTGTGGACATTTTACACACCTACACTGTCAAAAGAGGTATCCTATCAAACATCCTGAATTTACGATTGTTTTTTGCAGCCAGCGGCAAACTTCCACTTTCCATGGCGCACTATGGGGCGCTACTACAAATAACGATGTGTATTTTGTCTACAAGAGGGCTTACGGAGGGATCAGCTTTGTACCTATAAAAAATCCCCCCGGAAGAGAAAACCTCCGGGGGGATACGGATAAGACAAGGAGACCCGGCCAAGGGTCAGGCTATGAGTTCAATGGGATCATCCGGGGCTACAGCGCCACCCTTGATGACCCTGGCGAAGATCCCCTCTTTCGGCATTACGCAGTCGCCTGCCTGGTAATAGATGGCACAGCGGGTATGACACTCCTTGCCTATCTGGGTAACCTCCAGGACAGTTTCCCCCACGGACAGGCGGGTACCGATGGGGAGCCCCACAAGGTCGATGCCGACTGTGGTGATGTTTTCTGCGAAATCACCCGCATCTACCGAGAGTCCCATGGCCTGCATCTTGGCGATGCTCTCCCGGGCAAGGAGGCTCACCTGGCGATGCCACTCACCGGCATGGGCATCACCGACGATGCCATGATTCTCCTTTAGTTCAACCCGCTCAACGGGGGTCTTCTTCTCCCCCTTGGCAAGACTGATACAAACGGCATCCACATGCGCTTTCATCCCAATCTCCTCTCCATTTATCCGCCGATTGCCGCCATGGCAAAGGGGGTATAGCCGGTGTCGCTCTCCGTCAGCGCGTGGTTGCGCGGCTTGCAGGTGACCACGGCCCGCAGCG
>CALMOE010000007.1 GCA_937871715.1 uncultured Geobacter sp. | reverse complement strand
GATCGCTCCTGCCATGGAAAAGCCCCGCCGTGCGCTAATGCACGGCGGGGCTTTTATTTTGCGGAATAGGGCAGGAAGTCGGCCATGTGGCTCGTCGGAAATAAGCCTTTCTCCTCCCTCAGTATTTTATGACGTACATGAGCGCCACGTTGCGCGGACGGGTTTCCGCACCGCCGGTGTATTGCCAGGGAGCCGTCTCCGCAACCCATCCTCCGTTATTCCCATACGCCGAACTCGAATCGTAAAAGTCGGAACTCTGATAATAACCATGCCGCTGTTCATGAGCATGGCTCTTGAAATCATCTGCCTGCCAGCTGCCAATCCCTCGCCCTGCATCTACTCCCCGTGAGTCATCCCACCCCCTCACAAATTCGCCGCGAAGGTCGGGAACATTGAAGGTCGTCGAGCCGTCTCCGGCGCCATAGGTGGTGCCGATGGCGGCAAACAGGTTGGCGTATGTGGTACGCGATACCGCCGCGCCGTTGCACTTCAGCCAACCGGCCGGCGCGGTGCTCCCCGCATACGCCTCAACGAACCCGGCAGGGGGGCCGCCCAGTTGGATCCAGGCTGCGCCGGTGTAGAAATCGTACGCATTCTCCGTGGTGTTGAAGACGAGCAGCCCCGTGACTGGCGCGGATATCGAGTCCCTCTGGGAGGTCGTCATTCTCGGCGGCAAAAAGCCTTTCGTGGCGCTGGCAATCTCCAGGGCCGCCGATGCGGCAGGGGCGTCAGTCCCAACCCCCACCTGCCCGTCCACAATCAGATCCCCATCGCCGGCATGGGCAACAGTTGTCATCAAGGCAATACTCACGACTATCGCTGCGATCGTTCTTTTCATCTCGGTTCTCCTTGTCTCATATCCTGCAATATAGTTTCATCGGGCAATGCGCATGTTCCTCAGCTTCACCCTGCCGGCGCCGATGCGAGGGGCGCCGTGGAGCACCGTCGTGTCGGGATTTGTCCCGAAGCCGCACAGGTAGCCGCCGTCCAGGAGCAGGTATTTCCCTTGGCCGGCGTACAGGTTCTCCGTAAAGTCCCGGGCCAGGACCTTGATGGTGGCCCCCTCCGTCGCGGCGTCGTAGGCGGCCTGGAGAGTCGCGTAGTCGTTGTCGTCGACCCGCGCCGGCAGCCCGCAGGGGTCAAGGCTGATGACGACGCTCTTCGTGTCCGAGCCGTAGGCGTTGCTGGCGGTGAGGTTCACCGTGTAGCTCCCCGCGATCCGGTAGATGTGGCTCGGGTTGCGCAGGGTGCTGGTGGCGCCGTCGCCGAACTCCCAGCGCCACGAGGAGGCATTCAGGGAGCTGTCCGCAAAGGTCGCCATCGCCGGTGCCCCCGAGGAGAGGGTGGCGCCGAAGTCGGCGGTCGGCAGGAGGGCGAAGGTGGCGGTGGTCGTCATGTCTCCCGTCACGGTCAACTCGCATAGGCCTGTGCCGGCGCAGAGCCCCCCCGACCAGCCGGCGAAGATCGAGCCGGCGTCCGCCAGCGGGGTCAGCGTCAGCTGGGTGCCGGCGAGGAAGGGGGCGGAACAGTTAGCCCCGCAGAGTATTCCCGGCGGTGAACTGGAGACCGTGCCGCTCCCCGAGCCGCCAGTGGCAACGGAAATGGCCGGCATCACCCCGGCACCGCCGAGGGAGATGGTGACCACGGGGTTAATGGGATCATTGGAGGGGATGGAGAGGGTTGCCGCTTTTGTCCCGCTCGTCGACGGGGCGAAGACGAGCTGCACGGCGCAGGACTCCGCCGGCGCCAGGGTGCGCCCCGAGCAGGAGTCGGCGACCGCCCTGAAGTCGGCGGCGTCGCTGCCGGCGAGGGCAACGTTGCCGAGCGCCAAATCCTGCATGCCGTAACTGTTCACGCTGACGGTCAGCGGCTGGGAAGAAGCCCCCGCGTAGACTGTGCCGAAGCCTGCTTCCGCCGGGCTCACGCTTATCGCCGGCGAGTCCGGAGCGGTAAACGCGGCGCTGACCGTCGTATCGCTACTCAAGGTGAAGCTGCAGGTTGTAGCCGTGCCGCTGCAGATGCCGCCGCTCCAGCCGGCGAAGCTGGCGTAGGGATCGGGGACCGCCGTCAGGGTCACGCCGGTGCCGTTCAGGAAACTGCCGGAGCAGTTGCTGCCGCAGCTTTGGCCCGTGGGGTCGATGGTCACGTTTCCCGAGCCGGTCTTCTTCACCGCCAGTGTCGATTCGGTTGAGGTACCGCCGATCTGCAGCCCGTCGACGATCAGCGTGCCGCCGGAGATGGTAAGAGCCCCTTTCAGGGCGCTCCTGCCGACCCGGTCGGCGAAATTGCCGTTGTAGCCACCCTTCATGGTGACGGTCAGCGGCCGGTTGCAGTTGAGCGATTCGTTGAAGTCGGTGGCCCAGAGCCTGATTTGCATGCCGTCGCCGGCATCGTTGTAAGCGCTCTGCAGGGTGTCTGCGTAAGCCGCGAAAATGCTTCCGCTAAAGACCATAGCGGGAGCACCGCCGTAACCGGACAGGTCGATAACATGGGTTGGCCTTACGGGATCGTTTGAGGAGATGTTGAGTCTGGCGGTTCTCGCTCCGGAACCGGCTGGGGTGAAGATCACCTGTATCGAGCATGATTCGCCTGACGACAGGGACTGGCCGCAGTAGTTGTAAGGCTCAAAGTCGGCTCTGTTGATTCCGGACATGGTGATGGCGGAGAGGGTGAGCGGTTGAGGGCCGCTGTTGGTGATGGTGAAGGTGTGGGCGGGAGAGGAGACCCCGGTTGCCACCGTTCCGAAGACACCCGACAGCGGTGTCGCCGTTATCACCGGCGGGGTCGCTGAGAACAACGCCAAGAGGTCCCTGGTACCGGTGAGGGTGAAGCTGTAGCTGGCGGCGGAGCTGACGACGGCCCCGTCTTCCAGCCAACCGGTGAAGGCGTAACCGGGGTTGGGGGTTGCCAGCGCCGTGGCTGTGCCACCCCAGAGCTGGCTGCCGCTCAAGGTGACCGTCCCACCCTGGATATCGGAGGAAACGGCGCTCACGGAGGTAATGACGCCGGTGCCGGAGAGGGGGTAACTGGCAGAGAAGACGGTCTGGCCATTAGCTGGGTCAGTTGCGGAAATATCGAGGGTTGCTTCTCTCAGGCCGACAGAATGAGGAGTGAACGCAATTTGAATATTGCATGTGCTGTATATGAAATCCTGAGGGCGGGACGGGTCGTAAAACATAAGCTGTTTGCCCGAACAGCTGTCGGATAATTTGGTAAAATCCGCCGATCCCGCTCCGTTAATCTGTACCTGCCCAATATTAATAAGTGGTTTGTAGGTGTTTTTTATGGATATTGTTTGCGGCTGTGAGCTCTGACCGACGTTCACCGTGCCGAAATTATTACCAGAATCGGAAATAAAGTTTGCTGTTAATGTCCGGTCGCCTGTTGTTTCGAAAGTATAGCTCTGCGGGGCGTCCTTGATAACAGCGCCGTCCTCCGCCCAACTGTCGAATTTGAATCCCGGCAGCGGGTTAGCCGTGACGGTGACATTTCCGCCCCAGACCGGTTCGTACTGCTTCTGGACGCCGTTTATAAGGGTTGTTCTCACCGAACTGCTCACAGTCCCCTTGCCGGTGTGGGAGCTGGTGACGGTTATCTTGGGCAGATCGCCTATGCCGACGGCGGCCCAGGCGTTCCTGAGCTGGTGGAGGTTGTTGGGGTAGTCATTAGAAGAGCTCGAAAAGTAGTCTGTAACAACATCGGACATATCTGTCGCAGCTTTCAACATAGAAACGTTTTTCAGCCAAACTTCCATATTCGCCCGGAAGGCAATCTGGACGGCCTTGTCGATGCCGATCCCCTGCCAAATACCATTATTAAGCTTGCCAACCTTGATTTTCGACAACGGGTGTTCGCCACCGGCGGCAAGGAGATAAAACATGATGTCCGGCACAAACTTGTTGGTGTGAACGCCACAATTGTCGTTATTGTCATCGTCATCGCATGAAGTGGCCGGTTGTATATACCACTGGCCGTTGTAATAGTTGGGAAAGTACTTCGGAGGATTCCCAGGAATATATACCGTATTAAGGTTTGTAAAATCGTGCCAGCCTTCGTAGAGCCATGGCGTGTTGCAGTTCACCGCCGGCCTGATGCTCGCTGCCGACGGGAACATGTTATTGGGATTGCAGATTGCGTGCTTGTACGCCAGTCCCATCCAGTCGGAAAACGCCTCGTTCAGGGCTCCGGATTCGGCCGCGTACGTCAACGGAACTGGCCCTGGCCCCCTGATGCTTGAGGCCGTCCACGTCACGCCATGCCCCCATTCGTGTCCAACCAGTTCGGGGTATTTACTCACCCCATTCTGACAATAGTGAACACTCCAAGTATCGCTAATCCAGTAAGCCGCTGTATCCTGGGTACAATTACTCGCCAACCCGCCGATAAGGTTGTACATCGAGTCGCCTTCGCCATTGAACGAGTTGAGGCGTTTGCCGCCGGCCGTTTTTTCGAATGTGTTCAGCAGGTAGTCGTAAAATCCGCCGGTGAATGCTGGGCATGGATGGCATCCTGTACCGTCGCTTCGTCCCACTTGTTGTTCAGATCGGTAATTGGGGCAATCTGCACCCCTTTTCCCCTCTCAACTCCGCTGACGGTGTTATCACTGTTAAACCCGGTGATGATCGATGCTTCTTTCTTCATCTTCCCGTGGTGGCCGTGGTCGTCGTAGTCGTACCTTCGGCTCATGTCCTTGAGGAAGTAGTTGCCGCCGATTCTGGTCACATCGTCTGTGCAGGTGTCGATATGGGAGAAAGCTCCTCCCGTGCCGATCGACTGCATGCTGCAATCGTTTATGAAGCTGGCTGTTTGGGAGTAACCGCTCCAGCCGAATTCGTTGTGTGCTTTCAACCGCCAGAAGATTCTTGAACCGTCGGCGGGAAGGTCGGCAATGGGACTACCTGGTAATACGACAAAGGATTCCGCAGTATGTGAGGCAATTATTTTCGTAAAATCAGCATCTTTTGCGACATCCAGTTGGTAATATTGGGCTCCAGGGACAGAATTCCAGAAATACGCGCCACGCTTTCCTCCGACAAAAGAGTCCTTTTGTGTCTGCAGATCAAGTAATGGGAAAATAAGCTTAGGGACTGATGGAGTTGTAGCAGGAATGTTCAAGAAGGTGGCAGAAGATACTTCGGAATACTCCATCCCCGCGTATTCAGCGTATTCGTCATAAAATTCATAAATAGCGTATACGCGCCAAGTGTATACGCTATTGGTATCCGTAATGAAATTATTATAGGAAGCGGTTGTACTCCAGACATCGTCATTTACTATGGATATGGGATTTTCTCCCTCATATATCTCGATGTGGTAGGCGATCGGAAAACCGAAAAAGGTTCCGTTCTCATTGGTAAAGTAAGAATTGTAGGAAGAAAATGTGAACTCAATAGTTGTATTTCCGCCACCATACTCAAGTGGCGCAATTTGGCGAGGAGAATTGGGGTAAATTCCGGAGCCAGCCTGAACGATATCAACTCTGCTGAATATCGAGAGAACGGTTATCGTCAGAACGAGAATTGTTGATTTGCATAATTGCATAGCAGAAACTCCCGATTCCCGATCAATTTGGCGCTATGTTCCGCACCTTCCGTTCAATCTTGCCGGTTATGGCATTGATTTCATAAAGGTATCTTCCGCTTACCTCCCAGATGGCATAGGGTTCCTTGCTCCGCAGGTACTTGTACATCGTCAGTTTCGGCGGTTTTGTGCCGTCAAGCGGGATGTTTAGATCCTTGTAGACTATTTGTGCAACTTCTTCCGCACTCAGCGCCGGTTGCTGCGCAGCTGCATACATTTCGGGGGTGGTCGGCATAATGTCAATGCCTACGCTAAAATTGAATTGTGGTACAAATACGAAACGCACTATTGCTCCGTCAAGCTCATAGTCGTTAACATACTGAACAAAATACAAAGCATCACAGTATTGCCGATTAATGCCTCGTTCACGTAGCTCCTCGTTTTCAGTAAGTCCAATCAGCTCAGGATTATTGACAATGACCTCCCTAGCTTTTTTGACTCGCCGTGCACGCTCTTCTTCGGTGCATCTGTCGGCAAGCTGCAAGATAGCGGGATCTTTGTTTTCGACTATACGGATAGACCCTTCAATTCCATTCTCCATCTGCTTGATATTAAATCTATCGACCTTGAACCGCTTGCCGTGCTTCTGCTTGACATATTTTTCAAACTCCTTTTTCGACACGTGAATCTTCAGCTTCTCCGGTTTGACGTACGGCCTCCCCTTGCCGGCATTGGGGACGAGTGAGATCCGTTCCGAGGCGCCGAGGGGGGTGTCGGTGAACGATATCGCGGTCGGCGGGGTGATCTTCGTCCCTTCCGCTACGTAGTAGTTGGTGTAGGTCGTCGTCGCTTCCGGTTGGGTGACGGTGGGTTCGGCGCCGTTGGTGGTGTAGTAGATGGTTGCCGGCGGGGATGCCTGCAGCTGGACGGCATCCGCCGTCGAGGCGAGGCCTGCCGACATTGCCAGCATGATTGCCGCCAGTAGAACTCCCCTCGGGCAAGCTCCGTTTCTGCTATTCCATTTCATTGTCGATCTCCTTTACCGGGATTTCATGTCACAACCTGCTTGAGAAAAGGTCGCGCTATTATTGCTGCTTCCGTGCCAAGATCCAAGATGTCCGGCATGGCATGTAACTGGTTGAAATGTCGCTGTTTTAACTGTGCTGACAAGTTCGCCCATTTGAGCCGGGCAAGGATACTGTTGTAAAGAAACTTTACAGTTAGCCATCAGGCCGGCCGTAAAGCGCCTATTCATGGCGGTTTACGGGATGTGTAAAGTTTCTTTACACGTGTAAAGAAACTTGCACCCCAATTCCCCTATCAACTCCGCTGACGGTATTATCATCGTTCAAACCGGTGATGATCGAGGCTTCCATCTTCATCCTGCCGTGGTGGCCGTGGGAGTCGTCGTTCAATCTGCGGCTCATGTCCTTGAGGAAGTAGTTGCCGCCGATTCTGGTCACATCGTCCGTGCAGCTGTCGATATGGGAGAAAGCTCCTCCCGTGCCGATCGACGGCATGTTGCAGTCGTTCTTGAAGCTGACGGTCGGGGAAACGCTATAGCCGAATTCGTTGTATGCTTTCAAGCCCCAGAAAATTCTTGAGCCGTCGGCCGGAAGGTCGGCTATGGGACTACCGGGGAAAACGGCAAAACTGTCCGTATAATAGGTGGCTATTTTGTCGGAGAAGTTACTGTCTCTCGCAACGGTAAGCTCGTAATATTGAGCTCCCAGTGAAGTCCACCACCAGTAGACGCCGCGCTTTCCGGCAACATACGAGTCCTGTTTCGTCTGCAGGTCCTGCTGGGGGAAAATCGGCTCCGGTGGGGATGGCGTTGTCGCCGGCGTGTTCTTGAAGGCTGCCAGCGGAGACCAGTAGGTGTAATCCATGCCGGCATAGTCTCCGAACTCGTCGTAAAATTCGTAAATTGCGTACACCCTCCAGGAGTAGGTATCTTCCGTCATGAACGGCCAGTATGAGAAGGTCGTGCCCCAGACGTCATCGCTGACCACAAGGGATGAGCCGTGATATACCTCGATGTGGTAGGCGAGGGGATAGCCGACAAACGTGCCGTCGCTGTAGTTGTAGGAAGCGAAGGAAAAGTCGATGGTCGCATCTCCCGTGGCATAATCCAGCGGCGCGATCTGGCGTGGGGAGTCGGGGTAGACGCCGGAGTCTGCTTGAACACGAGCAACCCTGCTAAATACAAGAAAAACCGCTACTGCAAGAAACGGCAATAATAATTTGCATACACGCATAATGGGATTCTGTCCTTCTCGTGCAGACTAACGGGCAATGTTCAGTGCTTTTCTGACAATCCTGCCGCTTATCGCATCTATCCGGTAATTATATTCACCGCTTACTTCCCAGACCGCATACGGTTCCTTGTTGCGCAACTCCTTGTACATAGTCAGTTTCGGCGGTTTCATCGCCCCTTTGCCGTCAAGTGGAATGTTAAGATCCTTGTAGACCATTGTTGCTATCTCTTCCGCGCTCAGCGCCGGCTGCTGCGCAGATTCGTACATTTCGAGGGTGATGGGATCAAGATGAAAGCTAATACTAAAATTCCAGTGTTGTGCAAAATCTACATCTAAAGACGTCCTGAGTTGATAACCATTTATGAATCTATCGAAGCGTAAGGCTCCACAATCATTTCGTGCCAGCCCCCTCTCCCTCAATTCTTCATTTTCTGTGATTCCAATCAACTCCGGGTTATTCAGGACGAAGTCCCTCGCAATGGCAATCCGCTTAGCTCGTTCTGTTTCTGAGCAAAATGCACCTAGTTGCAAGATATTCGGATCTCGTCTCTCAACTATATCAATGTAACCACTTATGCCATATTCAGTCTGTTGAATTCGGAATTCCTCGACCTTGAATCGCTTGCCATGCTTCTGCTTGACATGTTTTTCAAATTCTTTTTTCGACGCATGAATCTTCAGCTTCTCCGGTTTGACGTACGGCCTCCCCTTGCCGGCATTGGGCACGAGGGATATTCGTTCCGAGGCGCCGAGGGGGGTGTCGGTGAATGACACGGCGGTTGGCGGCGTTATCTTCGTCCCTTCCGCGACGTAGTAGTTGGTGTAGGTCGTCGTCGCGGCCGGCTGGGTGACAGTGGGCTCGGCTCCGTTGGTGGTGTAGTAGATAGTTGCCGGCGGTGATGCCTGCAACTGGACAGCGTCAGCCATCGAGGCGAGGCCTGCTGACATTGCCAGCATGAGTGCCGCAAGGAGAACTCCCCTCGGGCAAGCTCCGTTTCTGCTATTCCATTTCATTGTCGATCTCCTTTGCCGGGATAATCCGATTTGCTTTCCATGTCGCAACCTGCTTGAGAAAAGGTCTCGCTATTAATGCTGTTTCCGTGCCAGGATCCAAGACGTCCGGCACTAAATGTAACCGCTTGAAATGCCAGCGCTTTAGCTGCATTGGCAAATTCGCCCCAGTGAGCCGGGCAAGGATACGGCTGTAAAGAAACTTTACAGCTCATCATCGAGTAGCCCGTAAAGCGCCTATTCACGGCGGTTTACGGAATGTGTAAAGTTTCTTTACGCTTGTAAAGAAACTTGCACCCCCTTCCGCCGCAATCAGAAGTCAGGAGATGCTGGAGGAGGGGAAATCCCGCAGGTGCTCTTCAAGCTCCTCGGCGCTGCAGCGGCCCAGGCGCTGCCGTGCGAGGATGGTGACCATGGTC
>CALMOE010000006.1 GCA_937871715.1 uncultured Geobacter sp. | reverse complement strand
GGACGGCCCGGTCTTCACCGCCGGACAGGTGAAAGCCATGCCACAGGAGTTCTAGAACCCATCACCCCCTAGGCGCAAAATCGAAGGGCCCGGCAGCGTTGCCGGGCCCTTTTCGACTCCTCAAGATTCACTAGAGTAACTGACTCCACATCCTTCTACAGTCAAACATTTTGGCCGTAAATTGTCTCGCTATCAATTTCTATACATTACGACCGCTCGTGGCAATATAAATCAGCATCACCCAACTCGCAGTATTGGGGGCAGATCCTTTATGACCGGCAAGTCAGGTTTCACCCTTGTGGAGTTGCTCATAGTGGTTGCCATTATCGGCTTACTGGCAGCACTGGCAATCCCCCAGTTTACTGCCTACCGGGTGAAGGGATACCAGTCACCGATCTCGCCAATTTCAAGATCGCAATTGGCGCTTACCACGCCGATTTCCATTCTTATCCCTAGCCATACCGATTTTTATCGCTCTGCGCCTTAACCACTGCCAAGCTCCCTGCCAGTCACATCTCCACCAGATAATCCATGTCGTCCCCGTCCAGCTCGGCGTACAGACCGTCCACACGGGGGATGACGATGCGCATGGTGAGCCCCTCCCCTGCCAGGCCGGATGGGACGGCGCGGCGCATGGCGTGGCCGGTGCCGGCGATCACCACCATGGTCCGGCCCGGATTCTCCTTCATGTAGGCGGCGATACGCCTTGCCATGACGCTGTTGCGCAGCCCCTGGGCGGCGCAGAAGTTGTCGAACATGAAATCGGGAATCTGGTGAGTGCGGAAAGCCCGGGCCAGGAAGGCACGGTAGGAGGGGGATACATCCGTGGTAGTGCCTGCCGGGAGCTGCTCTCCAGCAGGGGAGCGCAAGACGGCAACACCCTGGCGGGTGACCGATTTCACCAGCTCCGCAGGCGCATCGAGGGCGACCATGGGGATGGAATTATTGCGGGCGAAGAGCATAATCTCGTCGTACTCCGCCCAGTTGACTTTCCACCCCTGCAGGTAGCGGGCGACGAACTCCTGAAGCGAGGCCTGCCCCTCGACCCAGCGGTCCAGAAGGTTCTGCTGCTCCAGCTTGAACATCTCGAAGCCTATGACCAGTGGCTTGCCGCTGCGATGCAGGTGCCTGATGATCTCCAGCTGCAGGCGATGGTGGTCCCGCTGGTCGTGGAACTCGCCGACAAAGAGCACCCTGGCCTTCTCCAGGTCCGCAAGCATCCGGCCGGTCTCTTCCCGGTCAGCCGATTCGATGCTCCTGGCGCTCCCCAGGCAGGCGCAGAGCAAGGAAGAGAGCAGCAGGCACACAAGCCTGGACAGGCAGCGCCGCCAGATGCGCAGCTTGTCTTCCGCTGCCGTACCTTCATTGCATGAGCCACTCATTCCCAACCCCGCTCCCCGTATTGTGGTCCGGTCCATATCTGCTATGCTGGCTTGGTGAGAAGGAGCATAGCATGAAATCGAACGAAGCGGTAATCGATATGCACTGCCACTGTGCAGGCATCGGCGCCGGTGGTAGCGGCTGCTTCATCTCGCCGGCCATGGCTCGCAGCATCCGCTACCCCTTCTTCCTCAGGGCCTTCGGCGTAACCCGTGGCGACCTGGAGTTTCACGGCGACCGGATCATCCTGGAGAGGCTCTCGTCCCTGCTGGCCGGATCCCGCCACGTGACCGCCGCCGTGGTCCTCGCACTGGACGGGGTCAGGGACGGCCGGGGGGAGCTGGACCGCTGCCGCACCGAGCTGTACGTACCCAACGACTACCTGGCCAGGGAGTGCCGCAGGCTCCCAAACCTCCTCTTCGGCGCCAGCATCAACCCCTTACGTGCCGACGCCATGGACGAACTGGAGAGGGTGGCAGAAGAGGGGGCGGTGCTCCTCAAGTGGCTCCCGGCGATCCAGGGGTTCGACCCTGCAGATCCTCGCTTTAAACCGTTCTACCGGCAGCTGGCCGGCCTCGGCCTGCCGCTTCTCTCCCACACCGGCACCGAGCTCTCCTTCACCCGGGCTGACAACGCCCTGGCCGCCCCCTGTCGCCTGCGCCTCCCCCTGGAGGAGGGGGTAACGGTGATCGCCGCCCACTGCGCCACCAGCGGCAGAAGCGGGGGGGAACGGAATTTCTCCCGCTTCCTCAATCTCATCCGCTCCTACCCCAACCTCTACGGCGACATCTCCTCCCTCACCCAGGCCAACCGCCTCGGCCACCTGCAGAAGGTGCTGAGCCGGGAAGAGCTGCTCGGGCGGCTCCTCTACGGCAGCGACATGCCGATCATCACCACCGTCGTCACCTCCCCCTGGCTGCACGCCACCTCCCTGCCGCCCCGGACCCTGCTGCGCATCCTCGGGGAGAAGAACCCATGGGACAGGGACGTGGAGCTGAAGCTGGCCCTGGGGATGCCGGCAGATATCCTTGCCAAGGGCAGCCGGCTGCTCGGGCTTGCGCCATAAAACCACCACCCACCGATTCACCAGCACAATTTAGATGAATTATTTTTCATCTGTGCTATATTTAATTCAATTTTTCATCCATCGAAACACCCCACTAGGTTTCACATCATGCAGGCATCAGTCATCATCATTACGGCATACCTGCTGGGATGCATCTCCACCGGCTACTACCTGGTCCTGGCCATTACAGGCCAAGACATCCGCAAGCATGCCAGCGGCAACTCGGGAAGCCGCAACGCGGGTAGGCTCCTGGGAAGACGCGGATTCCTCCTGACACTGCTGGGGGACAGCGGCAAGGGTCTCCTGGCTGTTTACCTGGCAAGCCGCCTTGACGGAAGCCAACTCCTTGCTACCGCCTCACTTGCCGCGGTTACAGCCGGCCATATCTGGCCGCTGCAGCTCCGTTTCCGTGGGGGGAAGGGATTTGCCACCTTTGCCGGGGGGATGCTTCTCCTCAACCCCCAGCTCCTCCTGGCCGGAGCGCTCCTCTGCATCATTCTCTACCCGATCATTGGTGGGAGTACCCGCTGCGGGCTGCTTGCCCTGGCCGTCACCCCTCTACTTCTGGCCGCCCATTGCCTCCACAGCGGGAAGAGCCTGCTGACAGGGGAGTTCGCCCTGTTCTGCCTCCTGGTTGCCACCATCCTCTTTGCCCACCGCAGCAATATCCGCAAGGAACTCATTTACTCAGCCACACCCGAGGGATGAACAATGCCAACAGAGAGACTGACTTTCAAAATTGCCACCGAGGCTAATGAATTCGCCCAGATCCACCGCCTCAACTATCGCACCTTTGTCGAAGAGATCCCCCAGCACCCCCCCAACAAGGATAAGATTCTGGTGGACAGGTTTCACGAGGAGAACAGCTACTGCATCTGCCTGGACGGCCACCGCCTGGCCGGCATGGTGGCCATGCGCGCCCGCCGCCCCTTCTCCCTGGACGGCAAGGTCCAGGACCTGGACCATCATCTCCCCCCAGGCACGGTCCCCTGCGAGATGCGCCTGCTGGCAGTGGAGCCGGCCTACCGCCGCCCCGGGGTCTACGCCCGGCTCATCCGCTTCGCCGCCGAGGAGGGGATCCGCCGGGGGTACAACCTGGCCGTTGCATCCGGGACGGTTCGCCAGACCCGCCTCTACGGCCGGATGGGGTTCACCCCCTTCGCCTCCTCAGTCGGCACGCAGGAGGCAAGCTTCCAGCCCATGTACCTCACCCTGGAAAAGGCCCTGAAGCTGTTCGACCGCCTCGGCCTCCCCTGCCCACCGCCTCCAGCGCCGGTCAGCTTCATGCCCGGACCGGTGGAGATCGACGCCGGGGTGAGAGACTCCTTCGCCACCCGTCCCGTATCCCATCGCTCCGGGCCCGTGCTCGGCATGGTGGCGGAGATCGAGGAGCGCCTCTGCAAGCTGACAGGCGCCCGGAACGTGAGCCTCCTCCTGGGGAGCGGCACCCTGGGGAACGACGCCGTGGCGGCCCAGCTGAGGCTTCTGCCGGGGCGCGGCCTGGTCCTTTCGAACGGCGAGTTCGGCCAGCGGCTGGTTGACCATGCCGCCCGCATGGGGCTCGCCTTCGAGGCAGTCGATGCCGGCTGGGGAAATCCCCTTGACCTGGCCGACCTTGAGGGGCTGCTGGCGAGAGAGGAGGAGATCGCCTGGATCTGGAGCGTGCACTGCGAAACATCCACCGGCATGCTCAACGAGCTGGCAGGGCTTAAGGCTCTCTGTCAAAGGCACGGCGTCAGGCTCTGCCTGGACTGCACCAGTTCCCTCGGTACAGTGCCGCTAGACCTGCGGGGGGTGTATCTAGCCTCCAGCGTCAGCGGCAAGGGGCTGGCCTCCCTGGCGGGGATCGCCCTGGTTTTCGCCAACCACGAGATCCTCCCGGAGCGAAACATCCCCCGCTACCTGGATCTCGGCACCTACCGGCAGCAGCAGGGGATACCCTTCACCCACTCCTCCAACCTCCTCTCCCCCCTCTGCCAGGCTCTCCGCCTCCTCAACTGCGAGGAGAGGTTCGCCGCCATCCGCTGCTACCACACCTGGATCCGCCGTACACTGGAAGATGCAGGCCTGACGGTCATCGCACCGCCCGAGCAGGCTGCCCCGGCAGTGCTGAGCGTGGCCCTGCCACCCACTCTCTCGTCCCTCTCTCTGGGAGAAATGCTGGAACGGGAAGGGTACCTGCTCAGCTTCCGCAGCGGCTATCTGCTTGAGCGCAACATCATCCAGATATGCCTCATGGGTGAGCTCTGCCCGGAGCAGTGCTCGGCAATGCTGCAGGCATTTCAGGAAGCGATAAGCCAGAGGTGTACGGGCTGAAGAGTTGGCAAGCGATAACCCTCGTCCTGCTCCCAGGCATGGACGGCAGCGGGTTGCTCTTCGCCCCCTTCTTGCGGGCACTTCCGGAGTGGATAAAACCGCTGGTGGTCTCCTATCCAGAGGAGCGTCCGCTGGATTATCCGGGACATCTTGAGATAGTCATGGAATCACTCCCCGTCAGGGAGCCGTTCTTCATCCTTGGGGAATCCTTCTCCGGCCCCCTGGCACTCATGGCGGCGACCCGCCGGCCAAAAGGGCTGCGCGGTGTCATCCTCTGCGCGACCTTCGTCAGCTGGCCAATGGAGATCCCTCTCTGGATGGCGCGGCTGACGGTCTTTTGCGGAGTTTTCAGGCTGAAATCGACCCGGCTGTTCCAGTGGATCGTCATGGGGAAGAGTGCAACTGCTGAAATGAGAGGTCTGTTTGCCGCGGTCCTGGCTAGAATGAGTCCGGAAGTCCTGGCGGCCCGGGCCAGGGCTGTCATGGGGGTGAACTGCAGGGAAGAGCTGCGCTCCTGCCCGGTGCCGCTGCTGGCACTGGTAGCAGAGCGGGACCGGATCGTCAGCAGCAGCTGCCTGGAGGAGATGCACAGGGTGCGGCCGGACATGGCCATCTCCCCCTTCGAGTCGCCCCATCTCATTCTGCAGTCGGCAACTCCTGATGCTGTCGAACGGATCTGCCGGTTCATGGCGAAAGGGGCGAGCGGGGGGCTCACCCTATCGGGGGG
>CALMOE010000005.1 GCA_937871715.1 uncultured Geobacter sp. | reverse complement strand
CCGCCGCGGCGCAGCTCGCGCATCACCGCCTCCCGGATCAGCTCCTCGCTGAAGCGGGCCACCATGGTCTTGATGGCAAGCCGGTCCACCGGCGGGGTATCGATGATTGACAGGTCGCGGATCCCCATCATGGACATGTAGAGGGTCCGGGGGATCGGGGTGGCGGTGAGGGTCAGGAGATCCACCGTGGAGCGGAACTTCTTCAGCCGCTCCTTGTGGGCCACGCCGAAGCGCTGCTCCTCGTCGACGATGAGGAGCCCCAGCTCCTTGAACTGGACGTCCTTCTGCAGGAGGCGGTGGGTACCGATGATCACGTCCACCCGGCCGGAAGCCACGTCCGCCAGGATCGTTTTCTGCTCCTTCGGGGTGCGGAAGCGGGAGAGCATCTCCACATTCACCGGGTACTCCCTGAACCTTTCCCGGAATGACTCCAAGTGCTGCTGGGCAAGGACTGTGGTCGGGACCAGAACCGCCACCTGCCTGCCGTCCATTACCGCCTTGAAGGCGCCTCGCATGGCGACCTCCGTCTTGCCGTACCCCACGTCGCCGCAGACCAGCCGGTCCATGGGGCGCTCGCTGATCATGTCCCCCAGCACGTCCTCAATTGCCGAGAGCTGGTCAGGGGTCTCGTCCCAGGCAAAGGAGGCCTCGAACTCCCGGTAGAGGTCGTCCGGCGGGGAGAATGCGTGCCCTTTTTGCATCTGGCGGGCGGCGTAGATCTCCAGCAGCTCGGCGGCCATCTCCTCCACCGCCTCCCTGGCCTTGGCCTTGGCCTTGTCCCAGGCAGCACCCCCAAGGCGGTCTACCCTGGGCTCCACCCCCTCTGCACCGATGTAGCGCTGCACCAGGGCCATCCGGTCCATGGGGAGGTAGAGTCTGTCACCGCCGGCGTACTCAAGGAGGAGGAAGTCGCCGGCCACACCGGAGAGCTCCAGGTGCTGCAGGCCGCGGTAGAGGCCGACCCCGAAGTCCAGGTGGACCATGTGGTCCCCAATTTTCAGCTCCGCCAGGGAGGTTAGGAGCTGCTTCTTCTTGACTTCCGAGATGCCGCGGCGGCGGACCCGCTTGCCGAACAGCTCCTCCTCGGCCACCACCACCAGCTTCGCGGAGGGGAGGCGGAACCCCCGGGAGATGTCGCCGGTCAGCAGGGTGATCCCCGCGTCCCGGCGCTGCAGGCAGGGGGCGAATCCCCTCTCCGAGAGATGGAGCGGCAGCTCGAATGGCTCCAGCAGCCCCATGAGCCGCTGAATCTGACCCTGCTGGTGGCAGGGGATGAACACCTTCTCCCCGCTAGTCTGCCAGGCGGCCAGCCGCGCGGCCAACGGCTTCATCACCCCCTCGCCGTCGGGGGTTATGGCCACTTTCAGGTCTGCGTTTCGCTCCACGCCGAAGTCGAACCGTTCTCCCTCCTCTGCGCTGTGGAGCTCCAGGCGGGGGATGAGGAGATGCCGTCCCGGGAACCGTTCCGCCAGGGTTTCCTCACCGGCCAGGAACTGCTCCGCCTGGTCGCAGATGATCCGGTCCTGCTCCAGGGCGCGGCTGCGGGAGTTTTCCAGCTCCCCGAGCCACTCCTGGCGAGCCTCCTCGACCCCTTCCGGGTCGAGGAGCACGGTTACCAGCTTCTCCCCGGCATAGTCGAACATGGTCTCCAGGGGGGCGTGGAACAGGGGGAGGAGGTTTTCGATCCCCGGGGGGTAGATGGACGACTGGAGCTGCTCCACCAGCTCCCGCCGGCGTGGGACCGGGATGTCTATGTCGTCGCAGAGTCGCTTGAGCCGGCCGGTGAACTCTTTCATCACCTCCGCCGTCAGGACAACCTCCCGGGAGGGGAGGAGGACCAGCTCTTCAAGGGGGTTGAGGGATCGCTGGGTGAGTGGGTCGAAGCTGCGGATGGTCTCGACGAAGTCACCGAAGAACTCGATCCGCACCGGGTTGTCGAGGCTGGGGGGGAAGATGTCCAGGATCCCCCCACGGATGGCGAAGCTCCCCCGGTCCTCCACCAAAGGCACCGGCGAATAGCCGAGCTTCACCAGCTTCTCCAGAAGCTCCTCACGGGGGACCTCCTCCCCGGCCACCAGGTAGTGGGAAAGGTCCCCGAGTGTCTGGCGGGGGATGACCTTCTGCACGCAGGCGGCATAGGGGGCGACGACGATGCGTGGCTTACGGTCCATCAGGCAGCAGAGGGTATTTAGACGCTCGCCGGTCACGTTGGGGTGGGGAGAGGCGGCATCCAGAGGGGTCACGTCCCAGGCGGGGAAGTGGAGCACGTCCTGCGGATTCTCGCTGAAGAAGCGGATCTCCCGGCAGAGCTCCTCCGCAGTGTCGCCGTCGCTTGTAATCACAACGAACAGTTCCGGCGACTCCGCCAGCAGGCGGGCGAGGAGAAAGGCGGGGGACGAGCCGGTCAGCCCGGCCAGGGTGAGACGGCGGCTCCCCTTTGCCAATGTGGCGGTGATGGTCTTTAGCTGGGCGTCGAACGAGGTCAAGGGGGGATAACTCCTGCAATTATTTCGTCAAATCGGGCAAATGGCCCGATGCTTCTTCATCTCCGGATTGCCCAGACGTACCAGTTCGGCGCAACCCAGACCCAGTATCCGGCCTTGCCGCTCTGGCCGCACCATGGGCCGCCGTTCCACCAGCCGTAGTCACTGAACTCGCCGTAGGAACCCTGGTCTCTGGGGCAGTTCATGACCTGAAGCAGATCGGCATACTTGCCGTTGGCCGATGCCTGGGGAGGGGCATCGCCTCCGCTGGAGGGGGCGCTGTCGTCGCTGGATACGGAGGAGAGTTTCTCGCCATTGGCTGGATTCCACTCCTGGGCTCTGGGCTGGGGGGCCTTCTTCC
Organism: uncultured Geobacter sp.; assembly: GCA_937871715.1. Classification (GTDB taxonomy): domain Bacteria; phylum Desulfobacterota; class Desulfuromonadia; order Geobacterales; family DSM-12255; genus CALMBF01. The sequence goes on along the minus strand of CALMOE010000005.1, from coordinate 2,556 downwards.
GCGTAGCAGGGTGGGTGGCCGGTTTTCTCCTTTTCTCCCCCCGCGGGGTTGGAAACTTCTTCAGCCCCGCTGCCCGGAGGGACCGCTTCAGGTCCACCTCCTCCGGCATGAAGGAAACCAGGGTGTCCCGGTTGATGAGGACGTGGATAACTCCCCCCTGCTGCCAGACTCTTCTGTACTCGATGGTCGCGCCGTCCTTCAGGTAGAAGGTCTTGGCGGTTGCGGCTCCGGCAGAGAGCAGCAGCGCGATGCTCACAAGAGTCGCGGTTACAAGCTTCATCATGGCACCCTCCCTTGCCGGCAGAGATTAGCCGGCGTTCTGACGTATGGAATCAGTCCATATTATACCGGGTTAAACCGGCATGGGGAGTTCTGGCGAAAATCTCCGTGCCAGTGGCATCTACCCCCTTAAACTCTCCAACTCCTCCCAGCGGGCATAGACCGCCTCCAGCTCTGATGCCAGGGCCGCCAGGCGGTCATTGACCGCCGCCACCTCGCTGCCGGCGGACTTGTAGAACTCCGGATCCCCCAGGCGGCTGTGCATGGAGGCCTGTTCCGCCTCCAGCTCGGCAATCTTATCCGGCAGCACCTCCAGCTCCCGCTCCTCCTTGAAGCTAAGCTTTCTGGGCTTCTCCCTGACCGGTTTTGCCCTGTCGTTTACGGCGGGCTTCGCCGAGGGAGCAACTGCCGTAGGGGCGGCCTTCTGTTCCAGCCAGTCGTCGTAACCCCCCACATACTCCTTCACAACCCCGTCACCCTCCAGCACCAGGGTGCTGGTGACCACGTTGTTGAGGAACTCCCGGTCGTGGCTGACCAGGAGCAGGGTGCCGGTGTACTCCACCAGCAGGTCGTCCAGAAGGTCCAGGGTCTCGGCGTCCAGGTCATTGGTCGGCTCGTCCATGACCAGCACGTTGGACGGTTTGGTGAACAGCTTGGCAATAAGGAGGCGGCTCCGCTCCCCGCCGGAGAGGATATGCACCGGGGTGCGTGCCCGCTCCGGGGAGAAGAGGAAGTCCTGCAGGTAGCCGATGACGTGGCGCTGCTTCCCCCCCACGGTGACCGTATCGTTCCCCTCCCCCACATTCTCCTGCACCGTGGCGGAGAGGTCGAGCTGATCCCGCAGCTGGTCGAAGTAGAGCACCTCCCGCCGGGTTCCCAGCTTCACCTCCCCCTGCTGGGGGGCCAGTTCCCCGAGGAGGAGGCGCAGCAGGGTGGTCTTGCCGCTGCCGTTGGGGCCGATGATGCCGATCTTGTCCCCCCTCATGATCGTGGTGGATAACCCCCTGATGACCGGCGCGGCGTCGTAGGCGAAGGTGACGTTCTGTGCCTCGGCCACCAGGGTACCGGAACGCTCCGCCTCCTGCAGCCGGATTTTCGCCGTCCCCTGGCGGTCGCGACGCTGGCGGTGCTCCTCCCGCAGCTTCCTCAGGGCCCGGACCCGACCTTCATTCCTGGTGCGGCGGGCCTTGATCCCCTGGCGGATCCACGCCTCCTCCTGGGCAAGCTTCTTGTCGAACAGGGCCCGGCGGGTGATCTCCGCCTCAAGCAGTGCCTCCCGGCGCTCGACGAACTCGTCGTAGCCGCAGACGAAACGGTAGATCTGCCCCCGGTCCAGTTCGGCCACCCGGTTGGCCACCTTGCGGGCGAATGCCCGGTCGTGGGTGACGAAGATCAGGGTCGGGACGCTCTTCACCAGGAACTCCTCCAGCCAGACGATGGTGTCGATGTCCAGGTGGTTGGTCGGCTCGTCCAGGAGGAGGATGTCCGGGGAGCTGATGAGGGCCCTGGCCAGGAGTGCGCGGCGCTTGGTGCCGCCGGAGAGGGTGGCGAAGGGGGCGTCGGAATCCAGGGAGAGGCGGTTTAGCACCCTTTCCACCTCCTGGTGCAGGCTCCAGCCGCCGCTCTCCTCCAGGCGGTGCTGCAGCTTCTCCAGCTCCGCCAGTAGTTCGGGCTCCTGCTCCAGGGCCAGGTGGTGGGCCAGGTTATGGTAGTCGGCCAGGAGGCCGGCGGCATCCCCCATGCCGGCGGCTACCACGTCGTAGACCGTGCCGTCAAGCTCCCGGGGGACCTCCTGGGATACGGCGGCGATCCGCACCCCCTGCTGGCGCTGTATTTCGCCGCTCTCCGGCGGGATCTCCCCGGCGATCAGTTTCAGCAGGGTGGATTTGCCAGTTCCGTTGCGCCCCATGAGACAGAGGCGGTCCCCGGCCTCCACCTGGAGGGAGATGCCGTCGAAGACCGGAGGGCCGCCGAAGGCGAGGGTGATGTTTTGCAGGGATAATAGGGCCACTTGGACTCCTTCTTGATTGTTCAGGGAGAAACATAGCCAAAGCCGGCGCATAAAGCAAGTTCCAGCCGGGTCTCCCCGGGAGTCGGGGCTGTTTTCGCCAGTCCTGTGGTGATGGGCAGGGGTGCAGATTTTTTTACAGGTGTAAAGAAATTCACACCTGCCGTGAGGTCTCTGCTGGCATGGGTTTGCGGGGCAAAATCAATGAAGAGCCTAAAATCAATCCCCTACATGCTCCGACCTGGAACAATCTCGGCAACTGCTATCGC
>CALMOE010000004.1 GCA_937871715.1 uncultured Geobacter sp. | reverse complement strand
CCCTGTTCGAGGGGGCCAGGGGGACCATGGTCTCCGGCACCTTCTCCCCCGGCTTTGCCGCCAATGTCTGGCTTACGGCCATCGCCATCTTCGCTGCGGCGGTGCTCATATTCAGGCGCAAGCTTTCGGAATGATGCCATGAGAGCCCGCCCCATATACCGTATCACCATCTGAGCCCGTCTGAGAAATAACGGTCGGCAAGGGTGCAATGGCACAGAGCAGACCCTGTAGTCACTCGCCGATCTTCTTCAGCAGCCAGGCCATGTTCCTCCCCAGCTCGGTCATGGTGGTCACCCCCTCCTGGTCCCCCTCAACCTCGCCCACGTTCCTCCCTATCCCCAGGTTCCAGTAGCTGGAGCCGGGAATGATCATTTCGCTTATGAGGAAGAAGTGGTTGATGGTGTCGAAGACGTGGATGGCACCGGCGCGGCGCACCGCCACCACCGCCGCCCCCACCTTGCGGCGGTAGAGCCCGGGGTTGGCCCGGCCGACCATCCCCACCCGGTCGATGATTGCCTTGGTCTCGGCGGAGACGTCGGCGAAGTAGGTTGGCGAGGCGATGATCACCCCGTCGGCCGCGACGATTTTGGCGACGCAGTCGTTGACTACGTCGCCGCTCTCCGTGCTGACGGCGCATTTTCGGTCCTTGCTGGCGAAACAGCGGTAGCAGGCGGTGCACCCCCTGATTACCTCCCCGGAGAGCTGGACCATCTCCGTGCCGATCCTCTCCCGCTCCAGTTCGGCGAAGACATGATTGATCAGCAGGGCGGTATTGCCGTCCCTGCGAGCGCTGCCGTTTATGGCGACTACTTTCATGGGTTACCCCTCTCTGTCCTGCCTCCCCGGCAAGTCGCCCAGACGCGGTTTGCGGGAAAGGGTCAGAAGCGTATCGGCTGCTTTATGTTTTTCGGGGTGAGATTCCTGGCGACCCGCCACCCCTTGCCGACAACCATCACCGGCGAGAGGACGTGGGAGATGAAGCCGATCGGCACCGGTTCCTGAGCCAGCTCCTCGGCTATGGTGACGATGTGGAAGCCGACGAGGTCCCCCACCTCCGGCCAGTCGGTCGATTCCGCCAGGGTGCATGCCAGCATGCTGGTCCCGCCGTCGGGGCCGGCCAGCCTGATGGCGAAAAAACGCTCGCCGTCCCGCCCCCGCCCCCTCGTCTCCTCGACGATGGCAGGGATGTCCGCCTCGATGAGGATGCGGTTGGGGAGATTTTCGCAGGCATACTCGAAGGCTGCGCGGTTATCCGCGAACTCGATCGGCTCTTCCCTCTTTTTCCTGAACCATCCGAACATGATATCACCTCCGGCCGGGAGCAGAGAAAGCTGGGGCCCGTCAGATGCAGGCAGGTTTAGAGAACTGCACGGATGCCGGAGGTGGCGATCCCCGCCCGGGGCAAACCCGGCATCCGTGCTTCGCTGGCACTTGAGGGGGCGATGCAGGGATCAGGCGACGTCAAAACGGTCGAGGTTCATCACCTTGTCCCATGCCGCGACAAAGTCGTTCACGAACTTCCCGGCCGAGTCCTTGCACCCGTACACCTCGGCCACGGCCCTCAGCTGGGAGTTGGAGCCAAAGATGAGGTCGACCCTGGTGCCGGTCCACTTCAGTTCCCCGCTAGATCGGTCGCGCCCCTCGAATACCCCCTCTTCTCCCGGGAGAGGCTGCCACACGGTGCCCATGTCGAGCAGGTTGACGAAGAAGTCATTGGTGAGGGTCCCGGGCCGTTCGGTGAAGACGCCATGGTTGGACTCTCCATAATTGGCGCCGAGCACGCGCAGCCCCCCGACCAGCACCGTCATCTCCGGAGCGGTCAGGGTCAGCAGCTGCGCCCGGTCGACCAGCAGCTCCTCTGCGGATACGGCGTACCTCCCCTTCAGGTAGTTGCGGAAACCGTCGGCAACGGGTTCGAGCACGGCGAAGGCTCCAACGTCTGTCTGCTCCTGGGACGCATCCGTGCGTCCCGGGGTGAAGGGGACGGTCACCGTCTGGCCGGCAATCCGGGCTGCCTGCTCGACGGCTGCGCACCCCCCAAGCACTATCATGTCGGCGAGGGAGACCCTCTTGCCGCCGGTCCGGGCGCCGTTGAAATCCTTCCGGATCCCTTCCAGTGTCTGCAGCACTGCCTGCAGCCGGTCAGGCTGGTTGACCTCCCACCCCTTCTGCGGTGCCAGGCGGATGCGCGCCCCGTTCGCCCCCCCTCGATTGTCGGAGCCGCGGAAGGTGGAGGCTGACGCCCAGGCCGTCGCCACCAGTTGGGATATTGTCAGGCCAGAGGCGAGGATCTTCACCTTGAGGTTGGCGATGTCCTGGCCATCGATCGGATCATGGCTTGCGGCCGGGAGGGGGTCCTGCCAGATGAGCTCTTCCTCCGGAACCTCCGGGCCGAGATAGCGCGCCCGCGGCCCCATGTCGCGGTGGGTCAGCTTGAACCACGCACGGGCGAAGGCATCGGCGAACTCCTCGGGGTTTGCCAGGTAGCGCCGGGCGATGGGCTCGTAGGCCGGGTCGAAGCGCAGGGAGAGGTCGGCAGTGGTCATCATCGGCCGGTGCTTCTTCGCCGGGTCGTGGGCATCAACCACCAGGTCCCCCTCCTCCACATCCTTGGCCAGCCACTGGTATGCCCCGGCAGGGCTCTTGACCAGCTCCCACTCGTACTTGAAGAGCAGTCTCAGGTAGCCCATGTCGAATCTGGTCGGGTTCGGCTTCCAGGCACCTTCCAGGCCGCTGGTGATCGTGTCCCCCCCCGTGCCGCTGCGGAAGCTGCTCTTCCAGCCGAGCCCCTGCTCCTCGATGGGTGCGGCTTCGGGCTCCGGGCCTACCATGGCGGGGTCGCCGGCCCCGTGGCACTTGCCGAAGGTGTGCCCGCCGGCCACCAGGGCGACGGTCTCCTCGTCGTTCATCGCCATGCGGCCGAAGGTCTCGCGCACGTCACGGCCGGATGCCACCGGGTCGGGGTTGCCGTCCGGCCCCTGGGGGTTCACGTAGATCAGCCCCATCTGCACGGCAGCCAGGGGGTTCTCCAGCTCCCGCTCGCCGGAGTAGCGGCTTTCGCCGAGCCACTCGCTCTCGGTCCCCCAGTAGATATCCTCCTGCGGCTCCCAGACATCCTCCCGCCCGCCGCCGAAGCCGAAGGTCCTGAACCCCATGGACTCCAGGGCGCAGTTGCCGGCGAGGATCATCAGGTCGGCCCAGGAGATCTTCCTGCCGTACTTCTGCTTGATCGGCCAGAGCAGCCGGCGCGCCTTGTCCAGGTTGGCGTTGTCGGGCCAGCTGTTGAGGGGGGCAAAGCGCTGGGATCCCGTCCCTCCGCCGCCGCGTCCGTCGCCGGTGCGGTAGGTCCCGGCGCTGTGCCACGCCATCCTGATGAAAAGGGGGCCGTAGTGGCCGTAATCAGCCGGCCACCACTTCTGGGAGTCGGTCATCAGTGCATGGAGATCCTTCTTCACTGCCTCAAGGTCGAGAGTCTTGAACTCCTCGGCGTAGTTGAATCCTTCCCCCATCGGGTTGCTCTTCTGGGAGTTTTGGTGGAGTATCCTGATATTCAGCTGGTTCGGCCACCACTCCCGGTTGGACGTACCCCCTCCGGCCACCGGCCTGCTGCTCCGGCCCGTAACAGGGCACCTGTTCTCTTCGCCCATGGCATTTCCCCCTTTTCCTGCGTATAAGCATGATCCCTGCTGCCGCGGGCAGCCGTCAGCCCGATGCTCCCTATGCGGCTATCGTCAGCTCGTTAGATTATACCCGAATCATGAGGGAATGCCTGTCTCTTATACACATCTGACGCTGCCGACGAAGAGGATAGTGTAG
>CALMOE010000003.1 GCA_937871715.1 uncultured Geobacter sp. | reverse complement strand
TCGTCAGCATCCCCGATGCTTGTCTTTTCATGCCGGCCATGCTAAAAAACATGTTCGTTTTTGACATGTTAATGCGCTGAAGGAGCACCCAATGAAGATCACCCGCCAGCAGGTGGAAAACGTGGCAGTCCTCGCCCGCCTTGAGCTGACAGACGCCGAAACCGAGATGTTCACCGGACAGATGGACGCCATCCTCGCCTACGTGGATAAGCTGAACGAGCTGGACACTACCGGCATCGTCCCCACATCCCATGCCGTCCCCATGGAGAACGCCTTCCGCAGCGACGAGGTCCGACCCTCCATCGGCACGGAGAGCGCCCTGGCCAATGCGCCTGGGAGGGTGGAGGGGTTCTTCCGCGTACCGAAAGTGATCGAGTAGCGAGAGTGACGGCGTGAGCCGGATCGAACGGAAACAGCCGGGGCTTCCTGCGATGAAGGTGCAATCGCCCGGATGCATGACACGAGGCCAACTGCCGCACCAGGCAATACCAGTGCAGAAGCAGAGGCGTTGCAGTGAGAGCCGGTTCGCACCGGCACGATGACCAATTTTGGAGAAATTTGCCAATGGAAATTTTTGACTTTACCATTCACGAACTGCACGACAGGCTGAAGAAGAAGGAGCTCTCCTCGGTTGAGGCGACCCGGGCGATGCTGGCCCGCATCGAGGCCATCGACGCCACGGTCAACGCCTTCATCACCGTCACACCAGAGGAGGCCCTGGCCTCCGCCGCCGAGGCTGACAGCCGGATCGCCCGGGGGGAGATGGATCTCCTCACCGGCATCCCGATTGCCCTGAAGGACATCTTCCTCACCAAGGGGGTGCGCACCACCTGCGCCTCCAGGATCCTGGAGAACTTCGTACCCCCCTACGACGCCACCTCCTGGCTGAAACTGAAGGAGCGGGGGGCGGTGCTGGTGGGGAAGCTTAACCAGGACGAGTTCGCCATGGGCTCCTCCTGCGAGTCCAGCGCCTTCGGCCCCTCCCGCAACCCGTGGAACACGGAGTTCACCCCCGGCGGCTCCTCCGGAGGCTCGGCAGCCTGCATCGCCGCCCGCCAGGCCATCGCCACCCTCGGCACCGACACCGGCGGCTCCATCCGCCAGCCCGCGGCCCACTGCGGCTGCGTCGGGCTAAAGCCCACCTACGGCCGGGTCTCCCGCTACGGGGTGATCGCCTACGCCTCGTCCCTTGACCAGGTGGGACCGGTCACCCGGGACGTGCGGGACGCGGCCATCATGCTCGGTGCCATTGCCGGCCATGACCCCATGGACTCCACCAGCGTCAACCGCCCGGTACCCGACTACACCCGGAGCCTCACCGGCGAAGTGAAGGGGCTCAAAGTAGGCCTCCCCAAAGAGTACTTCATCGACGGCCTTGACCCAGAGGTGCAGCAGGCCATGGAGCTGGCCATCGAGACCTATCGCGGCATGGGGGCGGAGTTCGTCGAGATCTCCCTCCCCCACACCGACTACGCCGTGGCCTGCTACTACCTGATCGCCACCGCCGAGGCCAGCTCCAACCTGGCCCGCTACGACGGCGTCCGCTTCGGCCACCGCTGCCAGGACCCCCAGGGGCTGCTGGAGATGTACCGCAGGAGCAGGGCCGAAGGGTTCGGCACCGAGGTCAAGCGCCGCATCATGCTCGGCACCTACGCCCTCTCCTCCGGCTACTACGACGCCTACTACCTGAAGGCCCAGAAGGTGCGCACCCTGATCATGCAGGACTTCCTCAAGGCATTCGAGTCGGTGGACGTGATCCTCACCCCGGTCACCCCCACCCCTGCCTTCAGGCTGGGGGAGAAGTGCAACGACCCGCTGCAGATGTACCTCTCTGACATCTTCACCATCCCCACCAACCTGGCCGGCACCTGCGGCATCTCGGTGCCGGCGGGGATGAGCAGTGACGGGCTCCCCATCGGCCTGCAGCTCATCGGCCGCCCCTTCGGGGAGGAGGAGATCATCCGCGCCGCCCACGCCTTCGAGCAGGCGACAACCTGGCACCAGCAGAAGGCGCCACTGTGAGGCATTGAAACGAAACTAACTTACCGGGTGCGGATTTTCCGATGATCTCTCCGCTCTCCGAGACCTCCCACGGAGGCGTGAGCCAAGCTACGCCGCACACGGAGAGGACGAAGGGGTGCGGGGAGAGGGCGGAAAAGCCACACCCGTCGGAGGATAGATGAAATACCAAGCAGTCATCGGCCTGGAAGTCCATGTCCAGCTGGCCACCGACACCAAGATATTCTGCGGCTGTTCCACGAAGTTCGGCGCCCCACCAAACTCCCAGACCTGCCCGGTCTGTCTCGGCATGCCCGGCGCCCTGCCGGTGCTGAACAGGAAGGTGGTGGAGTACGCCATCAAGGCCGGCCTGGCCACGGGGTGCGCCATCGCCCCCCGCTCGGTCTTCGCCCGCAAGAACTACTTCTACCCCGACCTCCCCAAGGGGTACCAGATCAGCCAGTACGAGCTCCCCATCTGCGAGCACGGCCAGCTGGATATCGAGGTGGAGGGGGTTGCCAAGCGGATCGGCATAACGAGAATCCACATGGAGGAGGACGCCGGCAAGCTGGTGCACGGCGACGTCCCCGGCATGGGTGACGGCTCCGGCGTGGACCTGAACCGGGCCTGCACGCCGCTCCTGGAGATCGTCTCCGAGCCGGACCTGCGCTCCGCCGACGAGGCGGTGACCTACCTGAAGAAACTCCACCAGATTGTGGTCTACCTGGGTATCACCGACGGCAACATGGAGGAGGGGAGCTTCCGCTGCGACGCCAACGTCTCGGTCATGCCGGTGGGGAGCGACAAGTTCGGCACCAGGGCGGAGATCAAGAACGTCAACTCCTTCAAGTTCGTAAAGCAGGCGATCGAGTACGAGATCGAGCGGCAGATCGAGCTGATCGAGGAGGGTGGCAAGGTGGTGCAGGAGACCCGCCTCTTCGATCCGGGCAACGGCGAGACCCGCTCCATGCGGGGGAAGGAGGAGGCCCACGACTACCGCTACTTCCCCGACCCTGACCTGGTGCCACTGGTCATCTCCGACGACTGGGTGGAGGACACCCGCCTGGGGCTCCCCGAGCTCCCAGAAGCCAAGATGGCCCGCTACCGGGAGGAGCTGGGGCTCCCCCTCTACGACGCCGAGGTGCTGACCGCCAGCCGTGAGCTGGCCGAATACTTCGAGGCGTGCCTCTTAGCCGGGGCCGGGGCGAAGAGCGCCGCCAACTGGGTCATGGGGGAGGTCACCCGTGGGCTTAACGACGGGGGAATCGACATCGGCGCCTGCCCGGTGACACCTGGACAGCTGGCCGCCCTCCTCGCCCTGATCGACAAGGGGACCATCTCCAACAAGATCGCCAAGACCGTCTTCGACGAGATGTGGCAAAACGGCGGCGAGCCGGCGGAGATCGTCGAAAAGAAGGGGCTGGTGCAGGTCTCCGACACCGGCGAGATCGAGAAGATCATCGACGAGATCATGGCCGCCAACATGGGGCAGGTGGAGGAGTACCGCGGCGGCAAGGAGAAAGTCTTCGGCTTCTTCGTCGGCCAGGTGATGCGCGCCTCCAAGGGGAAGGCCAACCCGGCGGTGGTCAACGACCTGCTGGTGAAAAAATTGAAGGGATAACCTGTCAGCCCCCGCCAAATCCCCCTTGACAAGGGGGCGGTCACGCCGTATTGTGAGCCTCATCTTATGTGATGGGGCCAACATGGCTATGTGCGATAAAGGGACAGACCAACAGCAGCCGCGCTGCCGGATAAACCGGCGGCGCGGCTGTTTGCGTTTGCGGGGGGAGCCATGAAATCGCGACTGAACCTGAAAGCCGGGCAAAAAGGGACAAAGCAGCTTAACGAGAGGTTCGGCGCCGCGCTGCTCTATGTCCGCTACCGCTACGACGAGCAGCGGGGCGTGCGACTGAAGACCGTGGAGCTCATCATCGAGGAGAAGCCGTGGACCCCGCCGCTGCGGCGGCAGGATGACGAACTGGTCCCCGTTGCGGTGGA
>CALMOE010000002.1 GCA_937871715.1 uncultured Geobacter sp. | reverse complement strand
TCCCCACCAGGTTGAGCAGTCTCGGGCCGATATCCGTCTCGATGAGCTGTCTCGATAGCTGGAAAGATGCGCCGCTGCAGCTGAAGACCATGATGGTGCCGTCTTCCATGGTCAGGGGGGCTGCCACGGCGTGGACCTCAGTTCGCCAGTCTCCGAGGCTCAGGCAGTAGCCGTGCTGGCGGTAGTCGGCCAGGGCCTGGTCAATCCCCTCCTTGATTTTCGGCCAATGCTCCTCGTCGCTGGCCTTGATCTGCTCCAGTATCTCCTGCCGCTCCTCCTCCGGAAGGGCGCTCAGGTAAGCCCTCCCCATGGAGGTGGTTGCCATGGATATCTGGGATCCCACGTCCAGCTGCACGGTAAAGGTAGATGTGTTGCGATAGGTGTCGATGTAGATCATGTTCAGCTGGTCGCGGATCCCCAGGTTGACCGATGCCTGGGTGTGCTCCGCCAGTGCCTGCATCAGCGGTCGCGAGATGCGGCGAACATCCATCTGGGCCAGCTTGGCGTAGCCCAGGGCGACGACGGCATTTCCCAGGGAGTATTTGTTGTGGTTCCTGGAAAAGTTAAGGTAGCCGAGCTCTTCAAGGGTATATGTCAGACGGGTGACGGTGGATTTCGGCAAGCCTGTTCGCTTGGCTATCTCCTGGTTTCCCAGATAGCGGTCGCTTGGGTGGAAGCAGCCCAGGACCTCAAGCCCCCTTGCCAGGGCCTCGACAAACTTGCGCGCATCTTCCGGGGATCTCTCCTCTCTTCTCTCCTTGGGCATTGTCTCCTCTCCGATGGGGGCTATTTTTCAACCGATATAGCAGATTGACATTTTGTGGAACCAATATACCGCAGAGCGGCACGCTGTGCAACCTGCAAATGGGTTGTTGATGTCCGTGCAAGTACGGCTGTTGAGAATCCCTAGCGGGGAGCAACAGGAAGTTCAATGTTCCGAATGTTCGTGATTTTTTATCTTGCAAATAATAAAACTCGGTTGTAGACTTAAATTGCAGAACATAAGTACCGCTGTGCGGAACTAAGACTTGATGACCGGGCAATTAAAGCCCATGGGGGTGAAAAGATGAAGGGTCCTCTGGAGCATGTAAGGGTGCTGGATCTTAGCCGGGTGCTGGCTGGTCCGTGGGCAGGTCAGACCTTGGCGGACCTTGGTGCCGAGGTCATCAAGGTTGAGCGTCCGGGTAAGGGTGACGATACCAGGGGGTGGGGGCCGCCGTTCCTGAAGGACAGGGATGGGGCGCCCACAACCGATGCCGCATACTTCCTCGCTGCTAACCGGGGGAAGAAATCGGTCACCATCGACATCACCACTCAGGAAGGTCAGGAGCTGGTGAAACAGTTGGCGGCGAAATGCGATATAGTTCTGGAGAACTACAAGGTTGGCGGTCTGGCACAGTATGGCCTCGATTACGAGTCACTCAGGGTGGTAAATCCAGCCATTATCTACTGCTCCATCACCGGTTTTGGCCAGACCGGCCCATACCGGCAGCGGGCAGGGTACGACTTCCTGATCCAGGGGATGGGCGGCCTGATGAGTGTTACCGGTGAGCCCGATGCCGAAGCTGGCGGCGGGCCGATGAAGGTGGGTGTTG
>CALMOE010000001.1 GCA_937871715.1 uncultured Geobacter sp. | reverse complement strand
ACAAGGATTACGAGAGAAATACGCCATACTTCATGCTGAAGTGGGTATTCTGATCTACCCTTGGCCCCTGACCGCGACTGGCTCAAATCACGACGAAACCATGATTTGAGCCAGTCGGGAGACAACCCGGTACATTTCGGATCTTACGCTCCATGGCCGGGACGGATGACTGTCCCGGCCATACTTATAGATTGTCTTCAGCAGGCTTACGCCCGGAAGGCAACAACGACATGGGACATGGAGGGGAGAGCCAGGGTGCGGCGGACTGCAAAACCTGCCCCGGCCAGCAGCTCGCCTGTTTCGGCAAAGGTGTAGGTGCGGCCGTTGTAGGTGTTCGCCAGCATGTGCAGGTCGTACAGGGCGCCGAAACCGTTGCCGTCCGTGAAGAAGTCGTGGATCAGCAGCATGCCTTCCGGAGCCAGCAGCGCACCCAGATCGGCGAGCATGACAGCGACCTCCTCGCGGCTGTAACAGTGGATGAAGTTGGATAGGAGCAGCAGGTCCGCCGTCCCCCGGTGTTTGTCCACCAGCGCAAGCCGCTCACCCTGATCCAGCAGGTTGCACGGATGCATTGAGACCTGATCGTCTGCCACCGCTCTTGCCAGCACGTCGTCCAGGTCGCAGGCCAGTGTGCGCCAACCGGGATAACACTTCAGGAAATTGCGCAGATAGGTACCGTCCCCGGCACCGGCATCGATGATGAACCCTTCCGCTGCAAGCGGGCCGACTGCATCCCACAGCTCCCCGGAGCGGACAACCGCGGCCTCATGCATTGCCTGGTGGAACAGACCGAGCCGACGCTGGTACTCCCGCGGATGTTGATTTTCCACTACGCTCCCCTGGCCCTCCAGCAGCTGATCCCCCAATCGTTCCCAGCGGCTTTGCAGCAGCCGTTCAAACTCCAGCACGCCACGCTGGCTCTGTTCGCTCTCCCGCTGCAGATAGGCGGCGGAAAACGGAGAGAGGTGGAGAAGCCCTTCGTGCTCATGGAGAATTCCGGAGCTCACCAGCAGCCTGACGAACCGCTCACCCTCGGCCGCCTTCATCCCGGTGATCAGCAGCAGCCGCTCCAGCGTGCAGGCGCCCCCGGCAACGCCATCGATGATACCGCAATCCACCGCCGCCTTGATCACCGCCATCCGGCGGTAAGCGGTCACCATCTCGCAGAAGTCCCCATAGTTCAGGTCAGACTGATCAATCTGCATACGTCCCCCCATTTCACCACTCCCCGCCGAGCATGTATCTGTCGATGATCCACCTGGCGATGCTGCGCCGTGGCGGGATGCCGGCCGGCGGGGCGTCGGCGGTGAACCAGCGGGCATCCTCCAGCTCATGCTCTTCTACCCGGATCTCCCCTCCGGCATAGTCGGCGACGAAGCCGGCCATCAGCTGGCTGGGGAAGGGCCAGCACTGGCTCCCCACGTAGCGGACGTTCTCCACCATGATGCCGGTCTCCTCCAGCACCTCCCTGGCGGCACACTCCTCCAGGGATTCGCCGAAATCGAGGAAGCCGGCAACCAGGCCGTAGCGACCGGGGGGCCACTCCCTCTTGCGCGCCATGAGGAACTCCTCCCCCCGGCGCACCAGGACGATGCTGCAGGGGTGGATGGCGGGAAAGTGGTCGTGACCGCAGCCGGAACAGCGTCGTCCCCAGCTCCCCACTATCGGGACGAGCTTTTCTCCGCAGATGGAGCAGAAGCGGCTCTTCTTCTGCCAGTGGAGGATCTGCATCCCCATCCCCCCCAGGGTCAGCAGCAGGTCATCCAGACGCTCTTCTACGGCGTTGAAAGCCTCAATCTGCCACGGGCCAGGAATGGAGATCTTGCTCCCCACGGAAACAGCCCGGAGCGGCTCCCCACGCCAGGTTCCGATGCAGAGCGGCTCCCGCCCCCCTGCGAGCCAGCCGGGCAATTCACCTTGATGCAGGCGGACCCCCTCCCCGTCCGGCAGGACCACCAGGGCATTCCCCTGGATGGGGAGCCACCACCCCGGTCCGTCCGGAATGCTGTCACCGGGGCGCAGCGGGGTAAACCCCTCGCGAATGACTGCATAATTGAACGGCAGATTTATTGTCGACGGATAGCGCATCGTATACTCCAGGTCCCCAAATGGAAAAGGGCGTCATAATCGACGCCCCGGTTTTATTTTCAGTTCCTTGTTTCCTCTTGCCCGCAATTGTTGCCAAACTTCCCGGGAATCCGGGGGGCTATCCCGGAGTAAAATGTGCGACGAAATGGACGCGTCGGCTACCGGAGAAAGACCCTGCATGACAGCAAAGGAATGCAGGGGGAACATTTGGCCGCAATTGCAGATTTTACGGAGGTAGAGTCCCCGGTCTACCCAGGTTAACTGACGGTTTCCAGCCTAGTTCTCCGCAAGCTCCTCCTTGAGCCCGTCCAGCACAGCCTTGACCTCTTCGATCATATCCTTGGCCTGGGGGGACTTTTCGTGCTGCAAATAGAGCTTCAGGTACCTGACCGCCTCGGAGAGATGCTCCCGGTCCATGTGCAGACTCCCCAGGGTCAGGTAGGCAAGGGTGAACTCCGGGTCGATGCGGATCGCCTCCAGACACTCCTTCTCGGCGGCGTCGTGCTCCCCAAGGTCGTAGTAGAGCTCGCCGAGATTGAAGTGGGCGGCGGCGTCGCCCGGGTCCACGGCAATCCCTTTGTTGAAGGCCTCGATCGCCTTCTCCCGGTTACCCAGGCCGTACCAGGCGTCACCCATGGCGTTGTAGGCGAAGACGTTCTCCGGGTCCAAGCGGAGGGCGGTCTCATATGCCTTGATGGCCTCCTCGGCCCTCTCCATGCTGTTGTACACCAGGCCGATGTTGACGAAACCGTCGGCATCGCGTGGATCTATGGCCACGATCTTCTCGTAAGTCTTGAGTGCGTCCTTGTGCCTTCCCAGCTCGAAGTAGATGTCCCCAAGGGCGGTCAATGCATCCGTATCCTCCGGCGCCAGCTTCAGGCCGGCCTGATAGGCCGAGATAGCCTCCTCCGGCTTCTCAGCGCCGGCAAGCGCCTCCCCCAGGTAGAAGTGCCCCTCGGGGTTGTCAGGCTCGGCGGCGATGCACTCCCTGGCAGCGGCGGCTGCCTTGGCAAAATCGGCCGACTCGATGGCGGCAATGACCCTCTCCAGTTTCTCTTCAAAAGCTGTGCTCATCTCTCTCCTCCACCCCCAGGGCTTTTCTGATCACGGTTTTGGCTCCGCCTCGCCAGCTTTATAGCACAGGGGAGTGCAATTATCACCCCTAAATCATCCATCCGCTCTTCCCTTCCGCGGCAAATCATTTATACTGGGAGTCATTTACCCCAAGCAAGGACGCACCATGCCAGACCGGCCGGAATCCCTGGGACTTCGCACCCTGGAAGACATCAGCACCCTGATCCTCCACTCCCACGACATGCAGGAGACCCTGGACAACATCGTCAACCTGGTTGCCAGGCGGATGGAGTCGGACGTCTGCTCCATCTACCTCCTGGACGACGACGGCGAGACCCTCCGCCTCAAGTCCAGCAAGGGGCTATCCCGAGCTTCGGTGGGGAAGATTGCCATGAAGACCTCCGAGGGTCTCACCGGCCTGGTGATTGAGCAGCGTGGAGTGGTCAGCCTGGAGAACGCCCACGAGCACCCCCGCTACAAGTACTTCCGGGAGACCAAGGAGGAGCGCTACCACTCCTTCCTCGGCATACCCATGTTCGAGCGGAAGTCACCGGTGGGGGTAATCGTCGTCCAGCACCGGGAGCCGAGGATCTACACCGGCACAGAGATCAGCACCCTCTCCACCATCGCCTACCAGATCTCCAGCATCGTCATCAACGCCAAGCTCCTCGACTCCATCAGAATCAAGGACGAGGAGCGGGCCAGGCTGGAGGAGGAGCTGCAGCGCATCCACGGCATGGAGCTCCCCGGCGGCGACCTCCTACCCGGAGAGACCGGCAGAGCACCCATGGCGCTCCACGGCACCGGCGTCTCCTCAGGCTTCGCCATCGGCGGCATCTACATCCTCAGCAGGCGCAGCCTCCTGGAGAGGAGCATCGTCGAGGCGGTCCTGCCCACCGAGGAGGAGCACAATCGGCTGCAGCTTGCCCTGGAGAAGGTGCGCATCCAGACCCTCTACATGGAGAAGCGGGTGGCGGAGACCATCTCCGCAGAGGATGCGGCCATCTTCCACACCCATTTGATGATTCTGGAGGACAGGGGATTCCTCGCCAAGATCAGGGATCTGATCGATCAGGAGTACGGCGCCCCCAGAGCGGTGCAGGAGGTGGTAAACTTCTACGTCGCCGCCTTCTCCAGGATGGAAGACCCCTACCTGCAGAGCCGCTCGGCGGACATGGAAGATATCGGACGCCGCCTGCTTGACGCCCTGAACGGTCATGAAGGCGAAGCCCCGCTGCTGGGGGAGAAGCGTCTTTTGGTGGCGGCTGAGATCCTCCCATCCGACCTGGCAACCCTGGAGCCTGAGAAGATCCTCGGCATAGTCACGGAGAAGGGGGATGTCAACTCCCACGCCGCCATCATGGCCCGTTCCCTGGGGATCCCTGCGGTCGTCGGCGTGGAGGGGATAACGCACCACCTGGCCCTCACGGACGAGCTGATAATCGACGGCAACAGCGGCCACGTCTACATCAATCCGGGCCAGCTCATCAGGACCGAATACCTGCGCCTCAAACGGGACTACGGCCAGAAGAGGCGGGAGCTGGCAGAGCTGCAGGAGCTGCCGGCAGTCACCATCGACGGCACTAGAGTCTCCCTCAAGGCCAACATCGGCCTGATCAGCGACATCCGCGTCGCCAGGGAGAACGGCGCCGAGGGGATCGGACTCTACCGCACCGAGTTCCCCTACATGGCGCGCAAGAGCTTCCCCAACCGCCACGAGCAGGCTGCCCTCTACGCCAAGATACTGGAGGGGTTTGCAGGCATGCCGGTGACCATCCGCACCCTGGATATCGGCGGGGACAAGGGTCTCCCCTACTTCAGCCACCCTGCGGAGGAGAACCCCTTCATGGGGTGGAGGGCCATCCGGATCTCCCTGGAGTGCCGCGACATCTTTCGCGAACAGCTGGCGGCCATCCTCATGGCCTCCGTCGGCCACGACGCCCGCATCATGCTCCCCATGATCTCCGGGGTGGAGGAGCTGGAAATGACCGGTGAGATCTTCGCCGAAGTGAAGGAGGAGCTCTTACGCGCCGCTATCCCCTTCAATGACTCCATTCCGGTGGGGATCATGGTGGAGCTGCCGGCTGCGGTGCAGATCGCCCCAATCCTGGCGAAATCGGCGGACTTCTTCAGCATCGGCACAAACGACCTGATCCAGTACACCCTGGCGGCGGACCGGAACAACCCCAAGGTGAAGGGGTACTATACCCCCTACCACCCCGCCGTGCTCCACTCCATCCGCCAGGTGGCAGATGCCGCCCACGAAAGCGGCATCCCGGTCTCCCTCTGCGGGGAGATGGCATCTGACCCCCTGAGCGCCCTCCTCCTCGTCGGCCTGGGGATAAACGACCTGAGCATGGCCTCCCCCTCAATCCCTCTGGTAAAGCAGGTGCTGCGCAGCACCACCCTGCAGAAGGCGAGGGAGATAGCGGACCGGGCCCTCTCCATGGACAGCGCAACGCGGATAGCCGCATTTCTCAGGGAGGCTGCACTTGAGTTGGGGATCATAAGCTGATCCAGCGCAGATTTTTCTGGAGATTTCCTCCCCCCTGACGTATAAAATTGCCTGATGACACAAAACTAAGCGGAGTACCAGATGAAACGGATAATCTACCCGGCCCTCGCCATGCTCATGCTCAATACTGTTGCCGATGCCAAGGTGTTCAAGGCATACAACGGCGATGTGGATTTCAACCACTCAAAGCACATGGGGATGTACCCCTGTAAAGATTGCCACGAAGGCCCCCCCCGCCCCTTCGGCATCAACAAGGAGAAGGCGCACAAGCTCTGCATAGGCTGCCACACCAAGGAGGGGGCCGGCCCCACCCGCCACTGCAGCCAGTGCCACGGCAACAAGCCCCAGGACGACTAGCCGCCGCTGCAGACAGTCAACTGAAACGCCCCGCCCGGATTACCGGAGCGGGGCGTTCTGCTTTTGACTCAACCATGGAACGAGGAGTTTTTCGTCCTGGGTTTGGCTATCAAGGGGTTGCGCGGAGGCGTAGCAGCGCTATGCCGCACAAGCAACCCCGAAGATAGACGAGGCCAGGGCGGAAAAGAACCGTTCCATTATGCCATGACGATGACCAGGTCTTCTTTTTCCACCTTATCCCCCTCCTTGAACTTCACCTCCCCTACGGTGCCGTCCGCCTTGGCCTTGATGTTGGTCTCCATCTTCATCGCCTCGGTCACCATCAGGACGTCGCCTGCCTTGACCGCGTCGCCGGCCTTGACGTTTACTTTCAGCACCTTCCCCGGCATGGGGGCGCCGACATGGGCCGGATTCCCCTTGTCAGCCTTCTCCCTGGCGGCCTCGTCGCTCTGGATCGACTGGTCGCGGACGGTAACTGAGCGGGCGTTGCCGTTCAGCTCGAAGTAGACCTGGCGCGTGCCGTCGGGCTGCACCTTGCCGATGGCGTTCAGCTTGATGATAAGTGTCTTGCCTGCCTCGATGTCCAGGGAGGTCTCCTGGCCCGGCTCCAGCCCGTAGAAGAAGATCGGCGTCGGGATGACCGAGGTGTCCGAGTAATCCTGGCGGTGCCGGTCGAACTCGGGGTAGACGTTGGGGTAGAGGATGGCTGAGACCAGCGCCTTGTCATCGACCCTGTGGCCGAGACGCTCCTCCAGCTTGAGGCGCTCCTCATCGAAGTCTGCCGGCTCAAGCAGCTCGCCTGGGCGGCAGGTTATCGGCTCCTGCCCCTTGAGGATGATCTTCTGCAGATCCTGTGGCCACCCCTGGTACGGCTGGCCGAGCATCCCCTTGAACATCCCCACCACCGACTCGGGGAAGGCCAGCTCCTCCTTGGAGGTGAAGACATCCTCGGGCTGCAGGTTGTTCTTCACCAGGAACATGGCCATGTCCCCCACAACCTTGGAGGAGGGGGTGACCTTGACTATGTCGCCGAACATCATGTTCACCTTGCGGTACATCTCCTTGCACTCCTCCCAGCGATCGAGGAGACCGAGGCCGGCCACCTGGGGCTTGTAGTTGGAGTACTGCCCACCGGGGATCTCGTGGTGATAGACCTCGGCGGTGCCGCTCTTCAGCCCCGACTCGAAGGGGGCGTAATAGTCCCGCACAGTCTCCCAGTAGTTGGAGAGCTGCTGCAGCCCTGCGGCGTTGACTAGCGGGTCCCGCTCCGTCCCCTCCAGGGCCGACACCAGGGCGTTCAGGTTCGGCTGGGCGGTCAGGCCGGAGAGGGAGGATAGGGCAGCGTCGACGATGTCCACCCCGGCCTCGGCGGCCATGAGGAGCATGGCGCCGGCATTGGAGGATGTATCGTGGGTATGGAGGTGGATCGGGATCCCCACGTTCTCCTTCAGAGCCTTGACCAGCTTGTAGCCGGCAAAGGGCTTCAAGAGGCCGGCCATGTCCTTGATGGCCAGGATGTGGGCACCCATCTTCTCCAGCTCCTTGGCCATCCCCACGTAGTATTCAAGGGGGTACTTGTCCCGCTTCGGGTCGGTGATGTCGCCGGTGTAGCAGATTGCCGCCTCGCAGATCTTGCCGGACTTGCGTACCGCCTCCATGGCCACCTTCATGCCGGTGGTCCAGTTGAGGGAGTCGAAGATGCGGAAGATGTCCACCCCGGAGTTGGCCGCCTCCTCGACGAACTTCTGCACCACGTTGTCCGGGTAGTTGGTGTAGCCGACGGCGTTGGACCCCCTTAGCAGCATCTGGAAAAGGATGTTGGGGACCGCCTCGGAGAGCTTGTGCAGCCTCTGCCAGGGATCTTCCTTGAGGAAGCGCATGGAGACGTCAAAGGTCGCCCCCCCCCAGCACTCCAGGGAGAAGAGCTCGGCCCCCAGGTAGGATGTGGGCTCGGCGATCTTGAGGATGTCGTAGGTCCGCACCCTGGTGGCCAGGTTGGACTGATGGGCGTCCCGCATGGTGGTGTCGGTGATGAGGAGCTTCTTCTGCTCCAGGATCCACTTGGAGAGCCCCTCGGGGCCGAGCTTCATGAACAGGTCCTTGCTCCCCGCCGGGCGTGGCTTGGTGAAGTCGATCTCCGGCACCCTGGCCTCGATCAGCTCGGCGGACTTGAGGGGCTTGGCCACCCCGGGGGAGCCGTTGACGATGACGTCCCCGAGGAAGGAGAGGACCTTGCTGGCCCGGTCCTTCTTCTCCCTGAAGCGGAGCAGCTCGGGATGCTTGTCGATGAAGGAGGTGTCGCACTTGCCGTGGAGGAATACCGGGTGAGTGACCACGTTCTCCAGGAAGCCGATGTTGGTCTTCACCCCCCGGACGCGGAACTCCTGCAGGGAGCGGTACATGATGTGGGCAGCCTCGGCGAAGGAGAGCCCCCAGGAGCTGACCTTGACCAGCAGGGAGTCGTAGTGGGGGGTGATCTTGGCACCGGTGAAGGCGTTGCCGGCGTCGAGGCGGACGCCGAATCCGGCCGCGGAGCGGTAGGTGGTCAGGGTGCCGAAGTCCGGGGCGAAGTTGTTGGCCGGGTCCTCGGTGGTGATGCGGCACTGGATGGCGTAGCCCCGCATGTCGATGGCCGACTGGGAGGGGATATTGATCTCCGGGTCGGAGAGCTTGTGCCCGGAGGCCACCAGTATCTGGTTCTGCACCAGGTTGCGGCCGGTGATCATCTCGGTGACGGTGTGCTCCACCTGGATGCGCGGGTTCATCTCGATGAAGTAGTGCCGGTTCTCCCCGTCCACCAGGAATTCGATGGTGCCTGCATTGCGGTACTTCACATGGCCGGCGATCTTCAGGGCCGCAGTGCAGAGCTCCTCTCGCTGGGTCTGGGTGAGACAGAGGGAGGGGGCGAACTCCACAACCTTCTGGTGGCGGCGCTGCACCGAACAGTCCCGCTCGAAGAAATGCACCAGGTTGCCATGGTTGTCACCCAGCACCTGCACCTCGATATGCTTTGGATTTTCGATGTAGCGCTCCAGGAAGACGGCGGCGTTGCCGAAAGATGCCCTGGCCTCACTGGAGGCGCTGGCCAGCCCCTCGATGAGCTCCTTCTTGTTCCTGGCAACCCTCATCCCCCGGCCGCCGCCGCCGGCGGAAGCCTTGATGATGATCGGGTAGCCGTTCTCCTTGGCGAACCTGAGGGCATCCTCCTCCCTCTCGATGGGATCCTCGGTCCCCGGCACCACCTGCACCCCGGCGGCAATGGCCGCCTTGCGGCCGGCCACCTTGTCCCCCAGGGCGCGCATCATCTCGGCAGTGGGACCGATGAAGGTAATGCCGGCGGCCTCGCACTTCTCGGCGAACTCGGCATTCTCCGCCAGGAAGCCGTAGCCGGGGTGGATGGCATCCACATCTGCCTTGATGGCAAGGGCGATGATCTCGTCCATCCCCAGGTAGGCGTCGATGGGGGCCTTACCCTTCCCCACCTGGTAGGCCTCGTCGGCCTTGTAGCGATGCAGGGAGAGCTTGTCCTCCTCCGAGTAGATGGCCACCGTGCCGATACCAAGCTCGGTACAGGCGCGGAAAATGCGGATGGCAATCTCCCCCCGGTTGGCTGCCATGATCTTCCTGAAACGTTTCTTCTCCATTTTCTACCCCCATTATTTACGCAAAATAAAACAACTAAACCCTCGGTAAACTTTTTAGTTACACTAAAAAAATTCAGTTATTCTAGATACTTATATCACTTTACCGACATGGCAATAGAAACAAATTCCGTCGACTATGTCAACAGTATACTTCCATTTTAAATTACCGTTTCAGCATCACGGGGTGCGCAAGTATCTCCTTTGCTGCCGGGCAGGTTGTATGGTAGTATTTCCCGAGCTAATCCATCCCGAGAAGGAGACACACCGATGAACATCCGATCCGCTGCCCTGACCATCATGCTGTCACTAGCCCTGGGGAGTGCGGCCTCGGTGGCCGTTGCCGCCGAGGAGCCGACCTCACCGAAAGAGGGGGCAAAAGCAGAAAGCAAACAGACTAAGGCCCCGACCGACCCGGTGGCCAGGATAGGAAAGGCCACCATCTCCCGGGCGGAGCTTGACAGGGCACTGATCGTCCTCGCTGCCCAGAACCGCCTGCAGGTGGGGGAGACTCCGGAGAGCAGGAAGCAGGCGGAGAGCGCCGCCCTCGACCAGCTGATCTTCGCCGAGCTACTCTACCAGGAGGGGATGAAGACCCCACCCGAAGACCTGGAGAAGCAGATCGACTTCAAGATCGCCCAGAACAAGAGCAAGTTCGGCTCACCGGCCGAGTTCGAGGCAGCCATGAAGGAGGCCAATGTATCGGAAAAGGACTTGGTCGAGATCACCAGGAAGGACATCGTCATCGGCAACTACATCGAGATGAAGATCGTCCCCACCATCACCGCCAGCGACGATGAGGTGAAGAGCTTCTACAACGACAACAGGGAGAAGCTGAAGGAGCAGCCCCAGGTCAAGGCCAGCCACATCCTCATCGGCGTCGAAGCCTCGGCCTCTGCCGAGGAGAAGAAGCAGGCCAGGGACAAGGCCGAGGCCCTGCTCAAGGAGCTGAGGGCCGGCAAGGAGTTCGCCGAGGCTGCCAAGGCCAGCTCCACCTGCCCCAGCAAGGAGCAGGGGGGGGATCTGGGCTATTTCGGCAAGGGGCAGATGGTCCCCGAGTTCGAAAAGGCCGCCTTCGCCATGAAGCCGGGGGAGATCAGCGAAGTGGTCGAGACCCAATTCGGCTACCATATCATCAAGCTGACCGACAAGAAGGAGGGTGAGGCCCCCAAGCTGGAGGAGCTGAAGGAGAAGATCGCCACCTATATCAAGGGGCAGAAGACCCAGAAGGCGGTTTTCGACTTCGTCACCAAGCTGCGCAAAGATACCAAGGTTGAGATCCTCCTCTAAATCGTCAGAAGCACGCAAAAGCAACGGCCCGGAGAGACCTCTCCGGGCCGTTTTCATTTAAGCCCCATCTGGCGCAGTTGCCGGAGCAGGTCATCCCCATACCTGGCCCTCAGGGTCTCGCCGTCGAGGGATGCCACCAGCATCTCGGCGCAGGGGCCGCACTTGCGCAGACAGGGGACGATCTGCACCTTCAGCCTGTGGAACTCCTTCTCGACCATCCTGGCCACATCGACACTCCAGCGGTTGTTCTCGCACAGCTTCAGCTTCACGCAGCAGTTGCCGGCGGCGGCGTGAAGACCCTCGCCCCCAGCTCACTGTCCAGCATCAGCTGACCGTAGCCGTTGTCGCCGATCATCTTCAGCTTGCCGATGATCTCCCGGTCGTTCTCCTCCTCCTCGATCTGCTCGGTTACGAACCACTGGAGGAAGATCTGGGTGGCGTGATCCTTCTCCTGCACCGACAGTTCGGTGAGGTTGTAAATGCAGGAAGTTATGTACTGCTCGTGCCTGAGGGTCTCCTCGAACATTCCCAGGAAGGAGGCGAACTGGCTGCTGGGGGCGTTCATCTGGCCGATGGCCGCCTGCTCCCCCTGGCTATTGATGTAGGCGTAGAATTTCATGAAGTGGACCATCTCCTCCTGGTACTGGACGTTGAACCAGTTGGCGGTCCCCTTGAGCCCCATGGCATTGGCTGCGGAGGACATGTTGAGATAGAGATAGGCCGAATAGAGTTCGGTGTTCATGTGGGTGTTGAGTGCGGCGTACATTTGGGCTGATAGCATGGCTGTCGATTCCTCCTTTAATCAGATACCATCCAGTATATCCATAACTGAAGGTACTGCAAGATTCAGGAGCGGCACAGCCAGGGTTTTCTAACAGAGATCCAGCACCAGCATGACTGCCTGCCCGACCTGTTGCAGCTCTTTGTCTCCGATGCGTCCCAACTTCTTCACGAGGCGCTCTTTGGCGACTGTCAACACCTGTTCACACTTGACGAATGACGCTTCTGACAGGCCGTTACCACGACCCGGCTGAAGGGATACATGGAAAGGGACCGGTTTCCCCTTGGTGCTGATCGCCAGCACAATGGTATTCGGATAGCCGGGATTGCTGTTGGCGGAATCGGTCTGGATTATCAGTGCCGGACGAAAGCCGGCCTGCTCTGAACCTCGTGAGGGGGACCAGTCGAGAAGCCAGATTTCGCCGCGTCTCGGCTGTTTATTCATGACGCTTCACTACCTCTTCCTGGGCATATGAGGCAAAATCGACATCCGCCTCCTCACCTGCCAAAGAGAAGGCGTCGTAAAGGGCTTTTTGCTCCTCCTTTTTCAGCACATCGGCAAGCACCCCCTGCACGAAGGCTGTAAACGACGTGTGTCGCTCCCGAGCAATCTCCTTGATTCGCGTGTAGATTTCCTCTTCCAGTCGAAGGGTGCATGGAACGATGTTTCTCATGATTGACGCTCCCGCTATCACTTATTGATGTCATTATTGTATAGCAGATTTCTATTTCTGTCCGCAATGGAATTCGCCAGTTGTCGCTGCAGAAGAACCGTTCCCTAAGTACACTACTAGCGTAGCTGCGGGGAGGAGGACTGTTCGGCAAGGATCTTGGCCGCCTGGGCCAGCTTCTCCCAAGGAGGCGACGTCAACATGCGGACTTGTCACGAATGAGTAAAACATGCTAATAACAGCAACAGGGGGGAGCATGAAGGATAAGGACAGCATTCTGCTGATTGATGACGAGGAGTCTAGCCGCCAGGCACTCTCTCTGCTCCTCAGGGGGAGCTACAACGTAACCGGCGCTGGGAGCGGCCACGAGGCGCGCCAGAGGCTGGCCGCGGAGCAGTTCGACCTGGTGGTTACCGACCTGCGCCTCCCAGACTGCAGCGGCATCGACATCCTCAAGCAGATCAAGCAGTACTCACCTGCCACCGAAGTGATCCTCATCACCGGCCACGCCTCGGCAGAGACGGCGGTCAGCGCCATGAAAGAGGGGGCCTTCGACTACATCACCAAGCCGCTCAACATGGAGGAGCTGCGCATCATCCTGGCCAAGGCCATGGAGAAGCGCCGGCTCATGTCGGAAAACATCTACCTGAGGAAACAGCTCAGGGAGAAGTTCAGCTTTGCCAACATCATCGGCAACTCGCCGGCGATGCAGAACGTCTTCCGCCTCATGCAGCGGATCGTCAAGACCGACTCCACCGTGCTCATCATGGGGGAGTCGGGGACTGGCAAGGAGATCGTCGCCAAGTCCATCCACTTCAACAGCCCGCGCCATGACAAGCCGTTCGTCGCCGTCCACTGCGGGGCAATCCCGGAGACCCTGCTGGAGAGCGAACTTTTCGGCCATGCCAAGGGGGCCTTCACCGGGGCGATGAAGGAGAAGATGGGGAAGTTCGAAAGCGCCAACAGGGGGACCATCTTCCTCGACGAGATCGGCACCATGCCGCTGCACCTGCAGATCAAGCTCCTCAGGGTGCTGCAGGAGCAGGAGATAGAGCGGGTCGGCTCCAACTCCACCGTCAAGCTGGACGTGCGGGTGATCGCCGCCACAAACCTCTCCCTTGAGGAGGAGGTTAAAAACAGCCGTTTCCGGGAGGACCTCTTCTACCGACTGAACGTCATCCCCCTGATCGTCCCCCCCTTGAGGGAGAGGAGGGAGGATATCGTCCCCCTGACGCGCCACTTCCTCGCCAAGTACTGCAGGGAGATGAACCGCGGCGAGATGGGGATCAGCCGCCAGGCGCTGGAATCGCTGGAGGGTTACCCATGGCCGGGCAACGTTCGGGAGCTGGAGAACGCCGTCGAGCGGCTGGTGGCTCTTACCGAGAGCGAGACCATCACCCTGGCCGAACTCCCGGAGAGCATCGTCAAGCAGAACGCCAACAGGCTATCCTTCTCCTACGACCTGGACGACACCGGCCTGGACTTCGCCGCCACCATCAGCGAGATAGAGACGCTGATCATATCCAGGGCACTGGCCCGCACCGACCACGTCAAGGCGAGGACCGCCGCCCTCCTCAAGATGAACCGCACCACCCTGGTGGAGAAGATGAAACGCCTCGGCCTGGAGCTGTAGAACCAGGAACA